>CALBTC010000468.1 GCA_937967805.1 uncultured Anaerolineaceae bacterium
AGTAGCGATCGTGTGACTCCTCCATAGATGCCAGCATAAGGGTGCCACAATCAGCAGCGTAACCAGGGAAATGACTTGCGACTGGGTCAATCCCGCTAACACCACGCGGTACGAGCTGGTATAAGCGACAACAAAACGCCCGGCACTGTACAGAATGAGGTAGATGAGTGTCAGCAGGCCATCCGGCAGCGAGCGACGGCGCAATCGCCAGAGCAGGAGAAAGATAGTCAAATTGATCACACTTTCGTAGACAGGGGTAGGCGCGTAATAGACACCTAATTGGGGCACCATGGCCCGCGGACTTGTGTAAGCGAAACCAAACGGACCTGTCGTTGGCTGCCCCATGGCATCGCCCGTAATAATGCAGGCAATACGGCCAATTGCCTGACCCAGAACCAGGCCGGGCGCTGCCATATCCAGCAATCGTGGGAGGTACCAGCCGCGTCGCCACGCCAAAAATGCGACTGCCAGCAGGCCGCCGAATACGCCACCCCAAATAGCCAACCCCCCTTCCCAAACGGACAACGCCTGTACGGGATTGGTGCGAAACACATGCCAGTGATCAATGACGTGAAACAGGCGGGCACCAAGGACGCCGCCCAGGATGACCCAAATGACGTTGTCGTAAACATTTTCTTTTCTGAAGCCTTTCCGTTCAGCTTCGCGGGCCGTGACCCACACGCCAAGGGAAATAGCGCCAAGCACGATAAGACTGTACCAGCGCAGGGAAAAATGACCCAGGGAGAAGATGATGGGATCGGTGTTGATCGTTATCATTTCAGCAAATCCTTCCTAAGAATTGAAAGTGTATGGCAGCCAATGCGGATCACGCCTCACTTTATGATTCTGTCACGAACTATACAAAACGGGTCTCACCAAAGGAAGAGCCAAATGCCTTATCACAGCACACGCCATTTGGCGCTCACGTTGAATGTTAAGGATGGAGTAAGCTAATAGATAGGCGATTGACCCGCTGGCGCGAACATTACGCCAGCCTATGTGTGAAACATACATAGGCTGCCTGCCCGTTATGTTGATGCGTTACGCAAAAGGAACATTGAAATGTCTGAACATGAGAATTGTTATGTTGAACCGGTTGAGAAGCACCTGGATAAAAATGCATTATTAGCGGCGGAAGTTGCCTTTCTAAGCGTGACCGGAATGGGTTGCCCTAACTGTGTGGCACGGGTACGCAACGGTTTATTACGCCTGCCGGACGTGGTATATGTCGATATTTTTCTGGAGCGGGGAATGGCAACGGTGGCCTACCGGCCTGAAAAGGTGGCGGTTCAGGATCTGATAACGGCCGTTTACGAATCTGGTAATGACGGCCGTCACGATTACCGCGCCCACGTCCTGCGAACCATGCCCGCCAGAGATGTATTTACCGCTGCTGATTAAAAGGGGCCATTATGCGACCAAAGTGCAGCATACTTCTTTTTTTGGTTGGATTGGCACTGCTGTTAGCCGCTTGTAATGGTAACGCTGGCGCACCAACACCTGCGGATGGTGGCCCTCAAGTCTCTCTAACGACAAATCCTGATCCAGCGCAAACTGGCAATATAGACCTGGTTGTGACAGTAAAAGATGCTCAAGGGCAACCGATAACAGATGCTCAGGTCTTTATCTTTACCAATCATCAGGATATGGCCGGGATGGGTGGCGAATATGAAGGGGTTATGCAAGAAAACGGCCGTTATACAGCTACGGCCGAGTTAGGCATGGACGGCCGTTGGCGGATTACCGTTCAAGTCAATCAGCCCTCCCGGCGGACCGTCAAGGATTTTGATGTAGAAGTGAAGTAATGCCCTTGATAATTTTTGTCATGTATGACTCATCATCGTTGTTCAACCTGGAGCGGGCTTTGGGTTAATTCAACATGAAATAGAGGTTGCAATGCGCGTTAAATTGAGTGCGTTCTCCGATACGATGGCCTTGATGATTGTGTTATGGCTCTGTTCGTTGCCCCTGATCGCGCTGGTAGTTTTGCCCTTATTCGGGCGGACGGTAGCTTTTGTCGTGGCCTTGGCGCTATTACCTATTTTGTTGCTGGTCTGTTGGGGTTTTTGCGGCTGGCATTTGACCCATAATCGTTGATAGACAGCTCTTTCGTCGGGGGCTAGCCGCGTAACCATATGAATAGTGTTCTCACCACGGTCACCTTTTCCCCCTTGTTGGGTGTGACAGCGATTTTGCTGCTGAAGCCGCTGGGGCGAGAGTCTGACAACCTGATCAAGCGCCTTGCTGTAACCGCCTCGGTTATCACCTTTCTCATCTCGTTGATAATCTTGTTCCGTTTCGACCGGAGCCAGGCCGGCTTACAAATGGTAGATCGGGCCAACTGGATTCCCTCCTGGGATATTTACTATCACCTGGGCGTAGATGGGATCAGTATCTTGTTCCTGGTGCTCACCACCTTCATTACACCTCTGGCTATCATTTCTTCCTGGTCAACTATCCAGTCTCAAGTCAAGCTGTATTACGTATTCATGCTCCTACTTGAAGTGGGTATGGTTGGCGTCTTCCTGGCTCAGGATTTATTTCTTTTTTACATCTTCTGGGAATTTACTCTGGTGCCTATGTATTTTCTCATTGGTATTTGGGGGGGCCAAAAGCGTGTTTACGCTTCGATTAAGTTTTTCCTGTACACCATGGGCGGTTCGCTGCTGATGCTGCTGGCCATCCTTTATATAGGTATCATCACCAATACTTTTGAAGTACCAGAGTTAGTTGCCCTGCGTGACACTTTTGCTGATCGGCAAAAGTGGCTTTTCTGGGGGTTTGCTCTTGCCTTTGCTATCAAAGTGCCCCTTTTTCCCTTTCATTCCTGGTTGCCGGACGCCCACACGGAAGCGCCCACAGCTGGCTCGATCATTCTGGCCGGTATCTTGTTAAAAATGGGCACCTACGGCTTTATACGCTTCAACTTGCCGCTGTTCCCCGAGGCTGCCCAGGCCTATGCACCCCTCATGGCTGCCCTGGCCATCATTGGCATCATCTATGGCGCTATCGTCAGCTTTGCTCAGACCGATGTCAAGAAGATGGTAGCTTATTCCAGCGTGAGCCATTTGGGCTTCGTCATGCTGGGCATTTTCTCCCTTAATGAGACTGGCCTGGAGGGAGCTATTTTACAGGGTGTTAATCATGGCTTGAGTACGGGTGCCTTATTCTTCCTGGTGGGCGTTCTCTACGAACGCCGGCATACCCGCAAGATGGCGGATTATGGTGGTCTTTGGTCAGTCATGCCCATCTTCAGCGTGATGTCGCTGATCGTAGTCCTATCCAGCATGGGGCTGCCTGGACTCAACGGCTTCGTCGGCGAGTTTACTATTTTGCTGGGTTCTGTGGATGCTACGGCCGCTTTGGGCCCGAATGCCTGGATTTATACAGCTTTTGCTGTTACGGGCATCATCCTGGCAGCCGTGTACATGTTGTGGATGTTCCAACGTGTTTTTATGGGGCCGTCGGATAATCCTAAAAACCAGGCGCTTCCGGACGTGAACGGCCGTGAGCTGGCCATCTTCATCGCCTTTCTCACCTTCATCGTCTGGATCGGTATTTTGCCGGCCGCCTGGTTTAGCTTAATGGACACTACTGTGGCCAGCCTGGTCAACGACCTTGGCACCGGTGTGTTATCTACCATCCGCTAGCCTGCGTTACGAGAACAGGCAATTTTGCCCGTAACTGGACGCGCCACTTGGCGCTAGAAAACTGCTCCAAACCTTTCATAATAATGTAATGAGGTTTGATCTGGGAAGAAGCGGCCTGGGAAACTCATGAAGGATTTCAGCCAATTTGGAGCGACCTATGTCTACCATTTACGACGCTATTGTGATTGGAGCCGGACCAGCTGGTGGCGCTACCGCTTACTTTTTGAGCGAAGCAGGGCTGCGTGTCCTGGTGCTGGAAAAGGCCAGGCTACCCCGTTACAAGCCGTGCGGCGGCGGGGTGTCGGCGGCGCTGCTGGCCCAATTCCCCTTTTCTTTTGATCCTGTCATTGAATCCCGCGTCACTTCTATTTCCTACGCCCTGGGGGATCGCACCGTTACCATCCCTTTGCCCGATCATCTCGTGCGCATGGTGATGCGGACGGAATTCGACCAACACTTGTTAAATCACGCCACGGTTGAAGTACGCCAGGAAACGGCCGTATGCCGGGTGCAGGAAGTGGCTGACCGTGTTGTGGTGGAAACGAAAAAAGGGCAGACTTTTAGCGGCCGTTATCTCATTGGCGCTGATGGGGCCAGCTCCATTGTCGCCAAATCGGTAGGTTTGCGTCGGGGTAAACTGCTGGCAGCGGCCATTGAGGCCGAAGCGCCGGTGGCAGAGGCCGTTATGCGCCGGTTTGCCGCTGCGCCGCTGTTCATTTTTGGCGAAGTGCGCATGGGTTACTTATGGGTGTTCCCCAAGGCTGACCATCTTTCGGTAGGTATCGGCGCGCTCAAGCCCAGGCCGGGCGAACTGCAAGCGACTCTGAATCGGGTGATGGCCCGGCACGGCATCAGCCTGGACGGCGTGAAACTGCACGGCTATCCGCTGCCGGTGTACGTCCGCCGCGAGCCAGGTGCAACGCCCCGCGTTTTCCTGGTTGGGGATGCCGCCGGTCTGATAGATCCGCTTACCGGAGAGGGGATTCGTTTTGCCGTGCAGAGCGGTCGAC
>CALBTC010000469.1 GCA_937967805.1 uncultured Anaerolineaceae bacterium
GCCCATAAATTGTCATTCTGAGCCGCTTTTGGCGAAGAATCCCTTCAAGCTTTACTTGGTTTGAGCCATGCTATCCTTAGAGAGATTCTTCGTTTCACTCAGAGTGACAAGTCAGGGTGCACGGTTAATTACCCGATTTATTTCTTAAACGCTAACAAATTGCGTTCCACCTGCCCGATGACAATTATGAATGATTGCCTAAATCGGCTGCCCTGTCGTTCTTTGTTCGCCGGGCATTTGTTATAATTTGCGTTTGTGCATATTTTCACTGTAGCCAACACGAATAAAAAATAACCGAAAGCATCCGTTTTTTACATACCACAGCGCTTTAGGCAGCGCATGGTTTAGAGGAAGTTTGCGTGAAGAAGAAAGTACTCTTGTTTCTGCCCGTTGGGTTGATCTCGCTTTTGTTGATAGCTTGTGGGAACGCCGCTACCCCGACGCCGCTTCCTACAGAAACGGCCGTTGCCCAAATCCCACCCACCGAAACCGCCACCGACGAACCGTCAACGGCCGTTCCCGCCACGCCCACGACTGAAATTGTGCCCACTGAACCAGAGCCGACCGAAGAGACGCTGTTCCCCACGCCTGTTGTCACGCCAACGCCAACCCTGACCCCCACCGTAGAAATTCCAAACTACACGATCACCATTTTGGAACCGGCACCGGTCACCACGCTGCTGGCCGGGCGCGAAGTGACCTTTCGCGGGGAGGTGCAGCCGCCGACCACAGAACCGCTCACGCTGACGCTGAGAATTGGATCGTTTACGGCCGTATCTACCCAAATTACGCCTGACACCAGCAGCGGAAGTTGGGAGCTCACCACCACATTGGCCGAATCCGCCTCTGGACCGGGCAGTTTAACCGTAACGCTGGGCGATTTGGCCCAGGCGGAACAGCCCGTGTCGCTGGCCTTCGACAACAGCACCGACGAGCCGTATATCTCGCTTGCCCGACCAGTTGAGGGGGAAACGGCCGTGGCCGGCCACGCCTTCCTCATGCAGGGAGACAGCAATAATCTCATCGACGACGCCTTCACCATTGGCGTATTGGTCGATGATTGCACCAACTTCATTGCCGCCCAAAAAATCTCGCTGGCCAGCGGCAGTTGGTACGGCTTTGTGATATTGCCGCAAAATGTAGAGCCGGGACCGGCCTGTGCCGTAGCTTATACGGGCGAATACGGCGAGGACGATTGGCGCGAAGCCCTCATTCCCATCCAACTGCTTGCTGCTGATGATCCGCAAGCCACTTCGTTGCGGTTGGGCAACCCCGGTGATTTAGCATTCACAGTAGGGAACACAACCAACTTGTTTGGTGTGGCCGTCAACGTGCCAGACCGAGCCGTAGATATTATGCTTGTATTGGATTCTGCCAGTGGTGAAGGCGAAGTTATAACGTCTGGCACCGCCTTTGCCGATCCGTTTGGCCTTTGGTCCATCGACCTGGAACTGCCCGATGATGCGCCCTCCGGACCTGCCCTGCTTACCATCTCCAGCGGCGCCGACGAAAACTACCAGGAGATTCGCCTGCCCGTAACCATTGCTCCGTAAAACCCAACTTCCCGCAGGTTTGTGCCAGAACCAAGGCCATGAATGAAGCCTGCGGAAGGTTTGTCGCCCTTCCAGGCGCCCTTCTGTAAGCATCTCATAAGAATTTATTTAGAAAAAGATCATAAGATCAGAGATAA
>CALBTC010000470.1 GCA_937967805.1 uncultured Anaerolineaceae bacterium
AGCTGGCCGCGCACGGTGAATTCGCCAGTCAGGTTCAAATTACCGGCCTCCAGCAATTTACGCAGCTCAACCACGCGAAACGTGGAGGTGCGCAGCCACTGGGCATCGGTTGTTCTGTTTTCCGCTTCTCGCTTGTCGGCCAGGCGGTTGAGCCACGCTTCGCGCTCATTGAGGAAGGTATGCAGCCAGGTGGATTCGTCTACTGGACCAGCCGGACCGGTATCGCCAACTTTTGGCACGGATAGTTTTTGGGAAACGGCCGTCACCACAATCGCCAATCCCCCCTGAATCCGCGTATCGTACAGGCAGGCCAACCCCAGCGGCGTGCGAATGCCCAATCGGCGCGCTTCTTCAACCACCGGCTCATAAAAGCGTTGGGCAAAAATCTCGTCCTGGGCCTCGCTCATGGCCGGTTCGTTGGCCGCTTCCAGCAGGAGCTGCTTGAAACGGGCATCGTGACGCAACGATTCTTCCTTTCGCGCTACGCGCCGGGCAAATTCCTGTTGCAGCGCCTGGCTGGCGGGCGAGCTGCTGCGCCGAAAATAAGCATTAAGCACGCGCTCCAGATTGCCTGATTGCAGCGTCGCCTGGTGTTTGCCAAAACTGACAATGCCGGCATCGGCGTTCTGGAAGGCGTCGGCACGGCCGTCCGGCACGCCGGATTCAAAAACGCTGGTGATCTGCCAGATTACCTCTCGCCAACTGGTTGGTTCCGATGAGTCTGGCGCTTCTGGTTCAGGTGTCGCAGCCTGTTCCGTGACGATGGCGCGCAGCCAGCGCAAGGGTCCAAAGGCACGGCCGTCCGGCGTTTGCAGTTGCCAGGTAGTGGCATGAGCGCCAGGAGTTGTGGGTGCCGTCACTGTTAGGGTGAGACGAACCATGTCGCCCGGCGGCACAGTTGCTGAAACGCCTAATTCGCTCAAGGTATAGGCCGTAAAGGCCGCCATTGGCGCGTGCGGATCATCTTTTGTTTCTGAATGGGGAGTACCGCTGTAGGAAAATTTATAATCTGTCGTCCAGACTGTACTGCCTCTGTTTCTAAAGCCCCACGTTGCCTGGAAAGTATGGTTGGGAGCCACATTGTCCAAATCGACACCGGAAACTTCAAACCCGGCAGCGTCTGCCTGATCGATACGCGTATTTGTACTCATAATTACTCCTGTTTGCTACTTTTGGGAACCGAGATGGGTGTAAGTTAGCAGGTTATCGTTACTCTACCGTTAATCTATTGATCGCTGAACGGCCGTACCACAACAAATACAGCAACGATTCAATGGCAGCCTTACGACTGGCCACGAACCTATAAACATTCCGGTACTTTCCGACATTCGTGGGGTTGATGGTAGGGTCAAGGTTCGCCTTGACCCTACATTTTCCGCCGGCCCCTTGAAATCCCAAAGAGCCAATATTCTTTGAATGTAGACAGAGGGTAATGATCTCGGTGATGTGGAGATTGTTATTGAATGAGAGAAGACGCCAATTCGCCAGGATGTCAACACGACCGCAGAACACGACAAAATCCCTTTTCATCCACTTAAAATTTAAGCAGACTCGAATTGTCTTACAAGAAGTTGATCGGGCGTAATCGGGCTATTTTACCAGAGGTGGGGCTACTTCTCCAAACAAACGGTGCAGCCACATTTCATCGTCTGGCAGGGTTCGTGTATACTTGGCGCAATTCTTTAAAATAGATAGGCCCTGGCAGCAAACGGCCGTTTCCCACACATCCCATTTAGGCACAGGTGAACCATATGGAACAACTATTAACTGAACAGACAGAAGAAGAGATGGAAGTGTACGATTCCATCCTGGAAACAATCGGCAACACGCCGCTGGTGCGGCTTAACTCGGTCGTGAGCGATTTACCCTGCACCGTGCTGGCCAAAGTAGAATTTTTCAACCCCGGCGGCTCCGTGAAGGACCGCATTGGTCCAGCTATCATTGAAGATGCCGAGCGCAGCGGCAGGCTGAAGCCCGGCGGCACCATTGTCGAATCGACCTCCGGCAACACCGGCGTGGGATTGGCCATTGCTGCCGCCATCAAGGGGTATCGCTGCATTTTTGTCATGCCGGACAAAATGTCGCAGGAAAAGATTTTGCTGCTGCGCGCTTTTGGGGCACGCGTGGTGGTGACGCCAACGGCCGTTGAGCCCGACGATCCGCGCAGTTATTATTCTGTAGCCAACAAGCTGGTAGAAGAAACGCCCAACGCCATTTTGGCCAACCAGTACCACAATCCGGTCAATCCCCAGGCGCACGTAGAAAGCACCGGGCCAGAAATCTGGCGACAGACAAAAGGACGGGTGACGCATCTGGTTGTGGGCATGGGCACCGGCGGCACCATCACCGGCATGGGACGCTACCTTAAGGGAAAAAATCCGCACGTTAAGATTGTAGGTGTCGATCCGGTTGGCTCTATCTTGTATGAGCTGCACCGCAGCGGCCGCACCACCAAAGCCGAAGGATATAAGGTAGAAGGCATTGGGGAAGATTTTCTTCCCAGCACGCTGGATTTGAGCGTGGTGGACCACGTGGTGCAGGTCAACGACAAGGAGAGCTTCCTGATGACCCGCCGGCTGGTGCGCGAAGAAGGCATTTTCTGCGGCGGCTCCTGCGGATCGGCCGTGGCCGGGGCGATTAAATATGCCCACGATCAGAAGCTGGGCCAGGATGATGTGGTGGTGGTGATTTTGCCCGATTCTGGCTCCCGCTACTTGAGCAAGGTGTTTGATGATGAATGGCTGCGTGAAAACGGCTTTCTGGAACAAACCTGGGTCGATTTCCGCGCCGCCGATATCCAGGCGGCCAAAAGTGCCGATGAGATCATCACGGCCAAGCCGACGGATTTGATGACGGATGTGGTGGCGTTGATGAAGCAGTACAACGTGTCGCAGCTGCCGGTTTTGGGAGAAGACGGCCGTCTCCTCGGCGTCGTCTCAGAAATCGATCTGCTCAACCATATCCTGCTCACCAACCACGCCAAGCATTCGCCCGATGAAACTATCGAAGCCATTATTGAGACGAACGTGCCGGTGGTGCGCCCCAGCGCGCCGCTGGAAACGCTGGTGGGCATCTTCAGCAAGCACAGCGCCGTCATCATCGCCACCGATGACCAGGTACAGGGCATCCTGACCAAAATCGACATTCTGGACTTTCTGTCTACCCAGGTCCGCTAATGTGTTTGATACGATTTTGATATGAGTTTGTATTAGCTGCGAAACACCATTTCGCTATTGTTCAACACAAGGAAACATTTATGATTGCAGAACAGGACACAACGGCCATCGCAGAAACCGCCAGAAAACTCCGCGAAAACATCCAGAAAGTGATCATCGGTAAAGACGAGATTATTGATCTGGCGCTGATTGCCATGCTCACCGGCGGCCACCTGCTGCTGGAAGATGTGCCGGGCACCGGCAAGACCACCCTGGCCAAAACCATCGCTGCCTCGCTGGGCTGCACCTTCCGCCGCGTGCAGTTCACCCCCGATCTGCTGCCTTCCGACGTCACCGGCATCTACTTCTACAACCAAAAGAAGCAGGAATTTGAATTCCGGCCCGGCCCCATTTTTGCCCAAATTTTGCTGGCGGATGAGATCAACCGGGCCACGCCGCGCACCCAATCATCCTTGCTGGAGGCGATGCAGGAGCGGCAGGTGACGGTAGATATTGCGACGCATCGCTTGGAACGGCCGTTTCTAGTCCTTGCCACCCAAAATCCCGTCGAGCTGGAAGGCACCTTCCCCCTGCCCGAAGCCCAGCTTGACCGTTTCCTCATGAAAGTCGCTATCGGCTATCCGTCCGCGGAAGAAGAAAATAACATCCTGCTCCGCTTCGAGCGGCAAGACCCGCTGGAAACGCTGCAAAAAGTGGTCGATCCCACCGAAATTTTAGCGATGCAGGAAACGGTGCGTACCATCCGCGTCGAGGAATCGGTGCGCAACTATGTGGTCAACGTCTGCCGCGCCACCCGGGCTCACGCCGATATTGAGCTGGGGGCCAGCCCCCGGGCCACGATGGCCCTCTACCACACCTGCCAGGCGCTGGCTGCCATCCGCGACCGGGAGTTTGTTATTCCTGATGACGTGAAAACGATGGCCCCCTACGTGCTCACCCACCGCCTCATGGTCAATCCCCAAACCCGACTGCGCGGCCGCCAGCCGGAAGACGTCATCCGCGAAGTTGTGGATACCGTCCCCGTCCCGGTCGAGAGCTAAAGATTAGCCACAGAGGGCACAGAGATTTGAGAGGTTTTTAACAAATAAAACCATTCCTCTTCCTCCTCTGTGCCCTCTGTGGCAAAAAAACAAATGACTGAGAACATTCAAGAAATTCACCTCGTTGTGCGTGAGAACCAGCAAGAGGCGCGGAAGCAGGCGCGGCAAAACGTGATGCGCGCGGCGCTTACCGGCCAGGCGAACATGGCCGACATCGCCCAGGCGCGCGGGCTGGTGCTGCGTGAGCGGGAAAACTCCATTTTCAGCGACGCCTGGGTGCCGCTGGCGGTGCTGTTTCTCATCATCGGTCTGGCGGCGGGTCGCCAACCCACGATGCTGGCTTTGGGGCTGGTGCTGCTGCTGATTGTGGGGGTCAGCACTACCTGGAAAAATTTGGCGCTGCTGGGCGTCTCATACGAGCGGCGCTTTAACCGCAACCGCGTTTTCCCCGGCGAACCCATCGAAATGACGGTGACGGTGCGCAACGACAAGGCGCTGCCCCTCACCTGGCTGCAATTTCGGGATGAGCTGCCCATTGCCGTAGACAACGAGCACGCTATCTCGCAAATGTCCAGCGAAATAACGGGACGCTATTGGCTGCAAAACACGTTTTCGCTATCTGGCCGCGAGCAAACCGAACGCAACTTCACCTTGCGCTTTCCCAAGCGCGGCTACTACAAGCTGGGTCCGGTCAGCTACGAATCGGGCGATATTTTTACGCTGTTTACCATTCAGCGCGATCATCAATACCTTGATCAGCTCATTATTTTCCCGCAAATCTATCCGCTGGAGGAGCTGGGGCTGCCGGCCAAAGAGCCGTTTGGCGACGTGAAGGTGCTGCGCAGTCTGTTTACCGATCCGATTAAAACGCAAGGGGTGCGCGATTACCAGCCGGGGGATCGTTTTCGGGATGTGCATTGGAAGGCAACGGCCGTTCGCGGCAACATCCAAACCAAAGTGTACGATCCGTCTACCGGCATGACGATTGCCGTGTTTCTCAACGTGGCCACGTTTGCCAAACATTGGATGGGCTTTGATCCGGAGCTGCTGGAGCGCGGCGTGAGCGTGGCCGGGTCGATTGCCAACTACGGCGTGCAGCAAGATTGGGGCGTGGGCGTCTACGCCAACGGCTCCGTGCCCAACTCCGACCAGCCGATTCGGGTGCAGCCGGGCCGTTCGCCGGAGCAGTTGGCCCACGTTTTGGAAGCGCTGGCCGCCGTCACTGAGTTTGCCACCGGCTCCATCGAAAACATGATGCTGCGCACCAGCCCGTCATTACCGTGGGCCAGTACGATTGTGTTGGTAACGGCCGTTGTCACCGAAGAAATGATGGTCGCCCTGATTCGTCTCAAAGAAGCCGGGCGGCGCGTGGTGCTCATCTCCCTGGCCGATGAACCGCCCCCCAAAGGATTGGGCAACATTTTGGCTTACCACATCCCGGCCAGCGCGCCCGCCTTCCAGAAAGAACACAAACCGAACACGTTAACAGAAGCGGCGCTGGGCAGTATTCCCTCGCCGGAACCGGTGGGGCTGGAATTTGAGCTGGATGACACAAATTGAGGAATGGTTAATGGTTAATTGTAAATGGTTAATGGTTAACGAGATTCGTTACCTGCTACCTTGCCACTTGCAAACTCCTGAATCATGCGCCTGACTGTTGATCGCGACGCACTTTCGCCGCGGTATGAAGCATTTCTGACGGCCTGGGGACATGTACAGCATGAGCTGCTTTATCTGTCCTGGGCGGTAATGGACGTCGCTTTGCTGACGCCCTTTTTGCTGGGCATCATGAGCTGGGCGCGGTATTGGCCGCCGGGGATTGTGCTGCTGTGGCTGCTCATCTTGATGCTGTTTGCCTTCAACCTGACGCGGCTGATGAGCGCCATTCAACTGCCGCCCCAGCACCAGCAAACGGTGATGGCCCTGACGCTGTTTCTCATCATTGTCGTCACGCTTCCCACATTTTTCCATGAAGGCACGCCAATCTTTACCTTTGCCTGGGTTGGGGAGCTGATGGCCGCAATTAACGAAGAAGGCAACGGCGTGTGGCTGCGGGACGTGCTGCTGTTTGGCACGATTGTGCTGGTTTGGGCCAGGGGGTTACAGCTTGCCCGGCGAGAGTATGGTATTAATCGTGCCGGGCTGCGGCTGCGGGTGGGCGGCTTGATTTTGGCCCCGCTCATCGTCTGGCTGGCCAGCGTGCGCCTGCTGTGGGACATCAGCCCTTTCATTTTGCTCTTCTTTTTGGCGGGCTTAACGGCCGTTGCCCTCATCCGCGCTGAAGAAATTGAGAAGGATCAGTCGGGGCAGGCTTTGGCCTTGAACCCGCGCTGGCTGACGGCCGTTCTAATCGCCAGCCTGCTCACCATTCTCACCGCCGGCACGCTGGCCATCATCATCAGTGGCGAATCGGCCAACAGCGTGATCGGCTGGCTGGCGCCGGTGTGGAACGGCCTGCGCCTGACCGGGGCCGTGGCGCTCACAACGCTCCTCTTTTTGCTGGTACCGCTGTTGCAGCTGGTCGATGTACTTTCCAACGCGCTGAACCAATGGTTAACGGCCGTTATCCCCTGGTTCCAGGCGCAGTGGGCTTTTCTTGGCAAACTCCTGGGCAAATTTTTCATCGGATCGCGCGTACCGCTGGAGGAATTAGGTGGACAGAACAACACAGGCGCTTTGGAAACCCGCCTTATTTTTGAAGAAATTGAAGGGCTCGGTTTTCAGCTCAGCCGCAATGTGCAGATCATCATTGTGCTCCTGGCGGTGGCCTTTATTTTACTGGTGGCGCTGCTGGTAAGCCGGCTGTATCGGGAGACCAAAATAGCGGCACAGCACGGCAGCTTCGCTCGCGGCTATGGCGATAATGAACTGGAAGAGGAGGGACTGCTCCAGCGGCTGTTGGGCCGGCTGGGCTTGCTGCGCGATTGGCAAACGGCCGTTTCCATCCGCCGTATTTATCGCAAAATGCTGCGCGCCGCCGACGCCAACGGCTATCCCCGGCTGGACGCCGAAACACCATACGAATTTTTAAAAACGTTGGCTAAAGCGTGGCCGGAGAACCGCCGCGAAACCCAGCTCATCACCACCGCCTACGTAAAAATTCGCTACGGCGAACTGCCCGAAACGGAACAGGAGCTGCAAGCCATCAAAAACGCGTGGCGCACCCTGGAGCAGACCCGTCCCGTAGAAGCTTTTGCAAATCAGGAGTAATATCCACATTTGGTTTATTTGGGGAAGGTCACACATTAGTTAAAAAGGCAATTGAGAGTCCTGAACTTCAGATTATTAGTTCAGCTTACAACCTTAACTTTGACATTCAGTCTGCAACAGCTCTACGAAATACTTTAGCGGATAATCGACAGGAGCTTGTTGTAAGGTTCAATCTTCCATCTAATGATTTTGTAAGGTATCTTGAGCGATCAGATGGCTATGTATAAAGTGGCCTTGCGCAGTTATGTAAAGCCGTGTGAGGGATGGTGCTGTGTTTGTTACGATCCCTGGGGTGGTGAAAGTGTAATAGGTTGCGATTGGGAATGGTGCGGAAGCTGTGGCAGTTTCTGTTAGAAGATTTTATGAGGTGGTCCGCCTAAATGATGAGGAGTGAGTGAAAGAATGACCATTCGAAGGAAACCAAAAGTGTTTTTTCCCACTTTAATGGCTGTCCTTGTGATTCTGTTGACTGTATGGACATTCTATTCGCTTAGTACAGGAAATCCGCTTTGGTTTCAGCCTGTACCAGAGCGGACATATGTACCAGAACGCATAATTGTTCATTATTATGGCACAACAAGTTCTCTTGACCGAAGCAGTGAAGCTTTCGGTGAAATAAACACGGCATTGAACCAATCTCTTAGCGACTTTCGTGGCCGCATCCCCATTGGCTTATCAGAAGAAACTGTACGTGATTTTCGGGAAAAGGATTTTGTGCTGGAAGTTTACTTTTCCAATGATATCGGGTCGATTATTGGCCTAGATCAGCCGCTCAATCAGCTACTTATTCCAATAGACGGCCGTCACAGCAACAATCGTTATCTCTTTGTAGGCAACAATAACGAGTGGCTTGCTACCGCTCTGATTATTGCTGAACCTCAGCCGCTCTTCACAACCCTAGAAGACCTGGGATATCCCGTGAAAGATTAAATTGATAATCTCTGCAGAGCATTGGAGACTGGTTCAAGCCCCAGTCTCTCTCCTAAAATATGAGTTCAGTTGCCACAACCCCGTCCAGCCCCAACCGCACCTTAATTCTGGCTTGGGCCTATGCCCGGCGTGAGCTTGTGTTCATTAGCTGGGCGCTGATGGAAGTAGCGCTGATCACGCCTTTTAGCCTGGCCATCCTGCCCTGGACCGATGAATGGTGGGGGCGACAGCGCCTCTTTTTGGGCATGCTGCTGCTCATGCTGGCCGGCTTTTACCTGGCCCGACTTTTATCATGGATTAAGCTGCCGGCCCGCGACCAGCGCAACATTTTAGTGGGAGCCGGTCTGCTGCTTATGTTCCTGGCCATTCGCAACGTGAATTACGATCCGGAAGGGCTTTTTGATTTCAGTTGGATCGGGCAAAGTCTGCGCAGTTTGGCCGTGATTGGCGGCAATCTGTGGCTGCGTGACCTCTTTTTGCTGATGCTCACGGCGCTGAGCTGGTGGCGCGGCCTGACGCTGCTCAACCGGGATATTGACGTGACGCGCGTGGGGCACCGCTTTCGCGTGGGAGGATTGTACGTTGCCCCCGTCATCGTCTTGCTGGCTGCTTTGCGGCTGGATTGGTCGGTGCTGCCCTTTTTGCTTTTTTATTTTGCTGTTAGCCTAACGGCCGTTGCCCTCACCCGCGCCGAAACCAGCGAAAAAACACAGCAGGCCGTGCTCTCCTCGCTGACGCCACGCTGGCTGGGGCTGGTGGTTTCTTTGAGCGTGATAACGACATTTTTGGGCGGGGCTGCGGCCGTTTTTGTCAGCACCCTGTCCGGCGAGTCGTTGGGCGGTTGGCTGTCCCCTTTCTGGCAGGCACTCCGCTGGGGCGGTATGACAATTGGCCTTACGCTAAGTTTCCTCATTGCCCCTTTCCTGGACGCGATTGATGCTATCTTTCAATTCATTATTCGCGTTTACCAACAAGGCTTTGCCATTCTCTTTGAGCTAAATCCAGATGCGCAACAAGCGCCAGACGGGGGCCAAGGATTCAGCGAAGCTTTTTATGAGTGGCTGCTGGAACAGGAAATAACAAGCGAGCCAGGACTTTTCAGCCACGTAAATTGGCGCTTTGTGATTATCGGTGTCGTGGTCCTTATCGCCCTGCTCATTTTGGTGCAGTTTTATCGCAAAAATTTGGTGGCCCAGGGCAACGGCCGTTTTGGTAAAATCTTGCTCGACGTCACAGACCGCATTCCCTTTGTCCGTTCCCGGCGAGAAAAACAGAGTACCAAACAGAGCGACTGGCGCAACTGGCGTACGGCCGTTTCCATCATCAAAATTTACCAGCAGATGATCCGGATTGGCAGCGAGTTTGGCCGCCCCCGCGATGCTTCAGAAACACCTTACGAATACCTCAAAACACTTTTTGAACTGTGGCCGGAGCGCCAAGGTGAGGTACAGCTCATCACCAGGGCTTATGTAAAGGTTCGCTACGGTGAATTTCCGGAAACCAGGGAAGAATTTGAAGCTATCAAAGCGGCGTGGGAGCGGGTGCAGCAGACGGCCGTTTTGCCAGTAGATGGGGAGTGATACGGCCGTTTTCCACCCCTGAAATTAATTAACATAATCCTCAAATTTCACTCCAGTACCCGGCCCATCAAGGTTTGACAGTAAAAATTCGATATGGTATTATCCACCCGTTCTTGGCTAACATAAAATTAAACGAAACCAGTGTAAATTTGCTCGTGTTTGTGCAATAAGCTGCACCATAGTGCTAGCCAAAAAAGAACAAGTTTCCCCAATTAAGAACGTGTAAGGAGAGTCTGGATGAGATCCCGTACAGAGATGATGGTTGACCGCTTGAAGGATTTACAAGCCGGCACGCCAGATATTGAAGCATCAGCCGTTGTTAGTGTGGACGGCCTCATTATGGCATCGTCACTGCCAGCCGGTGTCGATGAGGATCGCATCTCGGCTATGTCTGCCGCCATGCTTTCCCTCGGTGACCGCATTGCTTCTGAATTGCAGCGCGGCCGCCTGGAACAGGTTCACATTCGCGGGACAGACGGCATTATTGTCTTACGCGCCATTGGGGAAGATGCCGTACTCACCGTACTGGCCCGGGCACAGGCCAAACTAGGACTCATTTTCCTGGACATGGGACGCGCCGCCGAAGATTTGGAGCGTCTCCTCTAATGGTATGAAACGAAAAAAGTTAAAGCGAAGGCAACCTTCGCGGCGAACACCATTCGCCTGACGAACGGCAGTAAAAATTCAGGTGGGGCATGTCACCCAAGATGACATGCCCCACCTCTTTTTTTGGGTAATGATCAAAGTAATTTTAAGCGAGGTCGAAAATGACAAAATATATATTTTTTACGGGTGGTGTTGTTAGTTCTGTCGGCAAAGGCGTTACCGCTGCGGCGCTGGGCCGCTTGCTCAAAGCGAGAGGACTGTCTGTGGCGGTGCAAAAGCTCGATCCTTACATTAACGTAGACCCTGGCACCATGTCCCCATACCAGCATGGCGAAGTGTTTGTCACCGAAGATGGCGCTGAAACCGACCTCGATCTGGGCCATTACGAACGATTCATCGACATCAACGCCAGCCAGGCGTCCAACGTCACTACCGGGCGCGTTTATGCCGAAGTCATTGCCCGCGAGCGGCGTGGTGATTACCTGGGCGGTACGATTCAGGTAATCCCTCACATTACTAACGAGATCAAGCGCAACATCCGGCTGGTGGCCGAACAGAGTCAGGCCGATGTGGTCCTGGTGGAGGTGGGCGGCACCGTGGGCGATATTGAAAGTTTGCCCTTCATGGAAGCGCTGCGCCAGATGCGATCTGACGTTGGGCGCAAAAACACGCTGTACGTTCACGTCACCTTTCTCCCCTACATTAGCGCCAGCCGGGAACTAAAAACCAAGCCCACCCAGCACAGCGTGCGCGAGCTGCGCGGCATCGGTATCCATCCCGACGTCATCATCGCCAGAGCCGATCATCACATTCCCACAGAGCATATTAAAAAGATCGCCCTCTTCTGTGACGTGCGCAAACGGGCAGTTATTCCCGCCACCACCAGCGACATTTTGTATAACATTCCGCTGCTGCTGGAAGAAACCGGCCTGGCTGACTATGTGATTGAACGGCTCAAGTTGAAGAAAAAGGCCAACCAGCCGGACTTAACCGATTGGCAGCAGATGATCAAGAAAATTCGCAGCTCCAAGACCAAAATTCGTGTTGGCATAGTAGGCAAATACGTGGAGCTGCACGATGCGTACATGAGCGTGCGCGAGTCTCTTTACCATGCCGGCATCAGCCATAACCGGGATGTAGAGGTGGCCTGGATTCATTCCGGTGATTTGGAAAAAAGCAAAAGCTGGGAGCTGTTTGAAGGGGTGGACGGTATTGTGGTGCCCGGCGGCTTTGGTGAGCGCGGCGTGGAAGGCAAAATTTTGGCGGCCCGCTGGGCCCGGGAGAACAAGGTACCATATTTGGGTCTTTGCCTGGGAATGCAGGTGATGTGCATTGAGCTCGCCCGGCACCTGCTGCAAAGTGACGAGCCAAACAGCACGGAATTCGACAGCCAGACCGAGCATCCGGTGATTAGCCTGATGCCGGACCAACATGCGCTGGAAGATATGGGCGGCACGATGCGGCTGGGGTCGTATCCCTGCGCCTTAAAGCCGGGCAGCAAGGCGGCCGCCGCATATGATGCGGAACTGGTGCAGGAGCGGCACCGCCACCGCTGGGAGTTTAACAACAGCTATCGTGATAGGCTGGAAGCGGCAGGGATGGTGTTTAGCGGGTTATCGCCAGACGGCCGTCTCGTAGAAATTGCCGAACTGAAAGACCATCCCTTCATGCTGGGCAGCCAGTTCCACCCTGAATTCAAAAGCCGGCCCAACCGACCGCACCCGTTATTTGACGCTTTTTTGGCTGCGGCCGTTGCCCGGCAAGAAAAGCGATTGGCGGCAGTAAATGGCACGCTGCCGGTTGAAGAGGTAATTGGGTAATTAAGTAATTGTGTAATTTTCTGGGTAAATACCCAATTACTCAGTTACAATTCCTGCCAACACAATTATTATCTGTGAAGGGAAGGTACCTCATGTCTACAAATGCAAACGGCCGTGAAGAAACAATTACTTTAGGCGGTGGCTGCTTCTGGTGTCTGGAAGCCGTCTTTGACGAAATGCGCGGCGTCACTGATGTGCTGTCCGGCTATGCCGGTGGCCATGTGCCCAACCCCACCTACCGCCAGGTCTGTTCTGAAACCACCGGTCATGCCGAGGTGGTCCAGGTAAAGTTTAACCCGAAAGAAGTTTCGCTGGAGGAGCTGCTGTCGGTTTTCTTTACCATCCATGACCCCACAACGCTCAACCGGCAGGGGGCCGATGTGGGCACGCAGTACCGCTCGGCGATTTTTTACCACAATGAGGCGCAGCGGGAAACGGCCGTTAACCTCATCAACCAGTTAAACGAAGCCAACATCTGGGACAACCCCATCGTGACAGAAGTTGAGCCAATTGACGACTTTTACGTGGCCGAAGATTACCACCAGAATTATTATGTCAATAATCCTGGACAAGGTTACTGCCGCGTCGTGGTGGCGCCTAAAGTGGCCAAGTTCCGGCAGAAGTTTAACCACCTGCAAAAGTAGCTTACGGCCGTATCGCCGTCACAACTGCCCGCCGGGGCGCAGGATGGCCTTCAATCGTGTGGTTTGGATTTTCCGGGTCTAGAAAATCGGGCAGGGATTTGAACGTCATCCACTTAGTGGGGCGCTGTTCCTGAGCGGTAGTCGGCGTCACATCCAGCAGCTTTTCTTGCTGAAAGCCGCATTTACGGAGCCAGCTCAGCAACGTGGGCACCGACGGAATAAACCAGACGTTGCCCATTTGAGCATAGCGATCCTCGGGCACCAGCACCTGTCCCAACTCCCCTTCAATGACAAGCGTTTCCAGTACGAGTTCACCGCCGGCACGCAGCCCGTTCCGCAGCGTTAGCAGATGCTCCAGCGGCGAGCGGCGATGATACAGGACGCCCATCGAAAAAACGGTGTCGAATGTGGCCAAATTTTCAGGCAGAGTTTCCACACCCAGCGGCAGTACGTAGGCGGGCACGGCGTCACCAACAAAGTGGCGTATGGCCTGGTACTGCGCCACATACAGCAGATAAGGGTCCAGCCCGATAACCAGTTTGGCCCCGCTGCCCACCATGCGCCAGCAGTGGTAGCCGTTGCCACAGCCGACGTCTAACACAAGACGGCCGTCCAGCGGGGCAATGCCGTCCTTCAACCGGTCCCACTTCCAATCAGAGCGCCATTCGGTGTCGATGTGCAGGCCAAACAGGTGGAATGGCCCCTTGCGCCACGGATGCAGCCGGCGGAGCAGGCGTTCCATCCGGGCAAAAGTCTCCGGTGCCAGCTCATCCGGGCGGCCCACAATCACGCCATCCTTCAAGTTAATATGCGAAGGAGTCACATCGGGGAGGCTGTTTAAGATTTTGCGCCACTCGGGTAAACGGCCGTGTTGACTATCGTCCAACGCCGCCGAAACCTGCGCCGGTAAATGATCCAGCCAACCGGCCAGCGGCGTCTCCTTCATTTGCGCATACAGTTTTGAATAATCGATCATTATTTGAACCGCAAAGAACACAAAGGGCGCAAAGGTTTTTTCTTGGCGTTCTTTGCGCCCTTTGCGGTGAATTTATTTGATGGCCAGGAGCGAGATAAAGTTGAATGCCTGAAACCACAAATCAGCCGAGGCAAAGCCCGCTGCTCGCAACCGGGCCTGGTGCTGCGGCACCGTCTCGGAGATAAGCACGTTTTCCAGCGCGGTGCGCTTCTGGCTAATCTCCAAATCGCTGTAGCCGTTGGCCCGTTTGAAATCATGGTGCAGCGTCACCAGCAGGTCATCCAGCTCGGCCGGTACAAAAATGACTTTTTCCGACAAAATGAGCACGCCGCCGGTCAGCAAGCCAGCGTAAATGCGCTGGATCAATGCGTCGCGCCGGGCCGGGGGCACAAACTGGAGGGTGAAATTTAGCACCACCACCGACGCCTGGCGGATTGGCGTCTGGCAGATATCGGCTTCAACCAGATCAACCGGCAGGCCGTCGTCAGAGCGGGCCAGGATATGGCGGCATTGTTCGATCATGGCGGGGGAGTTGTCTACGGCCGTAATCCGGCAGCCCGGCTGCTTAATTTGCCGGCGCAGGGCCAGCGTTACGGCTCCCAGCGAGCAGCCCAAATCGTAGCAGCGGCTGTGCGGCTGGGCATAGCGACCGGCAATCTGGCCAATAAGCGGCAGCAGCAGTTCGTAGCCAGGCACCGAGCGCGCAATCATGTCCGGGAAAACGGTGACAACTGCTTCATCAAATGTAAATGGGGGTACCTCGTCTTTTTTAGACGCGTAAATCGTGTCTTGGGCTGTGAAACCTATCATGTTTTGGACCTCTACGGAACAGGTAATTTTTCATGATTCTACAGCAAACAGAGGCACCATTCTAAATATCGTCGTTTGCTAATTTGCTAAAAGGAAACGACCGTTTGCAATAACAATCATGCCGGCATTTTGCAAAATCAAGAAAAGTGCTTAAAGTACCGGATAAATCAAGAATAAGTGAGAGACATGAAACTGTTAATTTTAGGCTTAGATGGCGCAACATTCGATTTAATACGGCCGTGGACCGACGCGGGCAAACTGCCCAACCTGGCCAGGTTAATACAAAATGGGGTACACACTGATTTACTCTCCACCCTGCCGCCGGTTACCAGCCCGGCCTGGCCTTCGTTCATGACCGGCTGCAATCCCGGCAAGCACGGCGTTTTTGACTTTATCCAGCCCTCGGGAGCCAGCTATTCGCTGGTCAACTCCACCCAGATAAAAAAGCCTACCATGTGGCAAATATTATCCAACATGGGCTATCGAGTGGGCGTGCTCAACGTGCCGGTTACCTACCCGCCCCAGCCGATCAACGGCTTTATGATTACCGGCATTCTGAGCCCCAAGCAGGGCACAATCTGCTACCCGCAAGATTTAATCAGCCGCCATCAGCCTAAGTTGGGCGCCTACCGCATCTCGCCCAACGTTCAATACAAACCCGGCAACGAGGAAGCCTACATCAAAGATATTTATGATCTGATTCACGCCCACGGCAAATGGGCAGTTCATCTGATGCAACACGAGCCTGTCGATGTATTGATGATCCATTTTATTGCCCTGGACATCATGATGCATGCCCTGTGGCGGCTGATGGACAGCAGCCATCCGCGCCACACACCGTCCCCCTACCAGAACGCTATTCAGGGCGGTTATCAGCTGGTGGATGAATACGTCGGGCAGATGCTCGACCTGCTGCCGCCTGATGCCCACGTCATCACCATGTCTGATCACGGCTTTGGGCCGCTCAATCGCATTGTGAACCTGAACAACTTTCTGATGGAAAAGGGCTTCCTCAGGCTAAACCGGAAACCTATGACAATGTTGAAAGCCCTGGCCTTCAGGCTGGGACTCTCGCCTGCCGTCATTTATCGACTGGTTGAAAAAGTTGGGCTGCAAAATATTGCCACTAAGGTATCTAAAAACACGCGCAACCAGGTGCTGGGCAAATTCCTCAACTACGACAACGTGGATTGGGGCCAGACGGTAGCTTACAGCATGGGGCATGTGGGGCAAATCTATTTGAACATGGTCGGGCGGGAACCCCATGGCATTGTGACCCAGGCCAGTTACAAGCGCACCCGGCAGGACATTGTAAATGCTTTGCAGGAACTGCGGGATGAAAACGGCCGTTCCCTCATCAGCAAAATCATCCTGCGCGAAGAAACCTATCACGGCCCCTACGCGGACAAAGGACCAGACATTCACCTCGTTCTGGACGACTACAACATCATCGCCTACCCGCTGTTTGCCACCAACGGCAGAATCGTCACCGAGCAGATTCGGGGCGACTCCGGCTGCCACCGCCGCGAAGGGATCGTGATTGCCCACGGGCCGCAGTTTAAGCAAAACGTGCCGCTGCCCATCAGTGCCGACATCATCGACATTGCCCCCACCATTTTTGCCCTGCTGGGCGAAGCCGTGCCGGAGCATATGGACGGCGCCGTGCTGGTCGATTTCTTCAAAACCCAGCCGGACGTCACCTATTTTGACGCCGAACAAGAGCTGCGTGAATCGCACACTCTGGGCGAGGCGGAAAATAAGCAGATCGAAAATCGCCTGCGCGATTTGGGCTACCTCTAAACCTAACGGTTTGTAATTACGCAATTACCTTCTTTATGACACCATCAGAAGTTACCACAAGCACACAACCAACAAAGGCAAAAAACCGTCTCGTTGCCCTCATCAAAGTGGGTGTGACCCTGCTTAGCCTTGCTTATGTGTTTACCCAGGTGCCGCTGACCGAGATTGGCGAAGGCATTCGCCAGGCACGCTGGGGTTGGCTGATGGTGGCGGTGGGCCTCAACTTTGCCGGGCTGGTGCTGCGCTCGGTGCGCTGGGCGATTTTGCTTAACGGCATCGGCAGCACCGTGCCGCTGGCCCAGCTCATCAAGCTGTATTTTGTGGGCGCGTTTTTCAACGGGGTGCTGCCCTCCGGCTTTGGCGGCGACGTGGTGCGCATCATCGAAGTGGCTGAAGACGTGCCGCAGGCCACGGCCGCAGGCACGGTCATCGTGGATCGGTTAAGCGGGCTGATGGGCCTGTTTGTGCTGGGGCTGCTGGTCCTGGGGCTAAATCCTGAGGTTTTTCCGGCGGAGTTGGTCTGGCAGGTGGGGGCGGTTTGTTTGCTGGGTTTAATTGGCGGCATTTTTCTGCTGCGCGGCTGGCGCTGGTTTCCCTTTTTGGTGAGTTTGTTAAACCGGCTGCCGCAAAAGGTGGCACGGCCGTTTCTCAAGCTCACCGCCACCTTGCAAGCCTTACCCGCAAAATCTTTGCTGCAAGCGTTGGGCATCTCGCTGCTGTTTAACTTTTTACTCATTGGGCAGTGGACGGCCGTTTCGCGCGGTCTCAACTTCACCATCAGCTACTGGTATTTGATGGGCGTCGTGCCGGTGATGGCCATTGCCCTGCTTGTGCCCTCATTTAGCGGCCTGGGCGTGCGGGAAGCGATTGCGCCGCTGCTCTTTGCCGGAGCGGGCCTCTCCACGGCGCAGGCTGTCACTCTCTCCCTAATGGTTTTCTTTGTTAAACGATCTTCTGAATTGGTTGGTGCGCCGGTTTATCTGGTTTCGCTGTGGCGGAAACGGCCGTAGAAAAAACCAACGCAAAGGCGCAGAGACGCAGAGAAAAAGCAAAAAAAACGTGCGTCAATTTTAGGCAAATTGTTCAATATCGGCCGCATCTACTGGAATGCCACCAGGTTGGTAAACGGCGATTTGCGGCACATAGAAAAAGATTTTTGTGTTGTCCTTGGCAAACCATTCTGTGACTAAATCGGCCGTCCACAATTCGGCGACGCGCTGCCGATTTTCGGCCGTAAACGGCAGGGCAATGCGTTCTCCTTCCCAAACGTAGGTCAGGCTGGCGTACTCCGGATCGATGCGCGACACCGGGATTTTGACCCGCGTTTTGTTATACATCAGCGAATCTGGCAGTTTTCTAAAATCAATGGGAGAGACAAAGACACCGGCATTCGTGTACGGCCGTTGCAGCACGGGCCGGGCCACCATTTCATACAACTTTTCAAAAAAGCCGGGCAGTTGGGCGTTGATTTGCTGCCACCGCTCGCTTTCGGGAAAATCGGACAACGGCCGTAATCCATTCGCCAAAATAGAGTCGATAATCTCGTCTCCGGTATTGAGCAAGGCATGGTACACATATTCAGTTGAGCAAACTTGCATAACTACCTACTTTAATAGGACGCAGATTACCCTGATCTCCCTGATCATGGAAATCAGGTAAATCAGCGTTCTATTCTATTGGCAGCCGCCATGAATGGGTGGCCCTAAAAAGTTAACAAATCCTCAATCCTTTCTCTGATGAGGTCCACCGTGGGGACGATGCCTTCCATGAGCGCGGTGCTAAACGGCACCGGTGCCGAGGGCGCTGTCACCCGTTCCACCGGCGCGTCCAAATCCAGAAACGCTTCGGCGACGATGGTGGCGGCGATTTCCGCGCCGAAGCCGCCTAGACCGATATCTTCATGCACAATCAGGCAGCGGGACGTTTTTTGCACGGAGCCAAGCACCAACTCTTTATCCCACGGCACCAGCGTGCGCAGATCGAGTATCTCGATGCCGGCATTCACGCCCTGCACCGCTTGCTCGCACCGTTCCACCATTGCCCCCCAGGTGACAATCGTTAGCTCATCGCCGCTGGTGATCTGTTTGGCCTGGCCAAAAGGAAGCATGTAGTCGTCGCCGGGATACGGCCGTCGCGCCCAGCCCGCATCCAACATCGCCCGATGCTCAAAAAAGATGACCGGATCGTTGCCGCGCATCGCCGTGCGCAGCAGGCCCACTGTATCTTCCGCATTGGAAGGCGCCGCCAGCAGCCAGCCGGGCTGGTGGGCAAAAATCACCTCGCTGGTGACGCTGTGCCACGGATCCCCTATTTTGCGATAACCGCCGGGAATACGCACAACGATGGGGGCAGCAAAACGGCCGTTGGTCCGCCAGCGCACCGTGCCGCAATTATTTAACTGCTCCGTGGCCGGATCGGCATATTTGCGGAACTGAATTTCCGGCACGGGCACCAGGCCGGCGTAGGCCAATCCCACCGAACGGCCGATGATGCCCTCTTCATTCAGGCTGGTGTCAAACACGCGGTCGTCGCCGTACTTCTTTTGCAGCCCCAGCGTGGCGGCGTGAACACCCCCTTTCAGCCCCACGTCCTCGCCAAACACCAGCAGGCGCGGATTCAGCGCCAGCTCCACATCCAATGTGCGCCGGATCGCTTCAATCATGTTGATGCGGCGCGGATCGTCAACCTGGGGCACGGCCGTCCCCTTGGGACCTGACGTTACCCTCGGCAGCTCAATCCCCGCCCCCACCAGGCCACCAACTTCCTGCGGCCGTTCCGGATCTGAAAGGACAAATTTTGTCACCGTGTCCGGATCGCCCTCTGGCTGCTTTTTGGCCTCTTCGACCGCCTGGGCCACGTCTCGTTTGGCCTGCTTCACCACGCCTTCCCACTCTTCTTCACTCATTAATTCCGGCACCAGGTAATCATGCAGGTGGGTGATTGGGTCCTGCTTCCACTCCTGCGCCAGCTCCTTTTCGCTCTTGTATGCCTGGTTGTCTACGCTGGAATGGCCGGACAGGCGCGGCACGGTGAGCCGCAGCAGGCCTGGCCCGTTACCGGCACGCAGTTCGCGCACGGCCGTATGCACCAGTTCGGCCGTTTCGGCCGGGTCGGTACCGCTGCCGTCCCAAATAGTCAGATTCTTGAACGAAGCCAGGTTGGCGGCAATGTTGCTGCCGGGCGTCTGCGCCGGGCCCTTCACTGAAATGGCGTAGCCGTTGTCTTCAATGACAAACAGCAGGGGCAGCTCCAACGTGGTGGCAATGGTCAGGGCGCTCCAGAAGCCGTTGGTGGCCACGGCGCCATCACCGCCAAACACCACCGAGATGCTGTCATCGACATCGGCCGTTTTCAGCGTCTCTTTGTGGTATTGAATCGCCTGAGCCCAGCCCACCGCCGGGGTAAACTGCGAACCGACATCCCCGGCCATCGGCAGCACCATCGCCCGCTTCCGCCGGGGTAGATTAAAAACCACGCCCACGTCGCGCCCGCCGCTCAGGCTGCCCGTTCGGGCCATGTCGGAAGCCACGGCCTCCACCAGGGTTAAACCGGAGCCGAGCATAAACGGCCGTGAACGATAATAGGCGCTGGCGGCATCATGAGGCCGGTCCAGCAGCTGGCTGATGAGCAGCTGTCCCAGCTCATGGCCGCGCGCCGAAAATTGGTAAGTGACCAATCCCTGCGGGGTGAGTTCGTTTTCTTCCAGTTCGTCTAGAATGCGGGAGGACAGCGCCAGCCGGGCGACCTCGTGCCAATCAAATGCGGGGTGCAGTTTACTCAAGTGGGACTCTCCTGTGAAATCAATTTAACGCAGAGGCGCGGAGGTGCAGAGAAAAAGTCTGCGGAGCCTACGTTTTTGGTTTTCGTTTTGTACAGGGGGGAATGTTACATCAAAAACGGCCGTTCCAAAAATCATGGATGGTTCGTGGGAATGACGGCCGTTCCTCGCTCTAGCTGCTGTTGATCCAGCGAAACCAAATCGGTGCCCAACTGCTCTGCCAGCGCCACATACACCGCATCACAGCCGCGAATGCGATGTTCAGCAGCAATTTCCGCAGCACGCTCAGCTAATTCAAATGAAATAGGCCAAAATTCAATCAGCCTGGATTGCTGTAAACGTCGAATGACCCTTCGCGCATGAACAACATCGCCTTTCCCGCGACTGATTGCTGCCGCAGCTTCTGCCATCATGATAACAGGTGCAGCAAGTCGCTCTCGGTTGCTCTGTACAGTTAGCAGCCATTGCCAACTCGCGGCAAAACCAGGTTCATCTTCGTTAACAAGAGCAATATAGACACTGGCATCAATAACGGTCATAGCAATCGTTCAAAAGATGCTTGCCGGTCTTCTTCCAATATTTCCAGCCCACTCTTTTCCGATTTCCAACCAGCGGCAATTTCCTTGGCTAGCTGCTTCATCTCGGCAATTTCGGCGGCAATCTCGGCATCTAATTCTTGCATTTCTTCCACTTCAGCCAATGGCCGTAACACCGCCACCGGCTCCCCATGCACCGTTACCACGTACTCAGCCCCCTCTTCGCGCACCGCCCGCACAATCTTTGAGGCATTGTTCTTCAATTCTCGCACGCCAATTTTCTTCGCCATCACAACCTCGTTCACAATTTACCATTAATTATTCATTATTCAAATTGTAGCCACATGTGGCCACAAGTCAATACGCTTTTTGGACCAAACTAGAGATGGTCGGATTACGACCGTTTCCACTCAAGCTGTGCTAAATTGCCAAAATTAAGCAAAGAAAAATTAGCAGCACAGCCAAAGGCTAAGCCACAATTAGATTCGCTCTTGCCATCATCGAAAACCGCACCAGAGCAGGGAATAGGGAAGGTACTGCAAGAATGAAAAAGGTCAAAAATATCTCAACGCCCAAACTTATCTTTGGCTGTGCGCTCATTTTTGCCATTGGTTGTTTTCTAGCTCTCTGGATCACATTTCATTTGCTCACTGAAACGAGCCTAGAGCAGCTCCCCAACGTTCCAGAACCACCCACTGCGACTTTAGGCATGGAGCTATCAGATTGGTATGACGCCGATCCAATCGTGCAAACAGCTTCAAGAAACGTTTACCAATACAGATACGAGCTAGATGCGGGAGCTAAAGAGTGGCAACTCATCAACCAAGCTAATCCGATGCCTGACGAGACCTGTGAAAGTCGCGACGAAGCCAAAATCGAAATATCGGCAGGAAATATCATAGACTGCCGGTCAATTCAGCTAACTGGCGAATGGTGCCCGCCACCCAATAATCAGTACGTTTTAACTGAATAAGATGCAATTTGGGAATACAGTAAACCCCAACCTTGCACTTGGATTTATTACACACTCAGTTTTGCAGCTGGAATTGTTGGTTTCTTATTAGGAAGTATCCTGTCAATCATTCGCTTTGCCTGGAAAAAATACTCGAAATCTAGCCATTCTGCCCCGCAAACCAGCGACGTACCAGCTCAATTTGGAAGCGCAGGCCGTCGCCATTTGGCTCGATGAGTTCGCGCTGCTGAAGCTGGTTGATGGATTGGTTGAGAACGGCCGTTTCCACCCCATCTAACTCTCTGCCTAAATCGCTACGCGAAACCGCTTGCTTTTCGCCCGCCTGCGCCAGCAAATTGAGCACCTGCCCCCCCACTCCGTCAGTCTGATTACGCATGTCGGCGAAGAAAAAGCTGCCGTGGATGAGCGCTTCGGGCACGGCCGTTTCCACATCCGCCACCGTGGCCAAACGCCGCTGCGCCGGGGGCTGCTCGTTTTTCAGCGCCACAATCTCGGCGCAGAGAAGCTGCACCAGGAACGGATGCCCTCGCGTCAGGTCCAGCACGCGCTGGGTGGCGGCCGCCTCGTAGCGCAGGGCAAACCCCTGCACCGGCGCCTCCACCAACTGCTGCGCCTCATTCGGGTGCAAATAGCCGATGTGCACCACCTGCACGTTGATCAAATAGCTGGACCAGCGGGAAAACTCGGCCAAGGTGTGGGAGCCGGAGAGCAGTACCTTAAATTTGGGCCGATGCTGAATGAGATGGCGCAGCATACCCAGCACAATCTCCTCATCAAAGCGATTCAGCGCCAGGACTCGCTCCAACGCCTCAAACTCGTCCAGCATGAGCAGCGCCAGATGGCTGCCCAGCGCCGCTTCCACCTCGTCCAGCCACTCGTCGAAGCGGGTGAATGGGTCATCGTTCAGCTGCTGGCGGTTGAGCGGTGGCAAAATCACGCCGCGCTGCCGCCGGGCCGATTGGACCATGCTGCGGGCCACGTTGTATAAAAAACCGGCTTCATCCTGGGCCCGCGACGCCGGTCCCTGCAAATCGACAAACAAAGGCACGATGCTGCTGGGCAGCAGCCGCCCCAAATTGTTTAGCAGCGACGTTTTGCCCACGCGCCGCTGGCCATAGAGCAGCAGCGGCGGCTGGCGGCGGTCCAGCAAAAGCTGCTCAATCCGGCTGCTCACGTCGTGGCGACCAATAAAAATCGCCTGCTTCTCCGTCAGCGGCACGCCGATGATGTACGGACTGTCGATCTCCTGGCGCAGTTCGGCCTCTTCGGCCAGGCGAGCTCCCTTTTCGCCAACGATGTGCCGCCAGTTGGCAGCAATCGGGCGGAAGCGGGCGGCATACGGTTCGTTGCTGCGGGTCAGCTCCCGCAGGAGGCCATCCAGCCGATCCTCGACGGCGTGCAGGGCGAGGCGCTGGTTGTAGGCGCTCTCCTGCTGCAAGGCGGCGGCCACGTCGGTGCTGATGCGGCTGAAGCTGCGCAGCAGGGCGCTGGCCGGACCCACCAGATCGCCCGCCGCCAAACCGGGATGCACGTCAGCAATTTGGACGGCCGTTTCACACTGCTCTAACTGCCGCGCATCCAGCTCAATCTGGGCCGCCTGGGCCGCCCAACGCTGCCGCGTGCTGCTCAGGTACGCCATCGCCGTGCGTCCTTCGGCCAGACTTTTTTGCATCGTTAGCAGCAGGTGGGCATCTAAATTTAAAAGCGGCAGCCGCTGGAACTCATCCCAAAAAGCAGAGTGCCAGCGCAGCAGCGGCCGTTTCTCTTCCTGGTCAACGCGCTGTTGCTCAAGCTGGTACAGCACCCGGTTCCATACCAATAAAAACGGATAAAGCAGGACCGGCCGCCACCAGGCCAGGGTTAATCCCAGCAAAATCCCGGCCAGACCAAACGACAAAAATGGGCCATAGGCCGCGCCGTCGGTGGCAAAAAGGAACAGGCCGGCGCCGCTGCCCAATGAACCGGCCAGGCCGCCGGCCCAGGTACCGGCAATCTTTTCCGCCAGCACGTAAGGCAGGGCAAACAGCGCCGCCACAAAGGCGATGAAAGCCAGCGCCTGGACCAATCCCCCGGTTGCCGTGGCGCTGGGCAAGCCGCCGGCCAGCCAGACGGCCGTTCCCACCAATAATCCGGCCAGACCGCCCCGCCGCCAGCTCTGGCTGCGCCAGCCAACGGCAACGCCAAACGGCAATGCCGTCAGCAGCGCAGTGGCCCAAATGCCTTCCAGCAACCGTGCCAAAAAGCCGGCCGCCAAACCGATGAGCACGCCGATAATCAAGCCGCTCACCTGGCGCAAAACGGAGACACCGGGAACGGCCGCATCGACGCCGCTCAGCGCCGGCGTTTCTGGCACCACTTCCTCCCGCGCCACGCCCACGCCCACGCCGTAAGCCAGGCCACCGGCCAGGCCGCTGGTAACCCCAATTAAACTGCTCACCACAATGTCCAGGGGTACCGGAACGCCGTTCAGCACCAAATCCCCGGCAGCGCGCAGCAGCAGCGCCCCACCCAGCCCCAGGGCAAAGCCCGTCGCCATGCCCACGGTCACGCCGATGGCCACGCTGCCGGCAATGCTGGCCGCCAGCCCCACAATCAGCCCGACAGCCACGCCCAGCATGACGCCGAGAAACAGGGTGTTGGCGGGCAAACGCAGCAGCCAGAGCAGTAGCCCCAGCAGCAATCCAACCAGCAGGGGCCAGGCAAAAAAGGTCATGAGGAGGAAGCGGAGAACGGCCGTATTCACCCACTGCTCTCGCTGTAAATCGGCCAGGCTAAAGTATGGCGAAAGGGAGCTGTCTACTCGTTTGAGGTGGTTGCGCCAGGCAGCGGGATGGAAGAAGAGCCAGAACAACAGCCGCACGCTGCCGGTGATCAAATTGCCGGAAAGCGTTGGGGCGTCGGTGTAGCGGTTGCGTAGGGTGTCACTCATTCGTCGAAAAAGATTGGACCAATTTCCCTTCATTTAAAGTAACATAAAAGCGAAGTAAATTGGTCCAATCTCCGCATCAATGGTCGGCCATGCGGCGCAGCGGTTCCAGTTGGCGCAATGCCTCTTCGCGCCAGGCGTCGTCTGTTTCGTCCTCGCTGAGGCTGAGCAGCCGCTCGCGGCACAAAATTTGCAGCGGCATGGGCCAACGGCCGCTTTCGGCCAGAATCCATTCAATATCTGCCGCGGCAAACCGGATGGGCGAGGTGGCAATTAAGCGGCGTGCCCCTTCTTCTGAGAGTGGTCCGAGAACGGCCGTATAGCCAAAAATGTTAAAAAAGGGCGATCCTAATCCCTGATGCTGGGCCAGCACGTCCGGCGGCTGGGCGCTGGAAAGCACAAAGCCCAGGTTGCCATCCACCTGGTTGGTCGCCAGTGAGCGCAAACTTTCCCAAAAGGCGTCGTCTAACGCTGGATAGCGGGTCAGGGCCACGCCTATTTCATCAAACAGGATGACGGTAGGCTGATCAAGCTGCTCGCTCACCACGTCCAGAAACGATTCCAGATGGCACGGTTCCGGTACCTCCAGCCCCATTTCAGTAAGCAGCGTGCGCAGCAGCGTTTCCTGATGGCCCAGCCGCGCATCCTGAAAGTCGATAAAAATCCAGCGGTAAGCTTCGGCCTGGGGCAGCCAATCGGCCAATCGCAAATAATGCAGCAGCGACGTCTTGCCGCTGCGCCGGGGGCCGATGATGGCGGCGTTTTGCAACGGCCGCTGCCTGAGCATCATCCCCAGCCGCTTCAGCTCCCGCTCCCGGCCGAAGAAGTGCTCCGGGTTGGTGATGGGGGGGCCGGCGACAAAGGGTGACTGGGTGACAAGGTGATTGGGTGAGGGGGTAACACTCTCTTGGTTGGTCACCTTGTCTCCTTGTCCTAAGCGACCGGTGGTCGCAGTCGCCTTGTCAAATTCCCCGCTGCGGATTTGCTCATGCAGCACGGCCGTTTCCATGGAAACATCCACGCCCAGTTCCGCATCGAGAATCTGCCGGCACTGCTCAAACTGGTGCAGGGCGGCTGTGCGCTGGCCGGACTGGGCCAGCAGCTCCATCAGCAAACGGTGGCTGGCTTCGCGGGTGGGTTCCAGATTCAGCAGCTGCCGGGCCACGGCAATGCCTTCGTCATAGCGGCCGTGGGCTTGCAGATGGCCGGCCCAGGCGTGATGGGCGGTGACGGCCTGGTTGTGAAACCAGGTGCGCTGCTCCTGCAGCCAGTTGTCAAAATCGGGGGCCTGCCGGATGTAGAACTCCTGCAAAAATTCACCGCGATAGAGCTGAACGGCCGTTTGCCAGCCCGCTCCATTTTTATCTCCCACCTGCAACCCTTCACGAAATGCCTGGGCATCCAGCCAAACGGGGGCGTCTGGATTCATGGCCACGGTTTGATGGCTGATTTGTAGATACGGTTCCAGGAATTGGCGCAGCTTGAGGATGACGCCGCGCAAATTGCGCCGGGCATCGGACTCAGGCAGCTCGCCCCAGAGCAGGTTGGCCAGAGAGTGACGGGAATGGGTACGGCCGTTCACTGCCAGGTAACAGAGCAATGCCCGTGCCTTGCCCGAATCCAGGCCGATCAACGGTTCATCATCGATTGTGAGCTGGAGCGGCCCCAATAGAGCCAATTTCAGTACTTTTGTCATGCTAACTGCCGGCAAATTCGCATTAGATCAACGCTTGATCAACGCTTGAACGACATCCGTCTGCTAATCTTTTAAACGTGACTTAATAAATTGCGCTCATTCCGTCTTGACAAAGTATACCGGAAACAAGATAGAGATGGAATCAACGAACTAGCTAGCAGAGTACAGAGTGAACTTATCATGATCAACATCAAACAACGATTTAACGAATCCCCAGGACAGGCCTTAGTCGAATTTGCCCTCATTATTGTCGTGCTGCTCATGATGATCTTTTTGATTATTGAGAGCGCCCGTATTTTATGGGCCTGGAACACGGTGCAGAATGCCGCCCGTGAAGGGGCCCGCTACGCCATCACCGGGCAGGTAGAGCGGCCCAACTGCGCCGTCGATTTTGGTCAGCCCAAGTTTGTGGTTCCTGGAGAGCGCAACGTTTGTGATGATCTCCGTCTGGCTTCCGTCATCAACAAGACGCATTCTCATCTGGCCGGTTTGCCTCTAAATGAAGAGTCCGTCACCTTTGAAGATGATGAATATTACAATATTGAAGTATGGGGGGTGAACCAAAACAGCCAGCTGCAATATGACTTTGCCGGCATCCCCAGCAATCCGGTTATTGTCCGTGTTACCTACCGCGTGCCGATCATCACGCCTTTCTTTAGGCCCATTGTGCCCTCAATTCCGGTATTTGGGCAAGAGACGTTAAACAACGAGTCGTTTGGGCAGCTAGGGGGCACGGGCAACGAAGGCGCGGCCCTGCCGCCAGACCTGCCACCGGTGCCCACACCGGGTGTTACCCCATCGCCTACGCCGATTCCGCCAACAGATACGCCGGGACCAACAGCGACGTTTACGCTCACCCCTTCCGCCACGCCAACGCCGCGCTGTGATGTGCAGTTCGAGGGAACGGCCGTTGCCGGCAACAACTTTGTCTTCGTCACTGGCGACGTGGGCATTGAGGTCACCATCATCAACCTCTCAACCGGCCAGACGCTGGCCACAGGCATCCTGAATGGTCCCGTCGACGGCCATGCCTGTGACGGATTTGCCGCTATTGTTCTCAATCCGGCGCTTGATTCCGACGATGTGGGCAATATCTTAATGGCTGTGCAAACCGGCGTGGCCGACAACAATGACACCACGATTGTCATCGGCCAGCCGCCTACGCCCACCTCTTCGCCGACGGTAACGCCCATTCCCACCAGCACGCCGACCAACACGCCGCAGCCGACGGCCACCAATACGCCCAGCGGTCCTTACATTGCCATCGCCCCCAACTGCGGCCCCGGCCCCGATATTTTGTTCAACATTCAGGGCTTCAACTGGCCCACCAACCGGTCGGTGACGCTGTCTTGGCAGGGCACGCCGCAGGTTGTGCTGCAGGCCAACTCACATCCGGGCAGCTTCACCTACACCTGGACCTTCAGCGGCCTGGCCAACGGCACGTACACGGTGCTGGCCGAAGCGGGCGGCAACGGCGGCACCTCGTCGGCCACCTTCACCATCCCCTGCCCCGGCCAACCCACACCAACGCCAGGCGCAACCTCCACGCCATCACCGCCCGACTTAATTGCCGTCAGCCCGCCGACGCTCATCAGCACGCGGCCGATAGTTGCCTATCAACCAGTTCAATTCTCTGTCATAATTACAAATACTGGTGACATAAATGTTGATGATCAGTTTTTCGTCGATCTTTATCTTGATCCAACGACAATCTTAACGGATCGGATTCCACTATCTGAAAGCGATGGCTACTCTGCAGTTAGTTCTCTGGCCGGTGGTGCCAGCCGGGTGATAACAATTACATCTCCGTTTGGCTTTACGAATAACCCTACAAACCATCAAGTTTATGGGATGGTCGATTCAGTTCTTCAAATTGGTGAAACAGATGAGACCAACAACATAACAAACCCTCTCACTGTTACAGATGTCACACCGGGGGCTACACCAACGCCCACCGTTGCATCAGGCGGTATCGATGAAATTAGTGGATTTGCTTTGATCGTAACCGATAAAGCTATTCCCCAATTCCGAGCCTTTATCACTCTGTCAGATGGTACTAATACAGTCGCGACAACCTCAACTGATGTGAACGGTTATTACCAATTCAACAATATTGCCTCAGGTTCGTACACGGTTAGCGCTTGTGTACAGATAGATAATTCAGAATGGTATGGTGTTATCACTGGCATATCCCCACCAAACACATTAGCGTATATTGGTATGTATGAGGTACCGTGTCCATGATTGTCAAATCTTCTCGTTTTTTCGTTTTTTTGAGTTTTCTCTTGCTTGTAAATTTGGTGGTCTCCACTCTGGTGATGGCAGAACCGGATGAGCCCACAGCACCATCGACTTGGGACGGCACTATAACGATTTCGTCGGATAATGGTGCACGATTACCTTCTATTGCCGCTGCACCAAATGGCAAAGATGTCATTGTGGCCTATGTGAGCCAACGTAGTGCTGACGAAGACAATACTGATCCTTATTACCATGATTCAAGTAACAATGGTGCAACTTTTCCAGGTAATCCTGCACCAATCAATACAAACAATTCAACAGAAGCGATAGATGTTGCCATTGCCTACGATGCAACCAACAAGCCTCATGCTTTATGGATAGAGCAGCAAAGTAATAATGATAGGCAGTTGCGATATGCAAATAGAGATAACTGGCCAAGTTCTTCCACGCTTCTTTCGTCTGTCACGAGTCCAGGTGTAATTTTTACACCCAGGATTGCTGCAAGTGGAACAAACACCTTAAATATTGTGTGGGCAGAAAGTAGCTCAGGTATTATCACTGACATCTACCATGCTCGTTCTACCAATGGTGGAAGCACTTGGCCAATTACTGGGGTAATTACTGATACTACCGATCTGTCGCAATCACCAGATTTAGCGGTGGCAAACGGAATCATTCATGTTGTTTGGGCAGAAGGTCTCGTAACCTCAAAAGTAAACTACGTCCAAGGGACAGTAAATAGTGGGGTTGTCAACTGGTCACCTCGGATTCAGATTTCGGATAGAAGTGGTGCAACTAATGCATTGGAACCAGCAATCTTTGTAAATGGCACTACTGTGCAAGTTGCTTACACCAACAGGATAAACGCAGATCAACAATCTGTTCACTATTTACGCTGCACCGGGGGATGCACCACTATTAATAATTGGATATCAAACAATAACCCAGTATCTGGACAAGCAGTGGGAGCAAATGTTGGAGACCCCTTTGATGTCGCTTCCTCCATAGTTCAGGCCGGTAGCTGTACATATATCTATTTTCATGGCGTTAGAACGGGCCTTTCCAACGAGCAAATAATTGGCGTTGACAGTTGTAGTGGATGGGCGGCAAGTGCCCGTGATCTTGTCACCTCCTCCAGCATTCGTGCTCTGAACCCTGATTTGGCAGTTCAGAATAACTGGTGGGTTTACTTGACTTTCGAGGATAAAAGCAACGAAACAATCCAGTTCTTAAGAAATTTACCGGCACTTTATTTGCCGCTAATCGTGAAGTAAAGAGACGCAATGAATCGTTTAGAGTGGATTTTGGGGATTGTTTTGGTGGTGCTGCTGCTGGTCGTGGCGGCGCTGTCGCTGACCTTTTGGTTTCGCAATGACCGCACGGCCGTTCCTGCCCCGGCCGCCAACTCTGCCACCATTATTGCCCAGCGCGCCGATGATATCGCCCCGACGCCGGCATACGACGGCCGTTCGGCCATCGTGGCTTATGCCGCGGCCCAAAATGCGGCCCAGGCGTGGCAGCCAGACGCCCAACTGCTGACGGCCCAGGCCACCTGGCCGCAAGGTTCAACGGCCGAACAACTGTTAAAAGGCGAAGAAAGCTGGGGCTTTACCTTCTACTCGCCGGCCGCGCAGCGCATCGCCGTTTTTTCCGTGGTGGAAGATGACGCCTCCCTGGTTTCCCAGGGCGACCACCAGCAAACCGACCCGCTGCTGTCGGCCAGCGGCTGGAACCTGGACAGCCAGGAGGCGATCCAAACGTTTATGGGCCAGGGCGGCAGCCGCTTTTTGGCCGACCAGGGCGTCTCCACGATGACGATGGCTTTATTGGCCAGTGATACAGAGGGGAACGGCCGTCTTGAATGGCAGGTGTCGCTCTTTTCACTGCAAAGCGGCCAGGCGTTCACCATGCGCCTGGACGCCACCTCCGGCGAAGTGCTGGCCACCAACCCGGAATCGTAACGGAATGTGTAATAACAAAGTGCAGATTGGTCCAATCTTGGAGATTGGACCAATCTTACAGAGGTAACAGAAGCAGAGGCAAAAAAAATGAACAAAGATCACACAACATCACAACGTGACTCACAGCGCGGCCAAAGCCTGGTTGAGGTCGCCCTATTTTTCCCCATCTTTATTATTTTGCTGGCGGGGCTTGTCGAAGTTTCCCAACTGCTTGTTACTCAAAACCGCGTCAGCAGCGCCGCCCGCGCCAGCACCCGTTTTGCCGCCAACGGCGGGCAAGACGAAGGCATGATCGATGTTGCCCTCAACAACGTCACCCAAACGCTGCAAACCGAAGAAGGCGTTTGGGATTTGTGGAGCATCCGGGCCAGGGTTAACGACGACGCTTCCGGCTTTGAGGATTGGGAATTTACCCACATCTACGGCATCTCCAACACCGTTCAATTTGCCTCCGTCAATGAAACGGACGTTCAGACACGCGTCTTGGAAGAGCTGCGGCGCGATGAGTTCAACAACAATGCCACCGATAGCAATGGCGTGAGCGTCGCTGCCGGCCTGCAAATTGTGGGCACCTACGCTATTCATGACGTCGACTCGATCCTGGGGCTGGATGCCATGTCGCAGTTGGCCGGCTTTTCCTCTCTGGAAGCCCTCAGCATCATGCGCATCACGGCCACCGGCCAGGAAGTGACCAACGGCTGTGCCGCCTTCCCCATCGCCGTGCATGAAGGCTCACGCTCCGTGTCGGCGCCGGGCACAGGGTCAAATCCGTATCCCAATGCCGGAGATTTTGACTATCCCAATAATCCACCTTCCTATGAATCATTTACGTCACATGATGATGATGTCGCCTTAAGAGACGCCCAGGAAGGTGACGTTTTCCGGGTGCAAAACGGCTTTGGCAACGGTAACTTTGGCTGGCTGGTGTGGAACACAGGTATTTCCGGTGATGCCAACACGCTGGCAGACAGTCTCAGTTGGCCGGGAGACAGCACTAATTACACCTTATGCAGCGGTGGCAATGGGGGCTGTGCCCCAGGCACGGGCGTCCCCGGCTCTGGTTTTGATCGCAACGTTCGCGGCTATATCGACCCAGATGATCCAACTGACCAGTCAATCCACATTGATGATTGGGTAGCAGCCAGCACCGGCTCCATCAACGCGAATGGCGTCCGAGATGTTATTGAAGGACATGTGAGGTTAGATCGCGAATTGCGGCTTATTGTATGGGATAACTCGTCTGGAACAGGGGCAAACGGCCGTTACCAGATTTCAGGTTTCGCCATTTTCCAGCTCATTGGCTACAGCCTGGATCAGAGTGGCGGTGGCTCCTGGATTTTGGCTGAGTTTAAGCGCTGGGATGACTCCTGCGGTCAGGTAACCAACTAACCGTAACCAACTAATACACAGCAAACTCGTTCACTGAATGACCGAAAAGTTAGACAGGTATAAGCATATGAACCGTATCAAACAGTTACTCCAACAAAAACAGCAAGCGTCCAATCACGAAAAGGGGCAAAGCATTGTCCTCATTGCCCTCATGATGGTGGCCATCATCGCCTTTGTGGGCATCGCCATCGACGTCGGCTTCATCTTCGCCCGGGGCTCCCAACTGCAATCAGCCATCGACTCGGCTGCGCTGGCCGGCGTGGTGGAGTTGGGCGGCTGGTCGCCCGGCAATACGGCGTTAGAAGGGGCTGCCCGGACCAAGTCGGCCCAGTTTTTGAATGCCAACAATATGCCTGTCTCCGTCACAAATTCAATCAATAACAGTAATCACGTCCAGGTGTCAACAACGCCGCTGGGCGCCACCCAATACGCCGTTACCGTCACCTGGCCGGTGGAAACCTACTTTCTAAAAGTACTTGGCTTCCGCGAGCCCATCAACCTGACCCGTTCGGCAACGGCCGCCATCTTTTCCCTGGCCGACATTTACGTCAGCCGTCGCGTAGAAGATGGTGTGGTCAGCACCTCAAACCAGGGCATTTTCGGCCCGGGCTCTTGCTCCCACATGGGCGATCCTTTTTCCCCGGTTGGTAATGGCGGGCAGGGCCCCTACACCTACACCTACCGCATCTTTGTTCCCTCAGACTACCCCCACGACGTCGTGCGTGTAGAGCTGTTCGACCCCGACTCAATAAATACGTCCTCAAATGACTTGACAATTGCTCGAACAAACTTGGCCATTAATGAGGGTTTGGGGGCAACGGATTCAAAATCTTGTGGACCGGATGGTGGCAGTTCCTCTCGCTGGCAGCCATGCTTGCTGGAAACGGATGAACTCACTTTGGTGGGCACGAACGATATTGAGTTAGACCAGGTCAACCCGTACTGGTTTGTACGTATTGACGAAAACCGGCGGGGTGTGGGCAGCAACGGCCGTTGCGGTTCCTCCAACTCTTACATCGCAGCCAACAACACCCAAACGCGCTACACGCTGGCCTATTTTGCCCAGGACGCCAGCGGCACCATCCAGGAAATTCCACTGGTGACCTACTTTGGCCAAACCGGCGACGGCGTGCGCGACAACGGCGACCACCAAACCGATTTACATTGGGTTTCTCCTGGTGCGGCCGTTCCCTTTTCTAACGTCGATGGCCCCGGCGTCGCCGTGCCGGCTATTTCTCAACAGCCGGGCGTAGACAGCTTTGAAATCGACCTCACCACCGATGTGCCCAATATCGTGGTCGATCAATCCACTGGTGCGCGTTTTATATTCCTTTATGTGCAAGCAATGAGCGGCTTCTCAGAAAACGGCTTTGAAATCTGGGCCGGCCCCCCCGACTACGTGGACACCGTGCCTAGTGAGGTGAATGCACGAAATCTGCACGCCCTCAACAATCCTGGCTCCCATTCTTCAGATGGGGTGACGGTGTATGGCCTGGGCAATCTGCCCATGAACTCCAACTTCAGCAACCCGGTTGATATCCCGCTGATTTATGTGGGACCAGACATGATCGGGCAAAATATTCAAATTCGTATGTTCGATTCAGACTCAGGCGCTCAGCCACCGGTTATCTTCTACTTCGACTCGATTGCCTTCACGCCAGATGATAGTGACCCGCTGGGCTACGATCCAGATCTCACCGATTGGGCCATGTCATTTGGCGTCAGCGGGCAGGACGATCCGGACGGCGTAGCTGAAGGCGTGCGCTGCTTGCCGGGCAACTGCGACAATCAATGGATCGATCCCGCCTTCAGAATAGAGGTTCCCGGCAATCTGGATAATTGTGACTACGACAACCCAACAATGGAAGATTGCACACCGTTTTTTGGCGGCCGTCTTGTCGTGCGCTACGACGGGGGTTTTGCCGACACCTACGGCTGGGAAATTACCATCGAGGGATTACCGTTCCTGGTGAAATAATAAAATGATGGCATACAAAAGTCTTAGAGACTTTTGTATGCCAAAACTGTACCATCTGTTTGTATTGGTAGATGAAACCAAGAGGCTCTCTATGAAAACAGTTAAACAAGGCACCCAAAAACAGACAGAAGAAGCCGGACAAGGCTTTGTTGAATATGCCCTTCTTCTTATCCTTGTTGGCATTGCCGTCGTGCTCATCGTTAGTTTAATGCAGCCCGCCATTGGCGATGTTTTCTCACGTTTTGTGGCTCAAGCGCCCGTGGCGCCGCCCTCGCTCATAAACTACACGCCACCACCAACGTTTACCAATACACCAACCATAGACCCCAATGCGACAGACACCCCAGCACCATCTGCCACGCCAACAGCCAGTAACACACCAACCGCTACCAGCACACCAACAGCCAGCAGCACATCAACCGCTACCCCCACGAATCCGCCACCGCCGCCATGTGACTATGGCCCACATACTGCTTCAGCCAACAGCTCGGTCCGCATACAAATAGAGGATTTCCGCTGCGGCGGTCCTGGCGTCAGTTTCAGCGACCAAAGTGAAGGCGGCCCAGGCAGCGGCGCCTACCGCACGGATTACGGTGTTGAAGGACCCGATCTTGAAGGAACGACCGACACCGGCGGCGGCTACAACTTGGGCTGGACGCAAGATAATGAGTGGCTGGAATATGAGATTAGCGCCACAACAAACGCTGCTTATACCTTCATTATTCGTTACGCTGCCCCCGACAACACCAATCCGCAGCTGCGAATTAGAACCACGTTTGGCGGCTTAGAAGCCAACACCCCCATCTTAACGCTGCCTACCACGGGTGGTACACAAAATTGGCAAAACTATATTACGCAGGTCTCCCTGTTTAATGGCACCAATATTGTTCGCTTCACCATTGTTAATGATGGCGCCAACTACAACTATTTCGACGTTCAACCCTATGTACCAACGGCTACACCCACGCCGGGCACACCTACGGCGACGACTGTTCCTACCAATACACCTATACCTACCAATACGCCCATGCCGGTTACACTGACACTTTTCAGCAACGCCAGCCACGATGGCTACATCCGGGAAGACGATACCTCCAACACGGGTGATCCTCCTCAGGTGAATAATTCGAGCAACAGCATTATCGTCGGCGACAACAATGGCTCAAATAATGAACAATACATAGGCATTGTCAGTTTTGATACGTCAGCTATTCCAGCCAATGCCACGATTACTAGTGTTCAACTAAGGGTGCAGCAAAGCGGCATGAACGGCACGCCTTTTGGCGACCTGGGCCTGGGCACGCTATACGCCGATATTGGGCCACTCAACGGCTTTAGCGGCAGCAACACGCTACAAGCTATAGATTTTGAAGCACCAGCGGCCGCTGCTAATGTCATTGCCTTGAGTGAAACGAACGGCAATAATCAATGGTCTCAGGGCACGTTGGGAGCGGCCAATTTTACACGCATTAATCGAAATGGATTCACTCAGTTCAAAATCCACTTTGAATTCCCAGATGATGACGATAACTCGCGAGACCGCTTCTTGTTTAGCAGTGGCAACTCAAATTCAGCGCCCGAATTAATCATCACCTACACGGTGCCATAAACCAAAAGGAGTGGCGGGGAGCAATCCCCGCCACTCCTTTCTGTGTATTGAATTGGGGCAATAGCTCTTGTAGATTGAAAATTTTATCAGACAATTCAAGCTTTACCTGCCACTCCCGCGAAGGCGGGAGTCCAGGCTCATGGATTCCCGCCTCCGCGGGAATGACACATACCCTGATTATTTTTTGAAAGAACAATAGCTATCGCCCGCCCTTTCTTTTAGGCGAATGTTTCCCCTTCCAGGAAACCTTCTAGCATGGTGCAAACGGTTTTGATAGCTTCGTGACGGGCTTCGTAGCGACGGCCGTGCATACTCAACGTCACATGGACCAGCCGGGCCAACCGTAGGGCATCCAAATGGTGAATAACGGTCGGGGGACGCAGACGCAGACGGCGGGCCAGCTCCGCCGGGGTGAGCGGCTCTTCAGATAGATAGCGCAAAATGCGCAAGCGCGTAGGGTCTGCCAGCGCTTTTAACATCTGATAGAGCAGTTCCGGCACGGCTTCCCCCGGCACCAGGGAGACGCCGTCGGGACGGCCACCAAACATAAAGAGCCAACGCTTGTCATCTTTGGAAAAGGGCATAAACAATGAAAGCGGTGTTGTCCAGAATGAGGGGATCATGACCACTTCTTCCATTTCCTGGGCTTTGTCAAACTCAAAGCGCAGCCCCTGTGACAACTCGTTGAGGAGATCGGGCAAGGCAAGCTTCTTCGCCAGAGATTTGGCTTCGGCAACACGCGCTTCCAAAGGCTCTCGAATCCGGGCTTCTTCTTCTTCAAAGAAGACGTCGCAGTAAACTTGCAGGGCGTCGAGCATTTTTTGGCTGTATTCGGCCGTATTGGCCCACACATCCAGCGTGTTCACCAAATCATCATCTGAGATTTTTTTACTTTTGCCCTTTTCTTTCTTGTACATCTCAGCCAGCAAGGTTCGCAGCGCTTTTTTATCTTTGGCATCCCAGGAGCCCTGGTCGGCAATGCGAAAAAGCAGCTCCTGTCTCTTCTCGTCCATATAATGGGCGGCCAGCTCTTTCATTCTTTGCTCGGCCGGGATGTCGGCAAGCTTCTTCAAAATGGCGGTGCTGTTCTTCGGTCCGTCCTGGTTAGCCAGCCAGGGGATTGCCCAAAAGTGGTGGTTTTCTACGGCTCCCTGCAAAAATTCACGTTGTTCCACAGGCAAACGAGAACGGACACCAGCCGCCCATGAGCCTCTCAACCCATAGCGCGCCGGATTGTGAATGACATCCAGGCTGGTGAACAGATCATATGCTGTGCCAATCTCCCAAGTTAACCGCGGTGTCTTGCCCATCTAAATTGCTTCCTACCCATATTGCTTAATCTTAAAATTTTCAGTTGCTACCCTGTAGTTATAAACCAGAACGGCCGTAAAATGCAAAACTTTCGGCCACGTCTCACGCTTCATTTAAAGCGGCCCCTGCTCTGCGGCGGAAACTCTGTACCAATTTGCCGCATTTCCAGGGCAATCGCTTTTAAGGCCTGCTGGTTTTGCACGGTGCCGGGGGCCTGCCGCAGCACCTGTCGTTTTTCGGTGAGTTCGTCCAGACGCTTTTTAAGAACGGCCGTTTGCACCACTACCTCATGATCCAGCAATATATCTTCGGCATTGCGAATCGCCGGGAATAAATAGCCGCTCAGGCCAACGGCCACGCCGATCAGCCCGGTAACCACAAACATGAGCGCCATGCCGGCCCCCACCCCGGTGCCTACCAGCCAGCCAAACAGCGGGGCCAATGCCCCACCTGGCTGCATCGCCGGCTCAAAAACATTGTCGGCCAATGGCCCGGCCAGCGCCGTGGCTACCGGGGCCGTGATTTGGGCAATCAGGCGGCGCACGGCAAACACGCGCCCCTGCACATCTGGGGCCACCTTCGCCTGCCAGATCGCCTGATTGGAACCGTTCAGGATCGGAATGATGAATTGCCCCATAAAAGAAGCCGTGGCCCAAATAAAGACAGTTTGCCCCACACCCATCAGCGCCTGGCTAAAAATGCTGACGGCGATCATTCCCAGAAGGACACCATTCACCTTGCGGCGCGGGCCGCCCCACGTGCTGAGCAGCAAGCCGCCCAACACACCGCCAATCGCTCCCACCGACTGCACGCTTGCCAGGGCAATCTCATCGTTGCCCGTGCGCGCCAAAATCATCGGCACCATGACGGCAAAACCAAACATGGCCAGGAAGTTGATGAAAAAGAAGACCATTTGCAGGCCTAACAAACTCGGCCGTTCAAAAATGTAGCGGAAGCCGTACCCGGACTCTTGCAGCAGCGTACCCTGTCCCGTTCTGCCTTCGGGCGTCTCTTCCGGTTGGGGAATATGGACAACGAACAGGGCCAGAATAGCAAAGAGAAAAGTGGCCACATCAATGCTCATGATGCCCACCAACCCTACCGGAGCCAGCAGCGCCCCGGCAAAAGCAGGCGCCAAGATGCCAGAGGCGGAGCCTGCCAAAGAGAGCATACCGGCGGCACGGCCGTATTGTGCTTTGGGCAGCATCATCGTTACCGCCGCCGAATAGGCCGGAAACTGAAAGGCGTTAGCCGCCCCCGCCAGCAAGTTAGCCACGTAAATATGCCAGATTTGCAGGCTGTCTGCGGCCAGCAGCGACAGCAAAAAGATGGTGGCAATGCCCGCCAGCAAATCGCTGACAATCATCACCATTTTGCGATTGGCTCGATCAACAATGGCGCCGGCAACAGGACTAAACAAGACGCTGGGCGCCATAAAAAAGAAAATCGCCCAGGTAAGGGCCGTCGCTTCCCCCGTCTGCTGAAAAATCCAGAAAGAAAGGGCAAAATTGGTCATGCCCGTGCCCAACATAGACACAACCTGACCCAACCAAACAACCACAAAGCCCCTCATGCCCGAGGGCTGCACCGAAAATCTCATTTACATATCCCAGGTGGCGTCACCAAAAAAGTCACCGTGATCTTTGGCCAAAAAAGCCTCAATCTCGGCCCGGCGGTCGCCCAGGCGAAAATGTGGCCCATGTCCGGGATAGCAAACGGTGTCATCTGGCCAGGGCAGCACCACGTTGCGCAATGTTTTCAGCGTGGTTTTAAACCCTTCACTCGTCCAGGTTCTTCCAGGGCCACCGTCAAAAATCGTGTCACCGACGATGACGCGGTGGTCATCTGCCAACACAAAGCAGATTTGGTCGCCGATGTGCCCCGGTGCATACGCAACCCGCAGCGTGTGCCCGCCGACGGAGATGGTATCGCCATCGCGCAGCCAGCGGTCGGCCCCGATATCTTTGCCGCCCGGCTCGTGCGGGCCATCGTTGCCCATCACCGGCACGTCGAGCGCCTCACGCATTTCTGGCAGCGCGCCGATGTGGTCCACATGGGTGTGCGTCAGCAAAATGGCCACAGGCCGGCTGTCGCCCAGCATCTCGTGCAACGTTTCCGGATCGTCACCAGGGTCAATGAGGACACTCTGGTTGCTGTCTGGGCAAATGAGGGCGTAGGTGTTCATTCCCCACGGCCCCACCTGGCGGGTAACAAGTTCTAACTGTGACATCACATACTCCTTTTCCTAAATTTCATCAAGGAATAGTAATGTACCATTGAATGAGCCAATCTGTTTGTTTTTCGCCGGATTCGGCCGTTTTTGGTGCAGTTTCTTTGTCAGACATACGATCTCCTGGTTAGTTCAACCTCCCGCAGGCTCATCATCCAGGCTTACATCGAGACGGAACCTGCCGGAGGTTCGTTTACGCAACCTAACCGGCCGATTGAAAAACGGCCGCCGAATAGCCCATCTGCTGCAACACGCTGTACAACGGCGATGGGTCGGCCATGCGCACCGCACCAAACCACCATTCTCCCTGCGCGCCACGGAACACGTAACCACCCGCAGCGTGACGGCCGTCTATCGGAATCAGCAGTTGGGTCGGATCGCCCGTGCGGGCCAATGTGTTAAATTGCAGCGGACGGTCAAAGTAAAGCTCTACAATCAATGCGTCCTCAGCGTAATCGGCCAACGTTTGATCTGAAAGACCGATGCTGATTAGATCGGTGTTGCTAAACTCGCTCAAGGCTTGAACGGCCGCGTCCGAAAGTTCCTCATAATAATCGGTGCCCGGCTGCAAGATGGTTCGTTCGCCGTCGGCAATGACCACAATTCGTGACGGTGGTTCCAAAACGGTCGCCTTGCCCTGAAACCAGAGCCAACTGCCGCTGTTGAAGGCATTCAGCAAGTAAACGCCCGCCACCGTAATCAGAATCAGGATAAGAAAAGGTTCAAGCACCTTAATCTTGTTAGGATGGTTCATCAGGCTGTCTCCAGTTGCTCCCGCGCGGCGGCGAGAAGCGTTTGAATCTCGCTAATGTGAGAGCGGGTATGGGTAACGAGACCGGTCAAAAAATTATTGCCGATGTTGTGGTATGTGGCTTTGCGCGCCACTACGCTCTCCGGCAGGTTGGCCAGCAGGGCCACGGACTCCGCCTCAGTCCGTTTCCACAGTTCCACCAGTTCAGCCAGCGTGGGATAAACGGCCGTTACCGACTTCACCCACGCGTCTGGATTATTGGGGAAGCCATCCAAAACGCCATCGGTCACCTGCGTGGCAACGCCCATCTGGGTGCCACGCTCGGTGGTGATGAGGTGGGCCAGAAGCTCTTTCACATTCCAACTGTTCTCATCGGGCCGATGATCTGCTTCGGCCTCGGTGGCGTTGGCCAAAGCCTCATCAAGTTCTTCATCCAGCTGCGCGTATGCTTCTTTAACGGCCTCAGCCAGGCCGGCAGGCGTTGCCGGGATGTTCGGCACGGGGCGGGTCATCAGGGTCATCATCACCTGTTTGCGTTCCCCGTCGCGATAATAGGTGACTTTTACGTTATCGCCGGGACGATACGGCCGTATCGCCTCGCGCAAACTGTTGAAATCCTTCGTAGCGCTGCCGCCCAAGTCCACAATCACATCGTTGGCCCGCAAACCGGCCGCCGCTGCGCCAGTGTCAGCCATCGTACCGCTGATGCGGATGCCGCCTTCGGCATCAATGCCCAACTCTTCAGCCTGCTCGGCCGTGACCTGCCCGCTAATTAGGATGCCCAAAAATGCCTGGTCATAGACGCGCTTGTCTAAACCAGTTTCCAAAACGGCTTTCAGGTTAGCCAGGCCGGCTTCCCAGCCTTCCTTTAAGCTCTGTCGCAGGTCGGCTGCATCGTCCCCGGCGGGCAAACCGCCGTGCACCAGCCTGACCTTCGTGCCGTCTGCCGTTGGCTCCAGCGTGAAGGTTACGGTAGACACGGTCGGCTCGTTTTTGCCCTGCCATGTGTAAACCACCTCTTCATCCGGCACCAGCTTCTGGAATTCACCGGCGGTGTAATAGCCTTGCTGCCAGTACAGATAAAGTCGCCCACCTACTCTCGTAGAAACTTGTGAGTTGGTAGATAACCATTCGCGCATCGCCGCGCCGTTGGTAAGTGCGTAGTAAACGGCCGTTGGTGTTATCTGAACGTCTTGTACAAAAGTCAACTCGGTTGTTTTGCTCATTTCTTCCTCCGCTTAAATAAATGGTCCTGACTGAAAACCTGAAATCGTAGGCTGCCGGATTAAGCAGCTTGTGGTTTACGCACTGGCTGGTTACAAATTGGCTGCGCTGCGTGCGATTTCAAATTTTTGCCGACGGTAATGAATAGATCACCACTCATAAGAAAGAACCGATCTTTCATATTGCCGTTAGTGCGTTTTGGGCTGGTGAACGGCCGTTTCTGCTGACTCGCCTTAAGCCGTTCCTCTTGGTATTGACGATTGTGCTCATAAAATGTATCTGGATGTACAAAGTGATTCATCACTATTCTCCTGTCGCCCAAGGCGACGCCATAAGCGGATGCCGATTGCGCAAACCGTAACTATCAAAATCGGCAAATCATTGGCCAAATGGGGCCAAGTGGATAAAATAGGCTTGTTAGGTCGGCATCTAACGTGTTAGATATCTGCCTAATATGTTAGATGATAATCTAATAGCACTATTTTGTCAATAGTTTTGGCAAAATTTGTTGCCCCGTCGCTTCCTCATATAAGACAATTTTCAGCCAAAACTGCCAGTTAACCTACTTTAGACCAACACGCCACAACATAACCGACAAGTGTTTGGAATTTGCCAAATTGCCGATTACAATGCAGCTATCGTGTTTCCATTACTTGTTCCAATCAACAAAGGGAGGTTGGTATGACTCAGCGCAATCCTCTTACCTACGCAACAGCGATACTGTTTTTTGGCTTTTCCATCATAACTGCCTATCAGGCATTTAAATTTTTAGGCGTGGCATTCCTGCTTTTCGTAGCAATGCTTTTTATTTTGTCCGTCTTCCTCTACTATCGATCTCGGCTTGAACTGCTTGATGAGATGGAAGTAGGCGTCATTTTCAATCGGTTCAACAACAGCTTTTGCCGCTTTGAAGTCAGCCCCAAACCGGAACCAAAGAACAATTGCCGCGACTATCGTCTCTCGCGCTGGCTGCCATTCTTTGGACTGCAATGGCTCAAGCTGAACGATCCCTATTTTGTGCGTCTGCGCTGGTATGAAAAGCTGGAGGGGAAAATTCCTAAAAAGTCTCAATCGGTCAGCGGCAAATTGGACAACATTCGCACGGCCGATGGCATTCCTGTGAAGGTTGCTTGGAAAATCTCTTACACAGTTAATGTCGAGCTCATTCCTGAAGCAATTAAATACAAAATGGCTCGTGCCCTGCCCGAACATTCAGACAAGGTTGTTTCGGCGAGGGTAGAACGTGCCATCAAAAATTTGGTGGAATTACGCTCAATTCAATCTCTGTATGAATTTGGAGAGCCGTATGATCAGGGCATTATTCGAGGATTGGAAGCTGAGCTTTGCCAACGAGTCAACCGGCAGCTTCGCCAACCGGTCAATTTGGGCTTTGAAGAAATACAACCCAAAGATGTCGCATTGGGACCGATTGAGATGCCAACGAAAGTGGAACAGGCGTTGGAATTGGCCCATCAGCGCAAAATTCAAACAGAAATGGTCGCGGGTGCTTTGGAACGACTCCAGATGGCTATAGGCCGCTTTTCTAAGGAAGACATTCGTCGCTTAGCAGAGCTGGAGCGGCTGCGTATCTTGGATGATAAAGAGATTCGCTCACTGTATCTGTCTGATGCCTTTGTGCGCAGCGAGTCGGTAAAGTTGAAAAAGAAGTTAAACGGCCGTTCCCACCAGGAAATCTAAAATCGGGAGCATCTAGACCCAAAGGGTTTTGCCAACACCAAACCCTTTGGGTCTCCGCGCAAATCTTACTCTGCAAAACCGAAGATAACCACCAGCGGATCATGGTCTGAAATGCGTCGGTAAGAGCTATCCTCCGGATCGCCGATGGGGTAATCTGCGTTGCTGTGCAGCGCCTCCACCAGGGTCAACTGGTCGAACAGGGCGGATGAGACGAGAATGTGGTCCAGGGTTTGGCTGCGACCTTCAAAGATGTAGGTGTACGGCCGTTCCGCCTCCGGCAGGGTGCGATACACATGCTGCAACCCGGCCTCCTCCAACGTGTCCAGCGGCAGCGTCTGCAAGAATGAATTCAAATCGCCCAGTACCACAATATGCGCCTCGGGGTTGTCAGCCGCCAACTGCGCCATCACAGTGACGTTCCAGGCAGCCTGCGCCGCACGCACCGGCTCCGTTGCCTCCTCGCCGGCGGAGAGCGAAAGAAAATGATTGTTCAGCATAATCACGGTCTGGTCGCCGCTGTCCAGGTGCACCGTGGCGGTCATTACCAGCGGCGGGCGGGCAAACAGCTCGCCAGGGGCGTCGTGGGCGGCCACGGATTCTACAGTAGCCAAATCGCTGCGCACAAGGTAGCCCACGTCGATGCCGCGTGAATCATTCCCTTCCACCAAAAACGGTTCGTAGCCAAACCCGGCAATCGGCTCCTCTTCCACCAAATCCTGCAATACCTCCAGGTTTTCCACCTCCTGCAAACCAATAATGGTAGGCGCTCCCATGGCCACAATGGTTTGGGCGACTTTGTCCAGCTTGGCCCGGTATTCCAAAACGGTGGGCAGCGGCGGGCTGGAGGGATGGGGCGTGAGCAGGTCAAACAGGTTCTCTACGTTGAAGGTGGCAATGCTGAACTCATTGTTTTCGGCGGGGCGGATGGTGGGTAACGGCCGTTCCACCATCACAACCTCAGGCATGTTGATCGGCTCAATTTTGTAATTGCCAAACGTGTAGGCCAGCGGTCCCACCACATTCTGCACTAAATCCCCCTTGGCCACCGCGTAGGGTAGGCTGGATTGGTCATCGTGTGCCACCGTTGAGCCATCATCCACGTACATCAAGAAGCCGCTCTCATCAGTGCGCGCTACAGAGGTGACACCCCATTTTTCATACACGAGTGAATATTCGCCAAAGCGCGTGGTAGGACCAACCACCAGCGCCGGTTGCGCCAGCCCGACCAGTACCCCTTCCAGCGCCTCATTGTACAGCAGCGCCTCGGCCGGGTCCCGCGGCGGATCGTAGGGAACGGGGTCAAACACATTGGTATAGCCGGAGCTGTTCAATACGATGTTGTTTAGAGAATCCACCTGGAGCGCGGTCTGACCGGAGATTTCACGCACACGGCCGTTCACATCCAGCAAATCTCCCACCTGTACCGTGATCGGCAGGACGCCGGTAAAAACAAAGAGGCCGTCGGAAGTAGCCGGATTGTCATCTGGCTCCAAATCCTGGATGAAAAAGCCGTTGAGCTCGGGGAATACGGCCGTAACAACCCCGCTCGTCGCCGCTTCAATGCCCACGTAGGGTGAGCGAGCACCTTCACCCTGAATAGCCCAAATGGGGACCGTGTCGCCCATGAAGGTAGTGAAACCATTTGAAAGCACCGGCTCAGCCTGCTCTGCGGCGGTAAGCTGAGCGGGGGTGGCGACCAGCGGTTCAGCTTGAGCGTCGGGCACGGTGAAGAAGTATTGGACAACGGCCGTTCCCCCCTTAGCCTCTAGTTCATCTACCTGCCAGATCACACCCCCATTCGCCGCAATGCCATTCTGCTCCGGCTGCACCTGGAGGGCATTTGCTGCGCCGCCAGGCACTTCCAGTTCAATCAGCACATCGGTCAGCGGTTCTGCCGTGTAGTTGGCCGCCGTCACCGTGTAAGTGAGCACGTCGCCCGGCCGGGCGGTGTTGTCGGCTTGCATCTCCAGCAGCACGATGGGCGGAATGATTTCCACGATGTCGCTTTGCCGGCGCGGTTTCACCTGGCGCAGCCCTTGATAAAACTCGCTGATGCCCACCATGCGATAATCCTGCCCGACCTCCACCAGTTCGGCCGTCGCGCCGGTGTCCTTTTCAATAAGAACGGTCGCCGTTTCACCCGGGCCTGTGTCGATTTGCACCTGATAATCAAAAGAAAACTCTTCAACGACCAGCACCGTGCCCTCAATCACCACCAGCTCACCCAGAATGGCGTCGCTGTTGTTCACGTCTTCGGCCGTAACCGGCAGCGGGGCCGGCTGTTCGGCCACTCCCAAAATCTCAACATCCTGGGGAACGTCCACGGGAATAAGTTCCAGCGAATCCCGAAAAGGTTCTATCAGGCCGGTGACGCGGACCCGGTCGCCGATGTCCACGCTCACCTGCCGCTGGCCGCCGGGCACGTACACCTGAATGCCGCCTGTCTCGTCTTGCAGGTAGAACTTATTGCCGGTGCTGCCGGCGAAAAAGCCGCCCGTGTACATGGTAGCGATGCCTTCCACGCTCACCACGCTGCCCACCAGCCCGCGGGCCGTGGCGATGGGAATAGCGCCACCCGCCATGCTGATGAGCCGGGGCTGGCCAAAGGCGGCCAGGTAACCTTCGGCATCGGCAAAGGCGCCGGTGAGCAGCGTATCGACATAGGAGAACGGGCTTTGCAGGCTGATTTCGGCCGTCTGGCTGCCATTGGCGCTGATTTCAGGGATGGTCCAGATGAGACGGCCGTCCGCCAGTTCTGCCCCATCAGGCGTAGCCAGCAGCTCAAAGTGGTTGGCAATGGGAACGGAGACGGTGACGTTGGTGACGGTCGTCTGGCTCACATTCCCCACTTCAACCGCCAAAGAAAATTCCGTCCCCGGCTCGATGGCCTCCGGGGCGGTGACGGCAATCGTCAGATATTCATCCGGCTGGGGCGTGAGGGGACTGCCGCTGTTTTGCGGCTTGGGGGTGGGCAGCGCGGCAAAATCGGCGGCGTTGCTGCCGCTGTTTTGGCCGTTACCGGCTTCACCGCCGGGCAAACGTTCCAGGCTGGCACCATCCGCCGGCGCGGCAGCCGGTTCTCCCGCCGTAAATTCAGCGGGCGCATCCCCCCAGCCCAGCAAATCAACTGTCTGCTGCGTTTTGTTGCGCAGCAGCAGGCCACCCTTGCGCTCGAAAAGGGATTGGGAAAAAAAGCCGTCAGCCGCGGCACCCACATCCTGCCCTTCACGCACCAGCAGCAGGTGACCGTGAGGCGGGATGACGGCCGTTTCTGTCCAGCGGTAAACCAGTTCCTGTTCCTGCCCTTCGCCCAGCAGATAAAAAATCGACCAGCCCATCAGGTCAACCGGTTCAGAGCCGGCATTGTACAGCTCGATGAACTCCTGGCTGTTGCCGCCGGGCACGCCGAGGAGCAGTTCGCTAAAAAAGACACCTTCCGTCTGGACGGTGGGTTCTGCGTTACCTGGTGGCGTGGGTAATGGATCGGGAACGGCCGTTGCTGGTGGTGTGGCTGTCGCTGTTTCTTCTGAGTCACAGGCCGTCAGCAGCAGGCCCAATACAGCGATTACCATGATAAGCAGTTGCGATCTGTTGCGTTGCATTATGACAAATTTCCTTGAAAAACAATCTCTAATTTTTATAGTCGGCGGATTATAACACGGGGTAAGGGTTGAGGTGGAAACGGCCGCTGCGCCCCAGGTTTAACCAAATGTTTACAAGGTGTTAGCCTCTGCTTAACCAGTTCACCTTGTTTTCACAAGTGGTGCTGTTGCCCGCAAAAGTGCGCGTGATATAATGCCCTACGATTTTGCGAAGAAGCGGTTGTTACAGGGAAAATGGGTTAATTTGCATACAAAAAACGTCATTTGTAAACAGCAAGTTTGTAGATTCAAAGCATTTAAACTTATGCTTATTCTTCTTTCCAAGTCTAGCTCCCATCCCAATAAAACATTCTGGTTTTTAGAAGCACGTTGATGCGGCGCAGGTTAGCTGCGGCCGTTTGGCAAAGGACGGCGCCATGAGCGACTCGGCAATTCCTTCTCAAACAAAGACAGAGACTCAGACAAAGCAAACAGGTCTAGCCATTTTCTCTGGCCGCCGGGGATTAAAAAGACGAGAAGCGTTATTAGCCTACCTGTTTCTATCGCCGGCCATCATTATTATTGGGCTCTTTGGCCTGTTCCCTCTGATCTTTTCAGCTTACCAAAGTACGCGCGCCGGTTTAAATAATGTTGTCGGCCGACCGGATGGATTGGGCCAGTATATTCGCGCCATCGATAATCTGGCTTACGTTTTGGCCTTTTGGCTGGCGATCTTTTTTGTGGTCGTGGCGGTGCGGCAAATCAATGAGCTGCTGGCCACCTCCCGCGCCAAAGATGAAAATCCGTGGCGCTGGCTGCTGCCGGGGACGCTCATTGCCGTCGGCCTGGGGTTGATGCTCTGGCTTGTCTTTGTCTTCATGCCCGGTTTGCTGGAAATTGGTGAGCAGTTAGTGGGTTTTACCGCCGAAGAACGGAATGAACTGTTTCCCCAATTTTTGCGCGACGCATGGCAGGCACCGGGTGTCTCTTCCACTTTTTACTATTCGCTCCTGGCCTTTATTTTGGGTGGAGCGGCCTATTTTTATTTACAGCGCAACACCCCAGCAACGATACGAGATTCTTTTTATACGGGGAAGTTGGCAACGGCCGTATTCATGGTCGTCGCGGCTGTAGCTATTACCTGGTTTACCTTTACAGAAATCCAGTTAGCTTATGCCGAGGCTTTAGAAGAAGGTGAATCGCTGGCCATTTGGGCCCAAATGGTCACTATTAGCGCCGGGTTTGTCCTGCTGCTGTTTTCCTGGCTCGTCTGGCGCACGGCAGCCCATCGCGATTCCAATCTAGAAACTGGCCTCCGCTTCCTGGCCGGCATCCTCCTGATGATTGGCGGCTGGGTACTCATTAGCGAACTGCCCGCTGTTATCGCCGAAGGAGACAGTGATTGGTGGATAGGCCTGCGCACAACCATTTTTTATGTGGCCGGCGCTTTGCCTGCCGAGCTGTTCCTGGGGCTTGTGCTGGCCACCATGCTCTATCAAGACATAAAAGCCAAAGGGCTGCTGCGCATGATTTACTTTTTGCCTTACATTACACCGGCGGTGGGGGCTGCGGCCGTTTTCAAAGTCCTCTTCTCCGGTAATCCCACAGGCACCATCAACGTCTTGCTCACTTCCATCGGTCTCCAGCCTCTCGGCTGGCTGAATGAACCAAACGGCATCAACCAGCTCATTGGTGATGCCCTTAATTTTGGCGTGCCCGAATGGGCCGAAGGTCCCAGCCTGGCGCTGGTGGTGGCTATCATCTTCGGCATCTGGAAATATACCGGCTACAACGTTGTCTTTTTTTTGGCCGGCCTGGGTAATATCTCACGCGAATATTATGAAGCGGCCTCAATGGACGGCGCCGGACGCTGGGCGCAGTTCCGTCACATCACGCTGCCGCTGCTTTCGCCCATCACCTACTTTTTGACTATTTTTGGCGTCATTGGTGCCTTTAAAGCGTTCAACACTATTTTTGTTCTGCGTACTCGGGCGGCGCTGGGCACCATGGATACAGCCAGCCTCGTTATTTTCGACGCCTTTAACCGCGATACACGCATCGGCTACGCGGCTGCACTAGGCATCATTTTGCTTTTGGTTATTTTGAGCGCAACGGCCGTATTGGATCGCATCGCCAAAGGGAGAGTGTTCTATGGCTAATCATCCGGCAACCATTCCCACTAGAGAACGCGCCACACCGGCAACAGGCGGCTTCAACTGGGCCAGACTTTTCACTTACATTGTGCTGGCAATAGGTGCCGCCATCGCTATCATTCCTTTTTTGGCAACCGTCAGCATTTCATTAATGAATCTCACTGAAGCTACCAGCCAAACCTTCCTCCCCAGCACCCCACAGTGGGGCAACTACATTGAAGCGTGGCAAGAAGCAGATTTTTCTGAATTTTTCTTCAACAGCTTGATTATTGCCCTTATCACCGTTGCCGGTGAAGTTGTCTTTGGCGAATTGGCCGCCTACGCTTTTGCCCGTATGGAGTTCCCCGGCAAAAATCTGCTGTTTGGCCTCTTTTTAGCCACGCTTACCTTGCCCCAGGCCATCACCTGGGTGCCAAACTTTCTCACTGTCTCCTGGCTGGGCAAAGTAACGCCTTTCCAATGGATCGATAATTGGCCAGCCTTAACGGTACCCTTCATGGCCAGTGCTTTCGGCATCTTTTTACTGCGCCAGTTCTTCCAGCAAGTTCCCGATGAGCTTTGGGATTCTGCTCAAATTGATGGAGCCAGTCATCTGCGTTATCTACTGCAAATAGTGGTACCACTTTCCAAGGCGCCCATTCTCATTTTGGGCCTGTTTGGCTTTTTGGGCAGTTGGGACAGTCTGGCCTGGCCAATTCTTGTCACGCGTTCCCTGGAATGGCGTCCTATTTCTTATGGACTACAAAGTTTCTTGCAGGAAGCTGGCAGTTTTGTCCATTTACAAATGGCGGGGGCGATTATTACAATCTTACCAATTCTGGTCTTATACTTCTTTACCCAACGTCAGTTCATCGAAGCAATGACCCGATCTGGATTAAAGGGTTAATTAATACAATCAAATTTGTGTTGCAGCTTCCAATGCTTAAGGAGGTGGTGCCATCGGTAGCGTTTAAATAAAGGCAGAATAATTAGTAACGCCTAAAAATCTGTCAATCATTACAGATGGTTTATCAATCTGTAATTAGTTTTAGAAAAAATCAAGTTTCGAGGAGAAGACAAATGTCTAAAAAATATCTCAAATGGTTCATGCTTCTGGCCTTGATTGTGCCCATGTTCCTGGTTGCCTGTGGTGGCAGCGCGGAAGATACCGTTGAAGAAGCAGTAGATACGGCCGAAGATACGGCCGCAGACGTTGCCGACCAGGCGGAAGAAGCGGTAAACGAGGCCGAAGAAGTTGCCGAAGAAGTGGTGAACGAAGCTGAAGAAACCATGGATGAAGCCGAAGAAGTTGCTGAAGAAACCGTGGAAGAGGCAGAAGAGGAAATGGAAGAGGCGATGGAACCTTGTGCCCCTGCTGAAGATGGTCCGTTTGCTGGTGTGGATCCCCGCGGGCAAACGGTTATATGGTGGCATAACCACAGCGGTTCCCGAGAAGAGCTGCTCATTGAGATCATCAATGATTACAATGAAACCAATGAATGTGGCATTACCATTGAAGGGCTAAACCAGGGCGGCTACAATGACATTCGCGACGCTGTTAACGCCAGCATTGCTTCCGGTGAAGTCCCGGCCACGCTGGTGGTTGGTTACCAGAATGATCAGGCATTCTACCAGCTGAACGATACGCTGGTTGACCTGAACGATTACCTGAATGATCCGCACTGGGGCTTGAGCGAAGAAGAGCAACAAGCTTTCTACCAGAGCTTCTTCAACCAAAGCATTCACGTTGCCTTTGATGATCAGCGTCTAGGCTTCCCGCCAAACCGTTCCATCGAGCTGCTGCATTACAATAAGACCTACCTGGAAGAGCTGGGCTACGATGCACCGCCAGCCACTCCTGAAGAGTTTGTCGAAATGTCTTGTGCGGCGGCAGCGGCCAGCGACAGTGGCGTTGGTGGTTACGTGCTGCGTGACGATGCTTCGGCGATGGCCGCTTGGACGTATGCTTACGGTGGCGACATTCTGACCGAAGATGGCACCAGCTATGTTTACAACAGCGACGCAACAGTTGCCGCAATGGAGATGATGCAAGAATTGGCCAACCCCGGCGAAGACGGTCTGGTTTGCGCCTACTTCTTCGACGGCTTCCCCAATCCTGAGGTAGCCAATCGCAACGCTTTATTCGCTCAAGGTTCCAGCTCTGGTATTCCTTTCTATGAGATTGACTTTGCAACCGTAGCTGAAGAAGCCGGTACGGAACCGGATGAATATGCAGTTGCCGCCATTCCGCACACAACGCCTGATCCAGTTGTAAACATCTACGGTGGTGACGTGATGATCGTGCGGACAACGCCGGAACAGCAGTTGGCTGCCTGGGATTTTGTGAAATGGTTCACCTCGCCTGAAGTTCAGGCACGTTGGGTTGAAGCCAGCAATTACTTCCCGACCAACTCTGAAACAGTCGAGTTCTTGGGAGACTATAGTGCCGAAAACGAAGTGTGGGCTACAGCTTTGGACTTGCTGCAATATGGCAAGTTTGAACCACAGCTCATCTCGTACCAGTCGGTACGTGACGCAGCACAGGAAGCTTACAATGCCATCATTCAGGGTGCAGACGTTCAAGCCACGTTGGACGATTTGACTGAGCGAGCCAACGAGCTGCAGGAAGAGCTCCTGGAGGAAATTGGTAATTAGTTGTTGAGGATGGCAGGAAACGGCCGTTTCCTGCCATCACTTTAAAAACAAGGGCAGAATGAGTGGTTCATTCTGCCCTTATTTGTTCCGTTAATTAGTCCTGATTTGTCACCGATTGGCCCCATGATATAATTTCATGGTATTTACCGTCATTTCGTCCAGGGTTACAGTTTTACCTAACCTTTTGGGCATTCCCTTGTGTTTTTCGAAGGAGGAAACGATGAAAACACGACATATGTTTAGGCTTTTAGTCTCTGTATCGGTACTGCTTTTTCTTATTGCAGCCTGTACACCCACGACTGAAACTGTTGAAGTTACCCGCGTCGTAACCCAAACAGAAGAAGTAGAAGTACCCGTTGAAGTAGAGGTCCCTGTTGAAGTCACCCGCGTTGTAACCGAAACAGAAACCGTCGTTGAAGAAGTAGAGGCTGAGGAAGCACCGCTTGGCTCTGAAGAACGCCCGATCAAGGTGCTGTTTGTGCCCTCGGTAGATGTTGACCAGATCATTTCCGGTGGTGAAATTTTGGCCACCGCCCTCAACGAGGCAACCGGCTTGAACTTTGAAGTCAGCGTGCCCACCAGCTATGCCGCCACCATTGAAGAAATGTGCGCTTCCCCCGATGACACCATCGGTTTCATTCCCGCACAGGGCTACGTCTTGGCCAACAATCGCTGTGGTGTAACCGTTGGTGGTGCGGCCGTTCGCTTTGGCCTCTCCTGGTATGCTGCACAGTTCGTGGTGCCAATGGACAGCGAGGCCGAAACGCTGGAAGACCTGGCCGGGGCTACCTGGTGTATTCCTGACTTCGGCTCTACCTCTGGTTTCCTCTACCCTAGCGCCGCATTCGCGGAATTGGGTGTTGAGCCTGGTGAAATTACTGAAGCCGGTGGCCACAATGGCTCCATGCTGGGTGTGTACAATGGAGATTGCGATTTTGGCACCGCCTTCTTCAGCCCGCCATTGCTGCCCAACTTCTCGCGTAACTGGACCTATGGCGTAGACAATCCGGAAATCTGGCGCGAAGCTGGTGAAGACCCGGTTCGCACGGAAGAAGGTCGTACCTTTGTTGCTGGTGGCCCGGCTGAGGGTGGTTACCGGATTTTGGATGCTCGTTCGACCGTTGTTGACACCGCACCAGATATTTTCCAGGAAACACGTATCTTGGCGCTAACTGACCAGATTCCAAACGACACCGTTTCCTTTGGGCCAGAGTTCCCGCTGAATACAGCAAACAACATAATTGAAGCGCTTATCGAGTTCACCGCTTCCGAAGCGTGCGCCGAATCCATTTGCTCCGAAGAATTCTATAGCTGGACCGGACTGGAAGCCGTTACCGACAGCTTCTACGATCCCGTACGCTCGGCAATGGACTCCCTGGGCATCACCGAGGAAGACATTCTCGGCGGCTAACCAATCCATTAGCTTCTAAATGAAGCCGGACGGGCAGCATTGTTCGTCCGGCTTCTTCATTTACTCATTTGTGCCCCCAGCGCCAGACCCTACGGGTTTGCCCCTTCGGGCATAAAGTTTTCTGAAATCAAACCTTTAGGGTCTTAAATACTCATGTTAAGAATCCAAAATCTCACAAAAGTTTATGAAGATGGCACCGTCGCCCTGAAAGACGTTAGTTTTGAAGTGCCTGACGGTGAATTTGTGGCCGTTATCGGCCTGAGCGGTTCGGGCAAAAGCACCCTGCTGCGCTGCATCAACCGCCTCATTGAACCGACATCAGGCGAGATTTGGTGGAACGGCATTGAACTGTCTGGGGTGTCTGGCGAAGAACTGCGCCGGGCACGCCGCCAAATCGGCATGATTTTCCAGCATTTTAACTTAGTCAATCGTTCATCGGTGCTAACAAACGTATTAAGCGGGCGGCTAGGGTATGTAAATCCCATTGCCAGTATTTTGGGGCGATTTCCTCAAGAAGATATTAAGCGGGCCCACGCCAGCCTGGCGCGAGTCGGCATTCGCGACAAAGCGGAAAATCGAGCTGACGAGTTAAGTGGTGGACAGCGGCAGCGCGTGGGTATTGCTCGGGCCCTGATGCAGGAACCAAAGATGATTCTGGCCGATGAGCCCGTTGCCAGTCTGGACCCGGCATTGGCCCACAGCATTATGCGCCATTTGTTACAAATTAATCGGGAAGACAAAATCACGGTGTTGTGCAGTCTTCACTTCCTGGATTTGGTGCAACAGTACAGCACACGGGCCATTGCCTTGAATGAGGGACGGCTGGTTTTCGACGGCACGCCGAAGGAAATTAACGACGAAAAGTTCATCGATATTTACGGTCAGGAAGCCGAACGGATCGGATAACGGTAATTAGTCAGCAGTAATCAGTGGTCAGTAAACCAATTACTGAATACTGATAACCGATTACCGACCACCGATCACCACTCCAAAAGAGCGTTGTATGAAAAATGAGAACCGCAACGGCCGTTCTTCGCAATGGTGGAAAACGGCCGTTATCATCCTCGCAATATTTTTACTCTATGCCTATGGACTTCAGGTTACCGAAGTGAACCTGGAAGAACCATTGGAACCTCAGCGACAGGAAAACCTGGTTAGTCTGATCCGCAGCTTTGCCCGGCCAGACTTTTTTGCCTACGAAACAGAAACACGGCGTACGGCCGTTTCCTTGCGCATGCCCTGTCCCGAACAGGTTAGAGGGTCCCAGGTCTCCATTGAAGGGCGTGAACTGCTGATGGTGCCCAACTGCGCGACAACCACGCAAGATCCCATCACCATCACTGGCAGCGGTTTCCAGCCTAATGCTGAAGGGCTTATTGCCTGGAGGCCAATCGGGGCCACGACCACCCGCCGCGTAGCTGAATTTAAGGTAAGCGAAGATGGTCAACTGGAGGTCACCTTCACCATGCCAGACATTCGCGCCAGTGAAGAGCCTCAAACATTGGAAGTGATTGAAGTGGTTGATCGCCACATTGTTGGGCTGAGCGATACGACCTTTGAAGCGCTGGACAAAATTGTGGAAACAGTGCTCATGGCGCTCATCGCCTCCACCGTCGGCACGCTGATCTCCATTCCCCTTTCCTTTGTTGCTGCCCGCAATTTGATGCAAAATGTAAAAGCGCCGATAACCGGCATCATGTCTGGCATTATTTTACTGCCCGTTTTGGGTGGCGCGGCATTCTGGTTGGGGCAGCTGCTGGTAGGCCCAGTGCTCAGCGCAGACAGTACTTTTCTGGCCTCACTACAAACCGGCCTGGAACCATTGGGGTTTGTTGGCAACTTCATTTTTGTCCTCATCGAACTGATAATTTTGCTGCTGCCGCTCACTTTTGGCTTTATTGGTGCACTGGTGGCAAACCAGGTGGGTAGTCGATTAGGCGAGCAGGCCACCATGCGGCTGCCTGAAACCACATTGCGCATTCTGAATTTTGTGACGACATTGTTGGGAACGGCCGTGCTCTTCATCCTCATTGCCCTAGGCGTGACCTGGATCAACTTGCTCGGCATTCGTGAATTTTTACCCGAAACCTTCGCGGCTCAGCTCAACGCGTTCCTCTTGCCTGGACTCATCCTTGGCCTGATTGCCGCCCTGATCAGCCTGCGTGCACCGGCCAAACACCATTACGCGGTTGGTCTGGTTGTGTACAACATCACCCGCACCGTTTTCAATGCTACGCGCTCCATTGAGCCGCTGATGATGGGCTTTGTCTTTGTGGTGTGGGTGGGCCTGGGTCCGTTTGCCGGCATCATGGCCCTCACGCTGCATTCCGTGGCCGACCTGGGAAAACTGTTCTCGGAAGAGGTAGAAAACATCGACGAAGGTCCCGTTGAGGCGGTTACCGCTACCGGGGCCAACCAGCTACAGCGCATCGTGTTTGCCGTGGTGCCTCAAATTACGCCGCACTATATTGCCTACATCTTCTACCGTTGGGACATCAATGTACGTTTATCTACCATCATAGGCTTTGTTGGCGGTGGCGGTATCGGCTTTGTCTTGCAGCGCAATATCAACCAGCTGCTTTACACACGAGCCAGCGTGATGGTGATTGCTATCGCCGTTGTGGTTGTTGTATTGGATAACATCAGCGCCAGAGTACGCAGCCGAATTATTTAAGTAATTGTGTGATTAGGTAACCAGGTAATTTGAATGAGGTATTGCATATTTTCCAATTACTCAATTACCCAATTACCCAATATCAGGGAACTTTATGACCACGCTTAAACAAGACGAAAAAACACCGGTCAGACAGGCATTACAAACCTTTACCGCCTTTGTTATTTTGTTTTTGATATATGCCATTGCTGTGCAGGTGACAGAAATTGACATGGGCAGGCTCCGCTCCGAAAACCGGCAGTCGCAGCTTATTGGCGTGCTCCGCTTCTTGGCCGATCCTGATATAACCGATCCGGACATCATTGATCCATTGTTCTTAGAAGAAACTCAACCTTTCAACCTCACAGAAACATCTGTCAATACGCTCAGTTTCATCGTCGAAACGATATTTATGGCGCTGCTGGCTACAACCATTGGCACAGTGTTGGCAATTCCTGTTTCCTTCCTGGCAGCGCGCAACTTGATGCTGGAAGTGACCTCGCCATTGGCCAGCTTCATGCTGGCCCTGGCGCTGCTGCCCATTGGTGGCGGCCTGGGCTTCCTGGGGGCGCGCCAGATGGTTAATCTCGCGTCAAATTTCAGCGACCAAACGGGCCTGACGCTGGGCATTTTTATGGTCACGGCCGCAGCCGGCTGGCTCCTGCTGCGCTTTGGACCGCCAATTGTTAGTGAAAAGAGACGCTCTACAGGGGCAACGGCCGTTGCCATCGGCGAACTGGTGCTCATTATTTTGCTGTCGCTGTTTGCCCTGGCGCTGCTCTCTGCTCTGGGGCAGGTAGGCGGCATCTCACTGGCCAACTTTCTGCAATCCTCCGCGTTTCAACTTGGCCCCATGACGGTGAACTTCAGCTTCGTGGGCAACTTCTTCAAGATTATGGGCGACTTGCTGAGTCTGGCGCTGCCGGCCCTGACGGCCGTTTTAGGCGCAGGTGTGGCCATGCTGCTGGGCAGTCGCTATGGGCAAGAAGCCGTACTGCGTCTTACAGGAACTCCGGCCCGATTGGTTACGGCCGTTTGCACCTTTTTGGGAACGGCCGTCGTCGTTTACGGTATTGGCACCATCTTGAACTGGCTGTACCAGTTTGACAATCCGGAAAACTGGACCCTCTACCCGGCCCTGATAGCCAGCGTGATCGCCACCGTTGGCGCGCTGTTTGTAGCCCCGAAACGGCCGTTTGGCATCGGCTTTGTCATCTACACCATCTCGCGCGGCATCTTCAACACCCTGCGCTCCATCGAGCCGCTCATCATGGCCATTGTGTTTGTGGTTTGGGTTGGGCTCGGGCCGTTTGCCGGCGTCATGGCCCTGACGCTGCACACCATCGCCGCGCTGGGCAAGCTGTTCTCCGAACAAATCGAAGGCATCGACGACGGCCCCATTGAAGCCATCACCGCCACGGGCGCCAACCGGCTGCAGATGATTGTGTTTGCCGTCATTCCCCAAATCGTGCCGCCTTACATTGCTTACACGCTGTACCGTTGGGACATCAACGTGCGCATGTCCACCATCATCGGCTTTGTCGGTGGCGGCGGCATTGGCTTTTTGCTCAGCCAGAGCATTCGCCTGCTGCGTTACCGCGAAGCCAGCGTCATGATGTTGGCTATCGCCATCGTGGTTTCGCTGCTAGACTACGTCAGCTCCAGCGTGCGCCGCCGCATCATTTAAGGTAGAAATTTTTTTAACCTAGAGGCGCAGAGACGCAGAGAGTGATCTTAAAAACTCCGCGTTCTCTGCGCCTCTGCGGTTTTAATCGTAAAGGTCTTTAGATGAACTTAGATGAATTAAATGAATTACGGCAGGTGGCTTGTGATACGGCCGTTTCCGCCGGAAAATTGGCCCGCGAGATGTGGTCCCAACCGCGCCAGGTTGCGCAAAAAGGGTTCCGCGATCTGGTCACCGACGCCGATTTTGCCGCCCAGCAGCGCATCACCGACACCATCCGGGCGCGCTTCCCTAACCACGGCTTCCTCACCGAAGAGGAAGACAGCGATTTGCCCGAAACCGGCCCGCTCGTTTGGATCATCGACCCGATTGACGGTACGACCAACTACAGCCGCAATGTGCCTGAATTTTGTATCGCCATCGCCGCCTGCCGGCCACAAGCCGATAGTTACCAACCGCTGGCCGCTGCTATCTATGACCCGATGCGGCACGAGCTGTTCAGCGCTGCCAAAGGGCAAGGTGCCACCCTGCAAATCGGCGACGCCCCGCCCCGCGCAACGGCCGTCAGCACCGTTGAAAATACGGAGGATGCGGTGCTGGCGCTGGACTGGTGCAGTTCTGCCGACAAGCGCACCTCGATGCTGGAATTGGTTGGCCACCTTGCTGAAAAATCGTTTACGGTGCGGGCCATCGGTACGGCCGCATTGGCCATGGCCTGGGTCGCTGCCGGGCGTGTAGACGCCTACATCAATTTGCGCCTGCGCCCCTGGGACGTGGCGGCGGCGCTGCTGCTGGTGCAGGAAAGCGGCGGCTCGTTCACTACCTTGAAAGGCGATCCCATTATTTGGGATACGGCCGGGATGAGTTGTTTGGTGGAGAACGGCCGTTTGCAGCTCAATCTCCAATCCGGATAGTTCGAAAACGAGAGTTGTTGACGCAAAGAACGCAAAGAATTAGAAGGATCAAAGGGGGCTATCGATCTTTCATTCTTGATCATTCCTTTGCCTCTTTGCGCCTTTGCGTCAAGTTTTTTCAAACCATTGAGCCTCCAAATTAGATAAACTATCCAAATTGTAACGGCCGTTTCCAGACAAAAATCAGTTGCCAACGCCCTCGCTTAGAGTACAATCCAATCATATGCGCTGGCCTCCCTATAAACACGTCTTCTTCGACTGCGATTCCACCCTCTCCACCGTAGAAGGGATCGATGTATTGGCCGAAACCGCCGGCAAAAAATGGCGCGTCGAGGTCCTCACCAACGCAGCAATGGACGGCAAGCTGGATTTGGAAGATGTTTACGCCAAACGGTTACAGGCCGTCCGCCCCACGCATGAACAGATTCAGCAAATTCGCACTGTTTACAAACGCAACATCGTTGCCGATGCCCAGGCGGTCATCGCCGCCCTGCAATTTTTAGGCCATCACGTCTACATCATCAGCGGCGGACTGGCTGAACCGGTGCGGGAGTTTGGCGTCTATTTAGGCGTGCCCAAAGCAAACATTCGCGCCGTGCAGGTCGATTACGACAAGCTGGCCGGCGACTGGTGGTATGCCGAAACGGATTTTCAAAAGCCGAAACGTCAACGGTACATCGATTATGAAGAAGGGGCGCTAACGGAGAGCGACGGCAAAGCGAAAATTGTAAAAGAACTGCTGGGAACGCAAAACGGCCGTTCCCTACTCATTGGCGACGGCAGCAGTGATTTGCTGGCCAGCCGGACCGTTGATTTGTTTGTCGGCTTTGGCGGCGTGGTACAGCGGGAGCGCGTCAAGGCAGAATCACCTGTCTTTTTGCACACGCCCAGCCTGGCCCCGCTGCTGCTGCTGGCCGCCGGTCCCGCCGCCGTTCGCCAGGTCAAAGATACTCCGCACGAAACCGTTTTTCAAAAAGCATTTACCCTAGCAAATACAGGAGCATTTAATTTCAACCATGAACGACTCAAAGAGAAGTTCCAACAAGCATATCAAGCTTTATATTCCCGGGCCGACTGAAGTTCGGCCAGAAATTCTGGATGCGCAAACCGAATGGATGATTGGGCACCGGATGCCGGAATGTGCTGATTTAATCGGCCGTATTCAACCCAAATTACAGCAAACCTTCTTCACCAACCGGCGCATCCTCATCAGCGCCTCCTCCGGCACCGGCTTCTGGGAAGGCGCCGTGCGCAACTGCATAGACAAAAAGGTGCTCAACTGCGTCAACGGTGCCTTCAGCGACCGCTGGCGCGAGGTGTGTGAACTCAACGGCAAAGAGAACGAGGTCCTTGAAGTAGAGTGGGGCCAGCCCATCCTACCGGAAATGATCGCCGAGCGGCTGGCCAAAGGGGGCTTTGACGCCGTCACCATCGTTCACAATGAAACCAGCGCCGGGGTCGAAAATCCCATCAAAGAGATTGCCCAGACCATTCGCAGCGCCCCCAACGGTGATGAGATCATGATCCTGGTCGATACCGTCAGCGGCCTTTCCGGGGCGCGCCTTGAGTTTGACGCCTGGGATTTGGACGTGGCCCTCACCTCCAGCCAAAAAGCGTTTGCCCTGCCCGCCGGCCTGGCCTTCTGTGCCGTCTCCGAACGGGCCATGGAAAAAGCCAAAACCGTAAAAAATCGCGGCTACTACTTTGACTTCATCACCCTGGACAAATACATGACCAAAAACCAGACGCCGGCCACGCCGGCCGTCTCCCTGCTCTTTGCCCTGGATCGCCAGCTGGACGACATGATGGCCGAAGGGATGGAAAGTCGCTTTGCCCGCCACCTGGCCATGCGCGACATGACGATCAACTGGGCCACCGGCCACGGCTTTGAGCTGCTGGCCCCGGAAGGATATCGCTCCCCGACGGTCACCTGCATCAGCAACAACCTGGGGATTGACGTGTCCGCCCTGAACAGCTTCTTGCGCGAGCGCGGCATGATTCTCTCCAACGGGTATGGCAGCCGCCTCAAAAACGTCACCTTCCGCATTGCCCACATGGGCGATATGCAGCCAACCGACATGGAAGAGCTGTTCAGCAACGTAGACGACTTCCTGGCACAATAAA
>CALBTC010000471.1 GCA_937967805.1 uncultured Anaerolineaceae bacterium
AATGCACAGGATTGATCAAGGGAAAGGTGTTTGCCTTGTAAAATTGCAGGCTGCCTTTGATCTCCAAATTGTTAATCACGCTATCAAACATAGAACTCATGCGGCTTGCACCTTTATCAGCAAACTGTTTTTGGATGGGTCTTGCATGGCAAGGCTGCCATCTTGCTGCTCATATGAAACGTTGTGTGCTATTAATCTTTGTTCGACGGCCGTTAGCGCATTTTGGGATGGCAAGAGAATCTGGAAGTAGCGCAGTCCGGCGGAACCTTCTGGCGGTGGCGGCGCACCCTTTCCTGTCCAGGTGTTGAGGCCAATGTGATGGTGGTAGCCACCGGCAGAAACAAAGCCGGCGCTGGGACCGTAGCGCATCATGCGCTCGAATCCCAAAACTTTGCAATAAAAATCTTCAGCTTCATCCACGTCGCGAATGTGCAGGTGAATGTGGCCCATTTTGGTGCCGTCATGCAGTCCGCGCCATTCGCGCGATTGGCCGTTTAGCTCACCAATCAAGCTTTGCAGGTCGAGGGGCAGGGTGTTCATTTGCAGACGGCCGTCTTGCATGGGCCACTCTTCCCGTCGCCGATCCCGGTAAATTTCAATGCCGTTGCCATCGGGATCAGACAAATAGATCGCTTCACTAACGCTGTGGTCAGAGAAGCCGCCCAGCGGCGTCTCGGTATCGACCAGATTTTTGAACGTCCGGGCCAACTCCAGCCGGCTGGGCACCAGCAGGGCAAAGTGATACAGGCCGGTGGTGCCGCGGGGCAGGGTTGCCCCTGGCATTTCAACGAGTTCGAGAAGCGGCCGTTCAGCCGTGCCCAGCAGAGCGATATTGCCATCTCGGCTGAGCAGCTTTAGGCCAATGCTGCGCCTGTAGTAGGGTAGGGATCGCTCAAAATCCGCTACCGTTAGCGAAACCAAGCCTATTTGGGTGTTTGGGTGTATTGCTTCCATTACTATCTATCTTACTGCTTTACCGGGTAAGTGAAAAGTGAAAAGTGGTGCAGACTGACGCTTGTTTATCACTTTTCACTTATCACGTATTACCAATCTTTAAGCTGGTTCAGCCTGCACCTGCTTCACCAGTTCCAGCTCGATTTCAATATTGATTTTGTCGCCGACAAGGACACCGCCGGTCTCTAGCGCCTGGTTCCAGTTGAGCCCCCACTCTTTGCGGTTGAGGCTGCCGGTGGCGGAAAAGCCGGCGCTGATGGTGCCCCAGGGGCTTTTGGCAATGCCCGCATATTCCACATCGAGCACCACTTCTTTGCTGATGTCTTTGATGGTGAGCTGGCCGTAGAGACGGCCGTTGTTCTCATCAATCTGCTCTACCCGGGTGCTGACAAACTTCATTGTGGGGTGATTTTCCACGTCAAAAAAGTCCGGGGATTTTAGATGGCCGTCACGCTGCTCATCGCGGGTATTAATGCTGGTTAAATCGACTTCTACATTAACGGTGGTGTTGGTCGGATTTTCCTCATCAAAGTTTACGGTGCCGCTGAAATTTTCAAAGCTGCCACGCACCTTTGAAATCATCATGTGACGCGCTGTAAAATTAATATGCGAGTGTGAAGAATCAATTTGCCAAGACATTGTTGTATAATCTCCTTGTGTTCATTTGTATGGTTAGATGTTTTTCTTCCTGATATGTGGACTCGAGTCCGTATATGCGATAGAATATTAGCGGACTCGGGTCCGCTTGTCAACTGTTTGATCAAAATTTTTATAAATCCTGGTCTTTTGGACAGGAAAAAGCAACAAAGTTTGTTGTGTATTTAGCGGTCTATTTACAAAAACGGTAAAATAGCTTTTACTGTAGGAAGAAACCTTGAAGCGGTGTGCACATCTATCTGTTAGGAAAATAAAATGAATCAGCCAGAACAGGATACAATCACGCTGGGCACAATTGATGAAGTTGGTTCAACCTATCGCCAGGAGCGGCGGGATGCGGCGGCAAACCGGGCCCGCATTCTGCAAACGGCCGAAAAGCTGTTTGCCGAGCACGGCGTGGCTAACGTGAATATGGCCGATATTGCCCAGGCAGCCGAAGTGGGCAAGGGAACGCTTTATCGCCGCTTTACCAACAAGGCGGAGCTGTGCCTGGCCTTAATGGACACGCAGATGGTTGAGTTCCAGAATGGGATACTGTCTCGGCTGCAGCAAATGTCGGCTCAGAACACGCCCAAAATGGATCAACTGGACCAATTCATCGACGCCCTCATCTACTTTACCGATGCCCACGCGCCGCTGCTGTGCGAAGTGCAGCGGGCCGGTCTGCTGCAAGACCATGACCCGGACGGGTTAGAGCTGCCCCACTTCTGGCAATACATGACGGTGAACGGTTTGCTGAAAGCGGCCGTTCTCAACGGCGAAATCTCGGACACGCTGGATGTTGATTATCTGGCAGATGCCATCTTGGCACCATTGAAGGCAGATATTTTCTACTACCAGCGAGAAGTGCGCGGCTTTTCGCTGGAACGCATCAGCGCCGGATTGCGCCTATTGTTGGATGGTTTGCGCCATTGTGAAGGCGCCGCCTGAGCATATTCCTGCCTGAATGGCCCCAAACTTTGCTCCTGAACCTGATCGCAGTTTGAAGATGGGTGAGAAACGGCCGTTTCTCTCCTTGTTGCTTTTGGTTTGTCTGCTTTCTTTGTCTGTAGCTGGCTGGCGGGCAACGGCCGTCCGCGCCATCCCCACAGACGTTACCGATTACCGCGTAGCCGCCGCTATCCCCAGCAGCCAACCGGCCTATGGCGTCAACTTCATCAGCTGGGCCAAAGGGCTTACCCCCGTCAGCCAAACGCGTTATGATAACGGCAAAGCTACCGGGGCCACCTGGAACCGCTGGCCGCTTTACTGGTATGACATCGAGCAGTCGGACAATAATTTTAACTGGGCTTACCAGGACGTCGCCATTGAAAACGATCTGGCCCAGGGGTTTCGGCTAAACGCCATTTTGCTGGGTACCCCCTCGTTTTACACGACCGGCGCGAAGCAAACCAGCCCGCTGCCGCGACCGGTGCCGGGCCGTCCGCTGAGCATCGACGCGGTGCAAGCGGCCACGCCACAGGGACTTTACCAGCCCGTTTTTAGCGACGGCACGGATGTTTTGGGGACGGCCAAGCAGATTAATCCGGCCAACCGGTGGGCGCGGTTTGTGTTTACGGCCGTCTCCCGCTATAAACCCGGCGGCTTTCTGGCCCAGCAAAAAGGTTGGTCCCCCGGCCAGGGCGTCACCCATTGGGAGATGTGGAACGAGCCGGACCTCAGCTCCTTCTGGGATGGCACTACCGCTGACTACGCCCGCCTGCTCAAAGTGGGTTATTTGGCCGCTAAGCTGGCCGATCCCAACGCAAATGTAATTTTTGGCGGATTGGCCAATGAAAGCACAAACCTCACTTTTTACAACGATGTGATGACCATTTACGATGCCGACAGTAACGCGCCGACTTACAGCTATTACCACGACATCCTGGCTACCCACAACTACTTATATGCCTGGCGCTCCTGGTACCAGGTGTGGCGCGCCGGAAGCACGCTGGCCGCCCGCGGCCTGGAAAAACCAATTTGGCTCAATGAATCCGGCGTGCCGGTGTGGGATGATTATCCCGGCCCGGTGTGCGAACCGACCAGTCCGTTTCGCGCCTCGATGAGCGAGCAGGCCGACTTCATCATTCAAAGCGCCTTTTATGCTACCTACGCCGGGGCCGACAACATCTTTTTCTTCCAGCTTTATGATGATTGCGGCAACCAGCCCGGCGGTACAAACTTCACGCCGGTCACCAGCTGTACCGGCGACCCGCTGCTTGATCCTGGCGGAGATGCCTTTGGCTTATTTCGCAATGTAAGCGATTCATCCGTGTCGGGCTGCTACTGGGAGCATCCCAACGGCGGCACGCCCCGACCCGGCCTTTCGGCGTTTCAACTGCTCACCACCTATTTTACCGACGTGGAACCTTTGTGGCGTTTGCGCCCCGGCGGCAGCGATCCGGCCAATGGTCCGGAAGAGTGGATTGCCTTTTACCAGCCGGAGACAAAATCGCGCATTTTGGGCCTGTGGGCCCGCTTTGGCAGTGAGCAAACGGCCGTAATCCCCACAACCAACGCCGACGGTACCGGCCAACTCATCTGGCCGGATGGCATAACGCAAACGGTGACGGCCGTCAACGGCGAATTCACCATCTCGCTGCCCGGCGCCACCAACCAGAACGCCATCTGGGACCCGACGCTGTACCCCATTGGCGGCCGTCCCGCGATATTAATTGAGCAAGACACGCTGCCGCCCACGGTTGCCATTAGCGGCCCGGCAACGGCCACAACGCAAATTAACCTGAGCTGGAGCGGCAGCGATGCCGGCAGCGGCATGGCGGATTATGACGTGCTGGTGTCGGTGGATGGGGGTGCGTTTACAGAATGGTTGGTGGGGGAAACGGCCGTTTCTGCCATTTACCCATCTGAATTGGGGCACACTTACCAATTTATGGTGGTAGGGCGTGACCAGGCGGTCTACCAGGCCAGCAGCAGTCCCAATGCCGTCATCACTATTGAACTCTCGGAGGCAGTTTATTTGCCTCTGATTAACCCCTAAGGAACTTGTATGAGACGACGTAAACGAAATGTGGTGTATTCCACGGCCGATGATGATTTTGAAGTAAGAGAGCCGGAGAAGCGAACGGCCGTTCCCCAATCCCGTCCCCCAGCCGAACAAACGATCCGCATTCAGCGCGAGAAAAAAGGCCGGGGCGGTAAGCAGGTCACCGTTTTGCGCGATTTTCAGCTAACCGACAAAGAGTTGGCCAGGCTGGGCAAGCAGCTCAAAAAAGCGTGTGGCAGTGGGGGTACTGTCAAGGAAGGGGGAATCATCGAAATTCAGGGGGATCACAGGGAAAAAATTGCCGAGGTGTTGCAAGCACAAGGCTACAAAACCAAATTTGTGGGTGGTTAACGGTTTGCCATTAGTTAGGTGTTGGTGTGTGGTGCGGCGTATCCAGCGCCCAATCGCCGCCATATGTTGATGATGGCAGTAAAACGTCCGCCGGCAAGCTGGCCTCTTCTTCTGTGAAAGGCAGCGTCAGGCAAAATAAGGCCCCGCCCAACTCGCTTTCGCTTACGGTCAGGTTGCCATCGTGAGCATTCGCCACCATTTTACAAAAGGTTAGCCCTAAACCTGCGCCACGTCGTTCCCCCCCTTCTACCTGGGCGAACTTCTCAAAAATACGCTCACGTTCATGCAACGGTACGCCTGGGCCACTGTCTGCCACAGTGATCACCAAAAGATTTTCCTGCCGGGCAATATTGACTTTAACTTTACCGCCTTCCGGGGTGAACTTCAGTGCATTGCTGAGCAAATTGGCAAATACGCGAGCGATCAGACCTTTGTCAACCCGTACTTGCGGCAGATTAGGCTCATAGCTGAATTTTAATTTTTGCTTATTGGTACTGGCCAGTATTTTACTTTCATCAATTTGGTCTTGCAGCAGCAAGGCACTGTTTGTAATGCTTTTTTGCAAAGCCAGCGCGCCGGCCTCCAGCCGCTCCACATCCAGCAAATCGCTAATCATGTGGAGGATTTCCTCACCGGACTTCTCCAGATTCGACAGCAGGCGCTTTTGCGTTTGGGTTAAGGTCCCCAGGTTCTCTTTTCCCAGCAGGTTCATCCCGCTCAAAATGACGGTGAGCGGGCTTTTTAAATCATGCACAATGAGCTGTGTTAGTTCGCTGCGCAGATGTTGTTCCCGCCTTAGGGCATCATTCCGTTCGTTAATGAGTTGATTCAAATAAAAAACGATGACATAGAGCACAATGAAGCTTAAGGTACCCTGGGCAATGCTCAAAGGGATAAGCGAGGTACGATTGATGCCACTGCCGGTGCTAAGCCAGCGGAAGCCAATCTCGACGCTGGCCAGGGAAAGTCCGGCAATGAGGATGCTGCCCAAAGCAAAAAAGTAGCGAGAAAGCTGCACGTCTCGCGAGGTTTGGAAACTGTTTAGAATGGCAGACAAAGCCACAATGAGGGCGGCAATAACCAAGGGATGGTGCATGAGCCAGCTAAGCTGACCGGCTACTCCCAACACCAAACAAAGCTGGGCTTCGGCCAAAAGCACAAAAACGACCGCTAATCGCGCGTTAATCGTCCGGTTGCCGTACCAGTTCAAAATTCTTGCGCGCCAGGCTGTCCATAACAACATGACGATGGAAGCAGCGCCCAGTAAACTGGGCAATATGGGATCGAACTGTAACCAGGTGTTGAGGATTTCTGGATAAACGAAGGCCAATATGCCAAAGGTAACCAGCAGCAAAAGTCCGGTCAGCCACAAAAGCCGCCGATGTCTGACGATAAACGACTCAGCTGGTTTTGACCAGTCCATCGCAGAGGCAGCGAAAAATAGTCCGCTTACCGGCAAGCTCAGCCGAATTGACCAGATAAATGCCGGATTGGAAGCGCCCTGAATCAAAATATTGGGGGTTGTCAGACTGCTAAACAAAAAGAGAACGGAAAGTGCAATGAAGCCGATGGTCAAGAAGATAGAACGAACCGTGGTTTTTTCACCGAGAGCATTGTTAGCAAACAGGGCAGCGATTAGGGCAATAAAGCTGGCAAACGCCCCAAAATAGTATTGGATGAGGCGTGTGTACCATGATAGACTCCAGGCATGAATATCTAGCGCGGGCACAAGCCGCAGCAGGGCAAAAAGAACCAGGGGAATGGCCAGGGAGACGACCGTACCGGGCCTGCGCTTTAAGTGGGAAATAAATTCAGACATACGTCTCTATTCTACGGGCTTCACTGTCTATCTGGCTTACGGCTTGGTGAAAGGGCCGTGAAAATATAGTACTGGAGTTTGCTATGAATCCGATCATGCGGGAGATTCCCTACACGTTTGACACTGAACGTTTGACCATTCGCGGACCGTTGCCGGGGGATGGCTTGGTGGTGCGAACGGCCGTTCTCGAATCCCAGGATGCACTTAAACCGTGGATGCCCTGGGCGGTTAACGTGGCCAGTGAGCAGGAGTACGAGATTCGCGTGCGCGAAGGCCAGATTAAATATCTGGCGCGCGAAGATTTTTGGCTGCTCATCTTTCTGAAGGGCAGCGATACGCTCATTGGTTGCAGCGGCCTGCACGATCCCAATTGGCAGGTACCCAGCTTTGAAATCGGCTACTGGCTGCACACGGCTCACACCGGCCAGGGGTACATCACCGAGGCTGTGAACGGCATTTGCCGGTTTGCTTTTACCCATTTAGAGGCGCAGCGCCTGCTGATACGCTGCGATTCGGAAAATGAACGGAGTGCGGCCGTTGCTCGCCGCTGTGGCTTTAACTTTGAGGGCACCCACCGACACGATTCCCGCGATCACATCACCAATGAGCTTGCCAGTACCCATTACTTTTCCCGGTTAGCTGGATGGGACACAGATTAACCCAGATTTTCACAGATAGAAGTATCAATCTATGTTTATCTGCGAAAATCTGTGTCCAATTTTTCAATGAATTTTCCAAGAAACATTTTATGTTTATGTATGAAAGTTGCGACCGATAATGCGGCTGTTATAATCCGCCAGTTGCAAAAAGAGCGACAGGCAAATTTCCCCGGAAACTTTGGACAAAATCCGGCCGCTTTCAGGCAGTTTTTGGGGAAGTGTATAGTATGCGATTTTTTAATGCAGTTGAAGAACATTGAGGACTTATGGAAGGAAAAGATTATGTGTGGCTGGTCGTCATTTTGGCGATAGCGGGCTGGGCCATTTGGGTGGTACAAAATCCAAATCTGCCCATTCGGCAGGGGCTGGATTTGCAGGGCGGCCTGCAAGTTTTGCTCAAGGCAGATGTGCCCCAAGATCGCGAGATTGAACCGGCCCAGCTTGATACCTCGCGCCAGATTATCGAGCAGCGCGTGAATGCTTTGGGCGTGGCAGAACCGCTGGTGCAAACCGAAGGCGACCGTCGCATTTTGGTGGAGCTGCCAGGTATTGACAATCCTGAGGAGGCCGTGGCCCTTATTCAGGAAACGGCGCTGCTGGAATTTGTGGACACCGGCCCTGTGCCATTGGCAGAAGGCACCTGCATCCGTACCAGCCTGAATGAAGGCCCCTCTCGCTGTGAATTTGGACAAGATGGCAACCTGGTTACAACGTCAGCACCCACATATGAGACGGTAATGACCGGGGCGGCGATCCAGTCGGCTGAGTCGGCCTCTACAGAATTTGGCCAATATTTTGTAGAGTTCACGCTGCGACCCGAAGAGCGGGACCTGTTTGCCAACTACACGCGGGAACATCAAGGTGAATTTTTGACGATTGTGCTGGACAAGCAGGTTATCTCCAGCCCGCAGATCAGCGCGGTGATTGAGGGTCAGGGTACGATTACCGGTGATTTCACGCTGGAAGAGGCGCAACGACTGGCGCTTCAGCTGCGCTTTGGCAGCTTGCCCATTCCGCTGGTCATTGACAGTACGCGCCAGATTGGGGCGACGTTGGGCGAGCTTTCGGTGGAGGCCAGCATTCGGGCCGGGACCATTGGTGTGGCCGTGGTTTTGCTGTTCATGCTGATTTATTATCGCCTGCCGGGATTGCTGGCTGATCTTGCCTTGATTTTGTATGCGGCCGTAAACATTGCTGTGTTTATGGCCATTCCGGTGACGCTGACGCTGCCGGCCATTACCGGCTTTTTGCTTTCAACGGGGATGGCGGTGGACGCCAATATTTTAGTCTTTGAGCGGATGAAGGAGGAGCTGCGCGCCGGCAGCTCGCTGCGCGAAGCGATCCTGACAGGTTTTGACCGGGCCTGGACCTCGATTCGGGATTCCAACGTGGCCACGCTGGTAATTTGCCTGGTACTGTGGACGTTTGGCCGCAGCTTTGGCGCCAGTGCGGTGCAGGGGTTTGCCCTGACGCTGGCCATTGGGGTGACGATTAGCATGTTTACGGCCGTCATCGTTACCAGAACCTTTGTCCGGCTGGTGATGGGCCAGTTAGCCCATCGCCTGGATCGCAGCAGTTGGCTGCTGGGCGTTTAATCATTTTCAACTTTCATCAGGTGTGTGATGTTTCTTTTTAACTTAGTCGAAAGGCGAAAAACATATTTTATTTTTTCGGGCATCATTATTGCCCTGGGCATTCTGGCCATGATTTATTCCTTCATCAACACGGGATCGCCGTTTTTGCTGGGGGTTGATTTTCGCGGTGGGGCCCGGTTTGAGGTGCAGTTTACCGAGCCGGTGACGGAAACGGCCGTTGAAGAAGTGTTTGTCGAAGCAGGCATCACCAATCCCAGCATCATTGCTCTGCGTGGTGAAAATCTGCAAAATGCGTGGCAAATCCGCACGGAAACCTTGAGCCCCGAAGAAGCGCAGGCGATTGAAGATGCGCTAAACGACATTGCCCCGCTGGTGCCGGACAGCACCCAGGTAGAAAGCGTCAGCGGCACGGTGGCCGGTGAAGTGACCAACGCCGCTTTTATTGCCGTCATTGTGGCTGCGTTGATCATTTTGGTGTACATCATGGTGGTTTTCCGCCAGGTGCCTAATCCGTTCCGCTATGGCGCCTGCGCGGTGGCGGCGATGGTCCACGACCTGTTTATTATTTTTGGGGTGGCGGCATTGACGGGCATGTTTTTGGGTTGGGAAGTGGATGCGCTCTTTTTAACGGCCGTTCTCACCGTCGCCGGCTTTTCATTGCAAGATACCATCGTGGTATTCGACCGCATTCGGGAAAACATTAGCAAACGGCCGTTAGAAAAATACGAGCAGGTGGTGAATCGGTCTATTTTGGAAACGGTGCATCGCTCTTTGGCCACACAGCTTAACGCTATGTTTATCATGGTGGCCATTTTGCTGTTTGGCGGCGCCTCTATTAAACCGTTTATTGCCATTCTGTTTGTGGGCTTGCTCAGCGGGACGTACAGCTCTATTTTTACGGCCGTTCCCCTGCTGGTAGCCTGGGAAAAGAACG
>CALBTC010000472.1 GCA_937967805.1 uncultured Anaerolineaceae bacterium
AAATTATTGTTGTTGGCACCGGTTTTGTAGGTTTGCCCCATGCGGCCGTTTTGTCTGAAGCAGGTCACGAGGTATATGCTTACGATATCGACCCCAAAAAAATTGCCGCTTACAAAAGCGGGGACCCCATTCAGATTGAACGTTATGTCAACGAGCCCGGCCTCCCGGCAGCCATTGCCGATACCGTGGGCCGCTATCTGTTCTTCACGTCAAACATTAGTGAAGTGTATGAGGAGACCGACGTCTTCTTCATGTGCATTAACACGCCGCCCAACCGAGACGGCTCCACCGATATGACCTACTATCTCAAAGCCGCCCACGACATTGCTGAGCTTCTGGCTAAACGTAAGCATAAGAACCGTGTAGTGCTGGTGAACAAAAGCACCGTCCCCGTGGGCACAGCACGCGTGCTAGAGCGGATTATGCACGAGCACGGTGTGGAAAACTTTGGTGTGGCCTCCAATCCAGAATTTCTGGCCCAGGGCAATGCTATAGATGGCTCGCGCCGTCCCGACCGCGTGGTGGTGGGTGCCGATACGGATGAAGATTTCAAGATTTTGCGCCGGGTTTACTCCCAGTTTGTCAATCACGTGCGCATCAAGTATGTAGAAACCTCACCAGAAACGGCCGAAGCCATTAAATACATGGGCAACACGCTGCTGCTTACTTACATTTCTTTCTGGAATGGCGTCGGCGCCCGGGTAGCGGAATGCCTGCCCAACGTGCGCATGGAAGATTTGAAGATCGGCGTGACGGCCGATACTCGCATCAGCACCTGGGGCTCTTACGTGAGCAACGGCGCCGGCGGCAGCTGCTTTGGCAAAGATATTCAGTCGCTCATCTACCAGCTCAACCAGGCCGGCTGCTCCACTGACCTGCTGCAAGCGGTCTACAACATCAATGAGTACCAAAAAACATACCTCATTGACCGGGCCATCCATGAAGCTGATTTCAACTTTAACCAGAAGACGGTCGCCATTTTGGGCCTGGCCTTCAAAAAGCGGACCAATGACATGCGTGATTCGGCCGCGCTCAAAGCGGTGGAAGCGCTGCTGAGCAAAGGCGTTAAATCGATCCGCGCCTACGATCCGTTGGCAATGGATGCCGCCAAAAATTATTGGTTCAGTCCGGAGAAAAACCATCTGTTCGAGCGCATCAGCTACCACGACACGGTGCAGGAAGCGTTGGACGGCACAGATGCCGTATACATCTCTACGGATTGGGAAGAGTTTCGCGGCCTGTCGCGCACCATCGAGAAGGCAGTCAAGCCACCGTACCTGGTGATTGACGGCCGTCGCATGATTCCCGACTACACCAGCCTGGTCGAAAAAGGGTACCACTACCTGTCGGTTGGCGGCGCTTTGCTGGAACCGGATGTGGATACGGCCGTACTCTCTGCCAACGGTGCCGTCTCTGAAAAAGAGCTGGAAAAACAACCATAATCCACGACTCCTTGAGAAACCAAGCCTCCGGTTGACATGAAATCGCCGGAGGCTTTTTTGTTGTATCAAGTTTCAAATTGCTTGTGTTATAATGCCTGTCGAGGTGAAGTCATATGTTATCTTTTGAAGCACCAACATTGCCCTTAAAAACCGACAGTAAAGGAACCATTCGCGTTGGCGGCACCCGCATACAATTGGATACGGTTGTCTATGCTTTTAACCAGGGGTATACCGCTGAAGAAATTCTTAGCCAGTTTCCAGCTCTGGAGCTGGCCGATATTTATGCCGTCATCTCTTACTACCTAAACCATCGCGAAGCCGTGGATGAATATATTCAGCAGCAAGAGAAAGAGGCAGCACAAATCAAAAAACAGCTAGAATCCAGACCCGGATATCAAGCCTTTCGTCAAAGGTTGCAAGATATAAAAAAGTCAAAATCGAATAAGCTAGATTTTTGAGAGAATAAAGCTAAACTCGTGACCAAATTATGAAGCCCCACTTGAAATAGTTATTTCAACTGCGGTGCCTAATCTGTCAGGCAGATTCAGGTGCCGCTTTTTTTTGAGCAGAAAGTGATTGCGAAAAGATGCTTAAGTTAGAAAGATTTCTGACAGACGAGAATTTCAATAACCGTATTTTAACAGGACTTATACGTCATCATTCATCGTCACTTGATATTGTTCGAGTTCAAGATGTGGGGCTTTATGGAGCTGATGATCCCAGCGTTTTGTTATGGGCCGCACAAGACGAACGAATATCTATTTGCCGCTGTGAACGGCCGCGTTTCCCCATTCCCCTATCCATTGTTATAATCCAAACCCTTGCATTCCACAGCAGCAAAGGATAGTTCATGACAAATTCGGTTCATAAAACAACCCTCGATAACGGCCTGACCATCGTGCTGAAGGAGATGCACCACGCCCCCGTCGCCAGCTTCATGATCTGGTACCGGGTGGGCAGTCGCCACGAAAAGCCGGGCATCACCGGTGTGTCTCACTGGGTGGAGCACATGATGTTTAAAGGTACCCCCACCTTCCCCAACGGCGCGCTGGACGGCCTGGTCTCCCGCGAAGGCGGCTACTGGAACGCCTTCACCTGGGTCGATTTCACCGCCTACTATGAAACCATGCCCGTGCGCAAAATCGACCTGGCGCTTCAACTGGAAGCTGACCGCATGGTCAATACCATCATGACGCCGGAAGAGGTCGAATCGGAACGCACCGTCATCATTTCCGAGCGGCAAATGTATGAAAATGATCCCTCCTTCCAGCTAAACGAAGAGCTTACTTCCGCCGCCTTCCGCGTCCATCCCTACCATCATGAAATCATTGGCGATTTAGCCGATTTAACCACCATCACCCGCGACGATTTGTACGGTCATTACCGGCGGCATTACGTGCCCAACAATGCCATCATCGTCGCCGTGGGTGATTTTGCCGCCGGTGAGATGCAGCAGCACATTGAAGAACAGTTTGGCAGCCTCGCCCCCGGCAAGCCGGCTGATCCCGTTACCCGGCAGGAGCCGCCGCAAAAAGGGGAACGGCGCGTTATGGTACAAGGCCCCGGCGACACCGCCTACCTTACCGCCGCCTATCGCGCTCCGGCGGCGTCTCACCCTGATTATTTGCCGCTGGTGCTGCTCAATGCCGCTTTTGCCGGCGGCAGCAGCCTGGGCATGTTTGGCGGTGGTGGCAGCAACAAGAGCTCGCGGCTGTACAAAGCGCTGGTTAATACAGAACTGGCCGCCAGTGCCTACGGCAGCCTCACGCCCACCATCGATCCCTATTTGTACAGCATTAACGCCGTGGTGCAGGCCGGCCGGACCCTGGCCGAAGTCGAAGCGGCCCTGGATGAGGAGCTGGCCCGGCTAGAATCCGCGCCCATCACCGAGCAGGAGCTGGCCAAGGCACTCAAGCGGGCCAAGGCGGAATTTGTATTGGCCGGGGAGAGCATCACCGGGCAGGCGCAGCTGCTGGGCATGACAGAAGCGGTTATTGGTGATTACCAATGGTATGAAACGGTGCTGGAGCGATTGAGCCAAATCACATTGGACGATATTGAACGGGTGCGGGCTGCTTATTTACGGCCGTCGCAGCGCACGGTCGGTTGGTATGAACCGGAAATTGTGACAAGGTGAGAGGGTGACAAGGTGACAAAGTTGTTGGGGATTGGGCTGCTGGCGTTTGTTTTGGTTGCGCTTGTGACAGGGTGCGATTTTAATAACCAACCCGAGCCAGGTGGCACGGCACTGACTGAACTAGTAGAGGCAACGGCCGTCTCCGGCGAAAACTTTGAAGTAAGCCGATGAAATCCCTTGGCAATACCTTCCTCGACACAGTGAAACACCTGAACATCGTACGCAACCTGCCCAAATATTTTGACAAAGAGGAACAACGTCTGGCCGTGCAGTCCATCGTTATTGGCGTGATGGTATGGGCGACGGTGTTTAGTTTGCAAACGGCCGTCAACTGGCTGTTTGAAACCGTACTCCGCTTTTTGGAAGAGGGGCCTTCTCCCTGGCTGTTATTTTTTCCTCTGCTCACAGGTGCCTTGATTGTCGCCTGGCTGGCCCGGTTACGGCCGTCTACTCTCTACTACCGCGACAAAGAAGACCGCATCCACGAACTCAACGACATCGAAGGCGACGGCCTGGAGCGGGCTATCTCCCTTTACTACACCTCCGAACCTTCCTTTGAGCAGGCTCTCACCGGGCAGGAAGGTGTGGAGGTGCGCTGGGAACTGCCCACTTTTTCCCTGGCCATCCGTAAGTTTTTGGCCACCCTGGCCACACTGGGGAGCGGCGGCAGCGGCGGGCTCACCGCCAGCGCCACCTTGATTGCCGAAAGCGTTTCCGCCGGATTGTTCAAGCCGCGCGCCCTCACCAAAGACAGCCGCCACCACCCCCATATTGCCCGCTTTTGGCATTGGTGGCAGCCGCAAAGAACCGATCATTTGCAGACGGCCCAACTCAGCGGCATTGCTGCGGCCGTCGCTGTGCTCTTAGGCACACCCTTCGCTGCCGCCTTTTTTGCGTCGGAAGTTATGTACCGTTACCGGCCCGTCATCGAAAAGCTCGTCTACGCCCTCATCTCCGCTCTGGTTGCCTTCTTTCTTACCGATTTGATCACCGCCGGCCATCCGGTTCCCTTTGAATCAGAATTGCTTTACGTGCCCCCTACCACCTGGCATTATTTTGGCGTCCTGCTGCTGCTAGGCATCTGCGTTTCATTGGTCAGCCAATATTTTCGCCGCCTGCGGGTCAGCTTTGATCGCGGCTTTTACGCCGGCCAGCCAGACATCTGGCAGCGGCACCTGCTAGGTGCGCTGGCCACAGGCGCTGTCACCCTCATCGTCCACTATCTAACCCAATATTTTGCCCTGACCGATCGCGGCCTGGAACTGGTGCTGGGGCGGGGCGATTCGATTGTTAATCTGGCCATTGCCGGTGAGCTGACCATTTCTGTCGCGATTATCGCTCTGATAGCCAAAATGGTGGCGACGCTGGCTACCATTACTTCTGGCGGCTCAGCCGGTCTTCTGGTACCAACACTCTTTTTTGGCACCATGATCGCCTCTGCGCTGGCCAACGTATTTAGTTATGAACCAATGGTTCTCATCGTTCCGGCGATGGTGGGCAGCCTGGTTTCCATTGCCAACGTGCCGCTGGCCGCTATTTTGTTTGCCGTCGAAGCATTTGGGTCAGTTTACATGGTGCCTGCCCTTTTCATGATGGTCATCGCCTCCATTTTGACGCAGGATCAAACGATTTACCGCACGCAGCGGGAAACGTATGAGAGCCGTCAGATTTTGCCCGGCGTCAGCGTGCGCCGCCTGTCGATACCGGCCAGTTGGGCCAACCAGACATTGATAGACATTGATTTTCGCCGCCGTTTTGATCTAAACGTGATTGGCCTGGTGGAATTTCGCAGCGAAGACGGCCGTCCCCGCACGAGACTCGGCACGGCATCATCCACTATCTTAGAGGAAGGCGACACGCTCGTCGTCCTCGGCCGCGACGAAAAGCTGGCCGAGTTGGAAGCGTTTCTGGAAGCTGAATATTCGAAGAAGGAAATGTGAAGTGGATTACAAAACTATCTATGCCACCAAGGCAGAAGCGTACGAAGCGATGATTGCCGCTGAAGATTATATGGGGAATTTGCTGCCGGCGCTGGAGGGGATACGGCCGTTCCCCCACCAAAAAGTCGTCGAGTTCGGCACCGGCACCGGGCGGCTCACCTGCCTGCTGGCGCCACTTGTGGCCCACATCCATGCCTGCGACAGTTCGACCCACATGCTCAGCGTCGCCGAGCGCAAGCTGCGCGCCGGCGGCCGGCAAAACTGGCAACTATACGTCGCCGACAACAGCCAAATTCCCCTGCCTGACCACAGCGCCGACATCGCCATCGAAGGCTGGAGCTTTGCCCACGCCTGCGGCTGGTATCCAGACAGTTGGCAGCAAGAAGTGGGCAAAATGATCGCTGAGATGAAGCGGCTGTTGAAACCCGGCGGCACCTTCATCCTGCTGGAGACGCTGGGCACCGGTTATGAATCACCCACGCCACCCGCACCCCATCTGGCCGAACTGTATGCCTGGTGGACCGAAACCTACCAACTCAACCACACCTGGATTCGCACCGATTATCAATTCAATTCGCCGCAGGAAGGAGCCGAGCTAACCCGCTTCTTCTTCGGCGATGCGTTAGCGGACCGCATCCTGGCCGACCAGATGAGTATCTTACCCGAATGCACCGGCATTTGGTGGCAAACGGTGTGAATGTTATCATCATGACGTTCTGGCTGACAGACCCTAAGGGTTTTTCAGCCTCAATACCTAAACCACTTACAATTAAACCCTTAGGGTCTTACGACCGGAAAACATATGACCATTTCTCACAACTATCCCAGCAGCGCCACCATTCATCGTGAAACGCTGCCCAACGGCATTACGGTGCTGGTTTATGAACGCTCCGGCTCGCAATCCGTGATGATTGAGGGCTATTTGCCCGCTGGCGCGCTGGCCGAAACGGCCGCACAGAGCGGCTTGGCCAACTACACGGCCGTTTCCCTCATGCGCGGCAGCCAGAACCACAGCTTCGACGACATTTACGAAAAGCTGGAAGCCGTCGGTGCCGAACTCAGCTTCAGCAGCGGCTACCACCTCACGTCGCTGTCGGCGCAATGCCTGGCCGAAGATGCCGACCTGGTGCTGAATTTGCTGGCCGACGTAGTGCGCCAGCCCGTCTTTCCCGAACCATTGCTCAACCAGCTTAAGGGACAAATCATCACTGGCCTGCAAATGCGAGCCAACGACACGCAGCACATGGCCAGCCGCACGCTGCGCGAACTAATCTATCCGAATCATCCATACGGCCGTTCCCAAAATGGCTCATTGCAAACCGTGCCTACGCTCAGCGTAGCCGATGTTAAGCAATTTCACGCGAATCATTACGGACCGCAGGGCATGGTCATCTGCTTTGTCGGCGCATTGACACCGGCGCAAGCGGTGGCTAAAGTCAATGCCGTTTTGGGCGATTGGCACAACGATGCACAACAGCCCATGCCCGCCCTGCCGGAATTGATGCTGCCAGACGACCGTCTCCAGCGCCACCACCCCATGCCCGACAAATACCAGAGCGATATCGCCCTGGGCCGTCCCGGCCCGCCGCGCAATGCGCCCGACTATCTGGCCGCCAGCCTGATGAACACCGTTTTGGGCGTCTTTGGCATGATGGGGCGCATCGGCAAAAACGTGCGCGAGGCACAGGGATTGGCTTATTACGCTTACAGCAGTTTGCAGGGCGGGCTGGGTCCCGGCGCCTGGCTGGCCGCTGCCGGCGTTGCCCCAGACAAGGTGGAACAGGCTACCAACAGCATTTTGGACGAGATCGCCCGCATCCAAAACGAACGCGTCCCTGTTGAAGAATTGGCCGACAGCCAGGCGTACCGCATCGGCTCGCTGCCGGTGGGGCTGGAAACCAACAGCGGCATCGCCAACGTCATCACCGACATGGAGCTGTACGATTGGGGATTGGATTATCTGCTGGAGTATCCTGACCTGGTGCGGGCCATCACGTCGGACCAGGTGCAGGCGGCTGCCCAAAAATACCTCAGCACAGAGCATTTGGGCATCGCCGTCGCCGGACCAGAAATTTAAGCTTTGCCACAGAGATCACAGAGAATTTAGAGACTTTTCTCAGCGTCCTCTGCGTTCTCCGCGGTAAAAATTTTAAGGAAGGAATATGCTCGCCGTTGGCGTAGACATGATCGAAACAGCCCGCATTGAGCGGGGCATTG
>CALBTC010000473.1 GCA_937967805.1 uncultured Anaerolineaceae bacterium
TTATTTTTGATGTCAATAGAAGAAGGAGGAAAGTCATGTACAAGAAGTTCTCATTGAAAGAGAAGACTAGAATGCCTCGTGTGTTGTTGTTGCTGCTGCTCATGGTTGCCGTCGTGTTGGGGACCACTCACTGTACGCCCGCTGAGGACAGTGCGGATACCACAGATACCGCAGAGACCGAGGAAACCGGAGAAACGACGGAGACCACGGACACCACGGAGACTGCCGAGGATGGGGACGGAGACGTTACCCTGGCAATTCTGCATTTCAGCGTGATTGAAGGGACCACATGGTCTGGTGCCCACGATCGGGCCGGCGAACGCCTGGCCGAGAAGTATGACAATCTGGAATATGTGTTCCGGGAAGAAGTGGGTCCCGATCTCACGGTACCCTATGGTGAAGAGCTCATTGCCGACGGTGCCGACATCGTCATCGGTAATGCCGAGTTCATGGGTCTGCCCCTGCAAGACATCACCGAGCAGTATCCCGACGTCTATTTTGGCTCTATCATCGCCAGTGATTTGTCTACAGAGCGAAACTTCATTCGCCTCTTCCCCCGGCAATATCAGGCGCTCTACTTGGAAGGCCTTATCGCCGGTGCTCTGACCGAGACGGGCAACATTGGCATCGTTTCGGCATTCCCCTCTGTACAGGTGATTCGTCGCACGAACGGTTTTGTTTTGGGCGTGCAGGATGCGGCCGAAATGCTGGGTAAGGATATTAATATTTACGTGCGGTACGCCGGTGACTGGTTCTTGCCGCCCGAAGAGCGGGGTATCGCTGAAACCCTGATTAGTGAATACGATGTGGATGTCATTACCCAACAAACTGACTCTGGTTCACCGCTGGATGTGGCTGTGGAGCAGGGCATCTGGTTTGTTGGCAAAGATATGGATATTGTTGGTTTCTATGGTTGGGCCGATACCGATACCGTCGCTGTGTCCTTCGATACGCGCTGGGAAGTTCTCTACGACCATATGATCAACGACTTCATGGCCGGTGAACAAAATCCGGAAACGGTTCTGTACCTGGGCATGGAAAGTTCCATCACGCTGGCCGACGGCACCGTGGTGCCAACGGTAGACATTATGAACGATGGTAAGGTTGGCATCGAAGCTATCAGCCCGGCTGCCCTGCCATTAATCCCTCAGGAGATTTTGGACCTGGTTGAGCAGCGTCGTGAGCAGATGATCAATGGCGAATGGGATCCCTTTACGGAACACGCTTTCATTAGCAACGGTACCGGCCTGGAACTTGAAGGCCTGCCGATTCCTGCTGCCGGTGAAGAGGTGAAACCGGCCGGAGAAGTGCCCACCGCAGAATGGCTGCTGTCCCAATTCAATTTTGATCTGCAAGGCGTGACGATATTAGAGTAGAGTGGATTACCGCAGCCTGCCCTCGCGAAGACGTGGGGCGGAAATGACAGTAAAGGTTCAAGTTTTGCACAAGTAAGATGAGGCTCCCGCCTTGTGGGGGCCTCATCTCTTAACAGTACAGTATTGAAAGGGTCAACGTGCTGCTACAACAACTCAAACCCGGCGACACGGTATTAGAGGCCAAGGGAATCACAAAACGGTTCCCTGGCGTTGTTGCCAACGATCAGATTGATTTTGCTATTAAGGCTGGAGAAATTCACGCCATTCTTGGGGAAAACGGGGCGGGTAAATCTACCCTCATGAAGGTTCTCTTTGGCCAATACCAGCCGGACGAAGGCGAAATTTTCCTGGCCGGCCAGAAAGTGACGTTCAACTCTCCGCTGGATGCCATTGAGCGGGGCATCGGCATGGTGCACCAACATCGTAAATTGGTACCGGCTCACACCGTCATCGAAAACATCATCCTGGGCCATCCGCGTGCCGGGACAATTCTGGATTACAGGCGAACCACGCGCGAAATCCACGACCTCTGCGACAAGTTTGGCTTTACAATTGACCTGAAGGCCAAAGTGTGGCAGTTGTCCGAAGGCGAAAAGCAGATTGTGGAAATCCTCAAGGCGCTTTACCGCGGGGCTGAACTGCTGATCATGGATGAGCCAACGGCCGCTCTCACCCCCATCGAAACGGAAAAGCTGCTGACCTCCATTAAAGCGATGGCCCAAGATAATCTGGCGATTGTGCCGTTTATCACCCACAAGCTGCCCATTGTGCTGCGCATCAGTGACCGGATTACTGTGCTGCGCCGGGGCAAGGTGGTTTCCTGCATCGAAACAAAAAACGCCACGGAAAAAACATTGGCCACCGCATTGGTAGGTCGCGAGGTGATTTTTAACGTTCAGCGGGAAAAGGCGGAAAAGGGTGAAACCATTCTCCAGGTTGAAAACCTGTCTGCGATGAGCGACAAAGGGGTTCGTGCCCTTGATAGCGTCTCGTTTTCAATTCGTGACGGCGAAATTTTTGGCGTGGCCGGTGTCTCCGGCAATGGTCAGCGGGAGCTGGTGGAATGCCTGGCCGGGCTGCGCCCGATTGAGGCGGGCCGGATCGTGCTCGGCGGCAAGGATATCACTGCCGCTTCCAGCTATGAACGATGGCAGCGGGGCATGGGCTACATTCCGGCCGACCGCAATCATTTGGGGTCCATTGCCGATTTCTCGCTGGTGGAAAACACAACGATGAACTATTACTTTGATAAAAATTACCAGCACGGCGGCACGCTGGATTATCAAATGATTCGCAAATTAACCGAAGAAATCATTGCCGAATACGACGTGAAGACCCCCAATGCCGATGTGAAGGCAAAAAACCTCTCCGGCGGCAACTTGCAGAAGTTTATCCTGGCCCGCGTTCTTTCGCGCAGCCCATTGTTGGTGATTGCCGATCTGCCGACGCAGGGGTTGGACATAGGCGCCATCGAGTTTGTGCGTAATAAGCTGAATGAGGCGAAATTTGAGAATACGGCCGTCCTCCTAATCTCTGAAGACCTGGATGAAATCTTCTCTTTGAGTGACTGGATAGCACCCATTTACGAGGGGCAGTTTATGGGCATCATCCCGGCTGAAGAAGCACACCGGGAAACGGTTGGAGCGATGATGGCCGGCATCAGAGTGCCAGGGGGTGGCGCGTGAAAATTGGTGATTATCAGTTCAAATTGGTGAAACGATCTGTTCTTAAGCCCTGGCAAGCCGTTGTAAACGCTGTGCTGGCCATTCTAGCGGCGTTGTTCCTGTTTGGCTTCATCTTTGTCCTGGCTGGTATCAGCCCTGTGGAAGCATATCAAGAAATATTTTCTTATGCTTTTTTCAATCAGTTTGGCCTGCCGCTGACGATCAACCGCTTTATTTTTCTCTTGTTATGTACCTATGCCTTTATCATTCCCTTCCGGGCGGGGCTGTGGAACATTGGCATGACCGGGCAGCTTTACGTTGGCGCGTTAACCGCTTACGCCATCTTTTTTGCTTTTGGTGTGAACAAGTTAAATACACCAGACCCGCCCGCTATTCTCTTGTTGCCGCTAGTGATTTTGGGAGCGGCCGTTGGCGGCGCCGTGACGGGAGCTATTGCCGGGTATCTAAAGGGCAAATACAACACCAACGAGATCGTCGTCACGATGATGCTGAATTTTATGGCTTACTGGCTGGTTTCCTTCATGATCAAGGATGGCGGTGTTTTTATGAATGCCGGCGGGCGGGGTGAAAGTTTTGAACTGCCCGATACGCTGCGCGCTCCGCTGCTTTTTGACGTGCCCTTAACGATTTTGATTGCTTTGGGTGCAGGCGTCTTGTTGTATTATTTGTTTGCCAGAATGCGGCTTGGGTTTGAAATTAAGGCGTATGGGCAGAATCCGTCTGCGGCCGCTTATGCGGGCATCAGTAAAGTTCGGGTTCCCGTTTTGGTGTTTGTGCTGGGCGGGGTGCTGGCCGGACTGGCCGGTTACCATTATTTTGGTGCCGTGCCCGGCGTGTACAAAATTGCCCGGAACTACGCCTTTTTTGGCGACATGGCCTTTTACGGCATTATTTGTGGCCTCATTTCGCAGGGAAGCGCGCTGGGCTCAATCCCGGTAGCGTTCTTGTTTGGTGGGTTGTCGGTAGGCGGCCGTTTTGTGCAGGGCAAGTTGGGCATGAGCTTTGGTCTGGATTATGCGCTGCTGGGTGTCTTGATGATTACTTTAGTTGCGTTTCAATTTTTTTACCGTTACAAGATTGTTGTCGTAAAAACCAGTATGGAGAATGTCGATGTTGGAGTTTTGGGTTAGAAGTCTAGACGCCTCAACCATATTCTTGATTGCCGGGTTAGGTGAACTTTTTGGCCAACGGTCCGGCATTTTAAACGTTGGTGTGGAGGGCGTGATGCTGTTTGGCGCAACGTTGGGCTTCATCACGGCGCAGATGACGGGCAGCTATCTTTTGGGGTTCATTGTCGGCATAGCCATTGGTGCGTTGTTGGGTTTCTTGCACGGCTTCTTTTCTATCACCCTAGGTGGCGATCAGGTGGTCAGCGGCATGGGCATCTGGATTTTGGGCTTTGGCCTGACGACTTATATGGGCTCTCCTTTTACCGGTCCACTGGGCATGGACAGAATCCCCACCATTTTTGGTTTGTCGCCGTTTTTTTTCATCGGGCTCGTGCTGACGGCCGTTATCTGGTTTGTCTTAACAAGGACGAGCCTCGGTTTGCGGATTCGTTCGGTGGGGGAAGACCCGACGGTGGCTGAGGTTTCCGGCATCAGCGTCAGCAAAACCCGCTATTTGTGCGTGACGCTGGGTGGCGCGTTCATGGGATTTGCCGGGGCCATTTATGCGCTCGATTACAATCCGGTCTGGAGCTACAATTTTCTGCTGGGATGGGGCTTTATTGCCCTGGCGCTTGTCTTCTTTTCCATGTGGAATCCGCTGATCTTGCTGGGCGGTTCCTTGTTGTTCGGCACCATGTGGCAGCTCTCGCTCAGCCCGGAATTGGTGTTGCCGGGGGTCTTGTCTCGCTACGTTTGGCGCATGGTTCCTTTTGGCATTACCTTGGCCGTTTTGCTGTTTATGTCAACCAAACGATTTAGAACCAGGTGGGGGGCAGCCAAGCCGGAGGCGTTGGGGCAGCCTTATCTGAAAGAATAAACACAGAGATGGGGGAGCAAAAGGGTAGAAGATGGAAGCGCGAGAAATTAGAAGAAAATTGGTCGAAACGGCCGCGCAACATAAGCTACTCCTTTTAATCGGTTCCGATTGGCCACAAGCTGTAACCGGTGTGCCATCAAACGGGGATCTGGCCCGCAAGCTGGTCGTCGCTTCCAATAAACCGTCTCCCTCTTCGCTGGCAACGCTAGCCCAAAGGCTGCCCCGACACAAATATTCCCGCTTTTTACGTGATAACCTGCCGCCGCAACCGCCAAAAGAACCTTATTTGACCCTGGCTCAACTGCCGGTTTTTTCCTGGCTGACGCTGGCTTATGACGACAGCCTGGAAGCGGCATTGGCGGCGCAAAATCGCCCCCCGCTCGTTTTGGTTGATGATGCGGATGTTACGCCACGGCTGCCGGGTGACGAACGGCCGTTTCTCATCAAACTTTGCGGCGACGTCAAGCATCCATCCCGTCTCGTCGTTTCGCGCAGCGAGTACCAGAACATGCCGGATAACAACCGCGCGGACCTCTTCCTCATGGTAAATGAATGGCTGGAAAACCGCCTGGTTTTAGTTGTTGGCTGCGATCCTACGCAGGGCAGTGATTTCGATTTGTGGCAGTACAACTTTATGATTCAGCGCGCTGGCGGATTCCAGGCGGGCGCGTTTTTATTGTGGCCCGGGATCAGCGCTGAGGACCAAACGCGCTGGGAGGATAGAAACGTAACGGCCGTTTCCCTGCCAGACGTTCCGCAGTTTTTAGAAGAGCTATTGTTCGACATGGACAACACGGTCAAGCCGCCTGCACCCGATGCGGATACGGCCGCTCTGCAAAATTTAGTCAATCTTTTCACCGGCCAGGCGGCGGAAGCAGAGGTTGCCCAGGCCGCCGCGGCGGTGCCGCCAGAACAGCGCCCCCAATTTGTTCGCCTGACGTTCAGATTGAAGCTGTCTGACGACAACGTGCTGCTGTCTGAGCTTGACGTGCGCACGGAGCCTGATATTCTGAGCAATGATCGGCAGTGGCGGGAGACTGGCATCCATTTGGCTGAACTGCAACTTTGGGCCGAAGATGCCGCCCGCAACCGTAAGGTGCAACGGCCGTATCAAAACAGCGATGTCGAACAAACCAGCATTGAGATTCTGGAGAAAATGCTGGGGCAAGATTCAGTCGAACGGCAAATGTACGCCCAGGCGCTTTTCTTGCGCCAGACCGTGGCCGGCAGCCTGACCGTTGTGTTTGAACTGGATGATTCCCGGTTGTGGCCGCTGCCGTGGGAGCTGCTGCATGATGGCCGGGTGAACTGGGCCAATCATATCCAGGGAAGCGGCTTTCTCGGCCTGGCATACCCCCTGTACCGGCGGCCACGGACTGTTTCCAGCCGCGAACAGGTTACCGGTCAAATTCAAAAGGCGCTGGTATTGGCAGCCGATCCGCTGGGCAACCTGAAAAATTTGGCGGACGAAAAAGCATGGCTGGTAGATGCCTTGAAAGCAGTTGGCATCGCGGTGGATGCGCTGGGGCCGGATGACCCCGCCGTAAGCGATCCGGCCGGTGTCAAACAAAAAATTCGGGCTGGCGGTTACCAGCTTTTACACTTCATCGGGCATGGTCAGTTTGATGAGGCCGATCCGGAAAAAAGTTTTTTGCTGCTGGGCCGGCAGGGCGAACTGGACATCAAACTATCGGCGGCGGAACTGGCGCAAACGGCCCAGGAAACGGCCCTGACCTTTGTTTTTTTGAGCGCGTGCCAGGCTGGGGACGCGGCCGTTGTTGATGAGAAACGGCCGTGGGAAGAGACAGGCATCGTTAATGGCTTGCTGCGCAAAGGCGTTCCCGCGGCGTTGGGTATGCGCTGGGATATCGGTGATAGGAGCGCCAGGAAGCTGGTTACCCGTTTTTATACGGAGTTGTTGGCCGGGCATCCCATTGAACAGGCACTCTTGTTTGCCCGCCAGGAGTTACAGACCGGCGTGGAATGGGCCAACCCGGTGTTCAGCAAGCGACATGGTGTCCTGTAAATGCAACCGTAGAAAGTTGCCGGTTACCAATGGTGATTTGCACGTGGCTGCAATTGGAGAATGACTCATGGCAGAACAGTCTTTACGTTTACCATCTGTCCGCGCCGATGCACCTGACATCGAAGATAAGCTTGGCTTTGCCCCTTATGCCAGAACAATCAGCCAGATCATTTTAGATGACAATGTAGAAACTCCGTTAACCATCGGTATTTTTGGCAGTTGGGGCAGCGGCAAAACAACCCTGATGCGCATGGTTGAGTATCAAATTCAGGAAGCCGCTTTGCAAAACCCCCAACGATTGACCCTGCCGATCTGGTTCAATGCCTGGCTCTACAGCAAAGAGGAGGTGTTGTGGCGGGCGCTGCTGGCCCAGGTGATAACGGCCGTTGGCCGCATGGATGTGCCTACCGATCCAGAAAAGCGTCAAAAAAAGAATGAGCAGTTAGAAGCGCTCAGAACCCGGCTCTATCGCACGTTGGGGGCGAGTGAACTGGGCTCACTCTCCTTCGATATGGCCGATTTGCTCCAATCGAGCGGTTCTGGTGCCCAGCTTACGCTGACGCTGCAGCAAGGGTTTGATTTATTTGAGAAAGTTGGCTCTGCTGCTGCAGAAGGTGAGAACGGTCAAGAGGATGGCGAGCAGCCGGGGGGCGTATCCGAGCCAACACAACTGGCCAAGATGTTGGCGTTTCGCAAGCAGGTTCAACAAGCGGCCACCGATTTAGAGCAAGGCCGTCTGGAGTCGCTAGATAAGTTTCGGGCTGAGTTTGATGAATTGATGCGTGAATATGTAAGTGATGAAGGTTATCTGGTCGTCTTTGTTGATGATTTGGATCGCTGCCTGCCGGAAAAGGCCGTCGAGGTGTTAGAGGCGATCAAGCTGTTTTTGGACGTGGAAGGCTGCATTTTTATTTTGGCCATTGATCAGGCGGTCGTCGAACGGGGGATTCAACTGCGCTACCGCGAATTAGGTGAAGCGACTGAAGAAGACGGTGAAAGGGTGATCGACGGCAGCCGCTATCTGGAGAAGATTGTCCAGATTCCATTTATGCTGCCGCCCATCAGCCCCCGTACGATGGGCCAATACGTGGCGTCTCTGGCACCTGACTTACCCGATCCGGAATGTGGCAATGTATTTGCCCAGGGGCTGGAGGCCAATCCACGGCATGTCAAGCGGGCGATCAACATTTTTTCGCTGTTATGGCGTCTGGCTCAAAATAAATCGGAGCTGACGGCGCTGGTGGACCCGGTTCGCCTGGCCAAGCTGGTGGTCTTGCAGCAGCGGCATGAGAATTTGTACGAGCTGCTTCGTAAAAACCCGGCTCGCCTGCGCGATTGGGAGGCAAACATGCGCAACCTGACAGAAGGGCAGTCGTTGCGCTCTGTGTTGGAGAATGCGGACTTCGAGGGGATTGATGAGGAAGAGCTGCAAAACCTGCGCGGTTTGCTGACCATGCATGATCAGACGCGGATGGATATGAATTTTTCTGACCTGGAGCCCGATGAACTTCATGCGTATGTCTATCTGGCCAGCGCTGTAGAGGAGACCACGCCCGCGGTACAGCAAGAAGTGAAGCAAACGGCCGTTCCCTCCTTTTCCCCAAAAGGTTTGGACGAAGAGAGCAGCGACGAACTATTAGCGGAAGATGAAGCGGGCGTGGTCATGGAAGAGCCAGGACCCCAATTTGTTTCCGTACACTCTGGCCTGGAGGAAGCCAGACTCAGCTTTGCCACCGCTACCCTGTTTCGCGACTTAGATAAGCAGTTGGCCCAGTTTGACGCCGATCCATTTGACGTGACACAGGGCATGAAAATGGCTGAACTGCTGGCAACGGCCGGTTGGCAGCTTTATGATCAGATCATTACCCCGGAAGCCCGGACGGTTTTGGAAGGGCAGTTGGCAGAAGCAACGCAGCTTCGCGTTGCGCCGGGGCGTGGCCAGGAGCGCATCCCCTGGGAAATATTGTATGACGGACCGCCGCCCTCGGGCAGCCAGCCACTGCGCAAAATGAGGCAGCCGTTGGAAACGGCCGATCTCGACCCTGACCGTTTTTGGGGATTTAAACACATAATTGAGCGGCCTGGTTCCGGATACGGCCGTGCGGATGAGATATTGGCGGGGCAAGACAAACCGCTGCTCCTGGCTCACGTCGGCGCAAACACGCCGGAGGCAGCCTCAGTTGAGCAATCATTGAGGGCATTTTCAGAATCGGGTTTCCAGGCATTGCATTCACCTGACGACTTATTCAGCAGCTTGACGATGACCTCGGATCCGGCACGAGTTTACATTCTGCGCGCCCAGGCTGGAATTGAACAGGGTGAAACCTGGATCGGGCTCGGCTTTGAACAAACGAATCGTGCTGACCTGTCGAATTTAGTTAATTTATTGAATAGACATTTTGACTTGAACGAATTGGAAGAATTAGCTTTTTATCTCAATATTCGATTCGATGACATATCTGGCGAATCAAAAACGTCTAAGACAAGAGAGCTCGTTCTTTATCTTGAACGACGCGATCGGATTGCCGAACTGGTCCAGAAGTTCAAAGAACTTCGCCCCAAGGTAGATATTGATTCAATATTTTCGCCTAACCTGGTTCGCCTGACGCGAAAGCGGCTAGAGAGTTGGACGGCGCAAGGGCCAATAAATGCCATTCTGATTCTTGACGTGGATAAAGGTTTGGTCCAGGCAGAAGATTGGTCTGCCTGGCTCGCTTTATTTTATCGCATGGGTTTTGCCGGAGTCGTGGCACCAACAATTGCTCCAGATTTAGGACGTTCCTGGCCCTTCATCCAGCAGTTGCTTAGGGATTTCTCAAATGGCGCTCCGCTGGGCGTAGCGCTGCGTCAGGCGCGTCGCGACTTGTGGGAAAAAGAAAAAGATCCCGTAGGCTTGTTCTATGCTCATTTTGGGCCGGCAGCTTTACGGATCAGCCCATAATCTCCTTACGTACCACGGGTGCCACTTTGGTTCCCAATAATTCAATCGCGTGCATCATCTTGTCGTGGGGCATGGTGCCCACGCTCATTTGTAACAAAAAGCGGTCGTGGTTGAAAAGCTCGTGCTGGTACAAAATCTTCTCGATGATCTCATCCGGACTGCCCACAAAATTGGCACCGCGCAGGGTGGTGGAAGCGTCGAACTGTTGGCGGCTCATCGGCGGCCAGCCGCGCTCCTGGCCAATTTTGTTCATCACCTGGGCAAAGGGTGGGAAGGCAACGTCGCGGGCTTCCTGGGCATCGTCGGCGATGAAGCCGTGGGAGTTGATGCTCAGCGCCAGTTTGGAGCGGTCGTGCCCGGCCTGAGCCACGGCACGGTTGTACAAATCCACCAACCCGGCAAACTGCTCCGGGATTCCACCAATGATCGCCAGGGCCATTGGCAGCCCTAGGGTGGCCGCCCGCACCACCGATTCCGGCGTGCCGCCCACGGCAATCCACACCGGCAGTGGGTCTTGGATTGGCCGAGGGTAGACGCCTTGCCCTGTCAGCGGGGCGCGGTGCCGGCCGGACCAATGCACCTCAACTTGCTCGCGCACTTTTAGCAGCAGCTCCAGCTTCTCAGAAAAGAGCGTATTGTAATCGCGCAGCTCATAGCCAAACAGCGGGAATGATTCGATAAAGGAACCGCGTCCGGCCATGATTTCGGCACGGCCGTTTGACAGCAAATCCAGCGTAGCAAACTGTTGAAACACCCGTACCGGATCGTCGGAACTAAGCACGGAGACGGCGCTGCTGAGGCGAATGCGTTTGGTACGTGCCGCCGCTGCCGCCAAAATAACCGCCGGTGCCGATGAAACAAAGTCAGGCCGGTGGTGTTCGCCCAGTCCAAACACGTCCAGCCCTACCTGGTCAGCCAGCTCGATGGTTTCGATAAGCTCCTCTAGCCGTTGAGCGGGGGTGATCATCTCCCCCGTTTTGGGATCCGGCGTCAGTTCGGCAAAGGAGTAGAGGCCGATTTCGAATGGTTCTGGCGTGTGATTGGACATGTAATTTCCTCATTACGAGTTTGCGATCTCCAGTCGTCGGGCAATCGTGTCTTTCACCAAATCCACATCCGCAGGCAGGTTGACGGGTGGGTTGGCATGCTGGCTTTCGGCCTCGGGCAGGGTGCCTTCGTGGTACTGCACCTTGAACTGGGTGAATTTGAGGCCGTGGGCGGTGCTGATGACGACGGTGCGATCGTCTCTGTGGATAATGCCGCGATCGACTAATTTGAATAAGGTGGCGAGGGCAACGGCCGTATGCGGGCAGGTGTACATCCCGGTGCGGTCAGCTAAAGCGGCCGCATTGGCCAACTCATGCTCCGATGCCTGTTCCACGATGCCGTTGGTGGCCTGAATCGCCTGCACCGCCTTCTCGTAGCTCACCGGATCGCCAATGCGAATGGCCGATGCCTGTGTATCCTGGGCTTGCAGCGAAACCTTTTCCTCAAAGCCGTTCAGGTAGCTCTGGTAGAACGGATTGGCTTTTGCCGCCTGGGCCGCCATCAGCCGGGGCAGCCGGTCGATAATGTCCAGTTCGTAGAGCAGCTTGAGCCCCTTGTAGGTGGCGCTGATGTTGCCCAGGTTGCCCACAGGCAAAATAATCCAGTCCGGCACCTGCCAATCAAACTGGCGCACAATTTCGACCCCCACCGTTTTTTGCCCTTCGATGCGCAGGCTGTTCATCGAGTTGGCCAGGTAGATGCTGTTGTCCCTGGTCAGCTCCTTGACGATGCGCATGCAGCCGTCGAAGTCGGTGTCCAGGGCCAGAACGTGGGCCCCGTTGGCGATGGGCTGGATGAGCTGGGCGGCGCTCACCTTGTTTTGCGGCAAAAAGACGATGGCCGGGATGCCGGCAGCCGCGGCGTAGGCGGCCAGGGCGGCGCTGGTGTCCCCGGTGCTGGCGCAGGCCACGGCTTTTACCGGATTGTCGGGCAGGGTCATCATCTGCTTCACCACGCTGACGAGGACGGTCATGCCCA
>CALBTC010000474.1 GCA_937967805.1 uncultured Anaerolineaceae bacterium
CTTGACATAACCGCAACTTTTCACACAGGCTTTTCAAAGTCTCGTTGTAGTACTAAATGTGATCACTTTTGGCGGCGCAGTTGATTGAGGCTGGGGCAGGGGTAGTGAAGATGGGCTTTTTGTACGGCCGCTAAATCAATATGCGTGATTACCTCCGGTGCCAGAAATTCAGCCAAAGCGATGATCAGGTCACAAATGGGCAGTCCCATCACGTTACAGTAGCAACCTTGTAAATGAGCCACCGGCCGAAATTGTGGATGTTGAATCGCGTAAGCCCCGGCTTTGTCTAACGGATCGCCCGTGGCCACATATGCTTCAATTTCTGCATCGGAATAAGGGCGCATGGTGACAACGGCCGTACTCACCCCTTGCCATTCTCGACCGCTTTCTGGCTCTAGCAGCACAAAGCCGGTATGGACTTCGTGCTCCCTATTTCGCAAACGGTGCAGCATTTGCCAGGCCTCCTGACTGTTGGCCGGCTTATTCAACATCTCACCGCCGAGGGCCACGGTTGTATCGGCGGCCAGAATAAGGGTGTGGGGTGGGAGAACGGCCGTATCCACCTGTTCTGCAATCTTGTTTAATTTCAGCCGGGCCGTCTGCACCACATTACGGGACGGATCAGGCATGGCGACCATATCTTCGTCCACATCCGCCACCATCACCTGAAATGGAAAACCCAGCAGCAGCAGCAGCTCACTGCGGCGCGGGGATTGAGAACCTAGGATAAATTGAATCGTCATAGGAACAAAAAAAGGCTAGACCCATCGCGGGCACTAGCCTCTTGCTTGGCATCACAAAGAAAAGCTTACTTCAATTCGACGACAGCGCCGGCTTCTTCCAGCTTGGCTTTGGCTTCTTCGGCTGCTTCTTTACTAACAGCTTCCATGATGGTGCCCAAATTATCTACAACTTCTTTGGCTTCCTTCAGGCCCAAAGCTGTCAGCGCGCGGACCTCTTTAATAACGTTGATCTTCTTTGGACCAACCTCTTTCAGGACCACGTCAAATTCGTCTTTCTCTTCAACAGCTTCAGCTTCAGCAGCGCCAGCCATCATGCCCGGCATCGCAGCCATGGCCATCGGTGCAGCGGCGCTAACACCCCATTTCTCTTCTAACATCTTGGTTAATTCAGCAGCTTCCAACAAGGTTAAGCTGCTCAGATCATCTACAATTTTTTCTAAATCGGCCACTTTAAATATCCTCCGAAAATTTTATATTTTTGATTAATTATTTGTACAGTGAAGCATTAGGCTGCTTCGGCCGTACCTTCTTCGCTTTTTGCGTATGCATCCACAACATTAACGACTTGCCGTACACCACTGGCCAAAACAGAGGCCACGTTGCGCGCCGGGGCACTAATAAGCCCAGCGATTTGTGCCCGTACTTGTTCCAGGCTGGGTAGTTTGGCTAATGCTTCAACTTGCTCAACGGTCAGGAACTCAGTTCCCAAGAAGCCGCCGCGCAAAGTTACTTTGTCATCATCCTTGGCATAATCTACTAACGCTTTGGCTAAGGATGGCGCCTCTTCCAGGGCAAAACCTGTTGCCAACTGGCCCACCAAAAAATCATCTGGTAACTCAATTTCTGCCTTTTCTAGCGCCAGTTTGAACAGCGTGTTTTTGGTGACATGGAACGTGCCGTTGGCCTCATATATTTTGTCACGCAAGGCATTCATTTGCTTAACATTCATGCCGGTGTATTCTGCTAAAAAGATAGCGCGGCTGTTCTGAATTAACTCATCGTATTGGGCCAGCAGTTCTACTTTGCGTTCTTTTGTAATTGCCAAATTTATTCACCTCCTTTCAGTGAAATAAAAAATCCTCATGCCAGTGAGCATGAGGATTTGGGCAGACGTTCTAAAGCAAAAATGTATAAAAGGCTAAAAATGCCTCAAATACAATTCTTATTTGTAGAAGCTTGCACATCCCCACCTCGGCTGGCGAATTTTAATACGATTGACTCGTAGCCAACTGTCTATGGTAGAGTAGAGCAGTTTTGTTTTATTAATCAACCGCCATTTTTACGACAAAGCTTCGCTTGTGTCAAGGCGAATACCAGGACCCATTGTATTGGCCATCACAATGCGATGAACATAGGTACCTTTTACAGCTGCGGGACGGGCACGCTTTACAGTGTCCAGCAGATGATTCAGGTTGTCCATGAGCTGGTCTTCTGTAAAGCTGGCTTTGCCAATGGGGGCATGAATATTGGCCGTTCTATCAACACGGAACTCCACGCGACCTGCCTTTGATTCCTCAATCAAGCGAGGCAAGTCTTCGCCGGGGGCCACTGTTCCCGCACGGGGGTTTGGCATTAATCCACGCGGACCCAAAACACGGCCTAACCGCCCGACTTTACCCATCATGCTGGGCACGGCAATAGCCACATCAAAGTCGGTCCAACCATCTTGAATTTTCTTGATCAGCTCGTCATCAGCAATGTAGTCGGCACCGGCTTCTTCAGCCAGGCGAGCATCTTCACCTTCGGCGAATACAAGTACACGAACCGTTTTACCTAAACCATGAGGCAGGTTCAGCACTTCACGTACCTGCTGGTCGGCATGACGCGGATCGACACCCAAACGCATATGTACTTCTACTGTAGGATCGAACTTAGTGTAAGCCGTTTCCTTGATCAATTTCACAGCTTCGGAGCGAGAATACAGTTTATCCCGGTCAACTTTAGCTGCTGCTTCCAAATATTTACGTCCTCGTTTTGGCATAATGACTCCTTGTGGTTTTAACGAACTCGTGTGAGTTCTCCCACGATAGTTTAATCAGATACCGTAATACCCATGCTGCGTGCAGTACCGGCAATAATTTTGATAGCTGCATCCATGTCACGGGCATTCAAGTCCTTCATTTTCACTTCAGCAATTTCACGCAGCTGATCCCTAGTGACCGAACCAACTTTGTCGCGGTTGGGCACAGAAGAGCCACCTTTAATACCGGCTGCCTTCTTCAGTAGATCCGTTGCCGGCGGCGTTTTTAGAATGAAGTTAAAGCTGCCATCTTGAAAAACAGTTACCTCAACAGGGATGACCTGCCCAACCTGGCCAGAGGTCTTGGCATTGTACTCTTTGCAAAACTGCATTAAGTTAATGCCATGCGGACCTAAGGCAGTACCAACAGGCGGTGCCGGATTAGCTTTACCACCCTGTATTTGTATCTTTACAACTGCTTTGACCTTTTTAGCCATATTACCTCCGTGGAGTCCAAACGCCTGTACTCAGGCTCCTCCAAAAATCAAAAAAAACAAAAAAATACGAAGGCAGCATTTGCCAATGTTACACGCAAGCTCGCCTTCGTGAATAAACGATTTATACTTTTTCGACGTGCAAGAAATCTAGCTCGACCGGTGTTTCGCGGCCAAAGAAAGAGACCATCACTCGAACTTTGGCCCGGTCGGCATCGATTTCGGCAACAGACCCAATAAAGTCGGCAAAGGGACCGGTACCAATACGTACTTTCTCCCCAATCTGGAAGTCAAATTTCACCTTGGGTGCTTCAGCTTCCATACGGTTCATAATTTTAGATACTTCTTCAGGGCGTAATGGGGTAGGTTCGTTGCCCATGCCCACAAAACCGGTTACGCCTGGCGTGTTGCGTACCACGTACCAGGAATCTTCATCTAGCAGCATTTGCACCAGAATATAGCCGGGGAAAACGCGGCGCTCTACTGTGCGGCGTTTTCCGTCTTTAATTTCAATCTCTTCTTCGGTAGGGATGACGACGTCAAAGATTTTGCCTTGCATGCCCATTGTTTCGATACGCTGTTCAATGCTGTGGCGCACTTTGTTTTCGTAGCCCGAGTAGCAGTGGACGACGTACCAGGCACGGCCGTCATCTGGAATCAGGCTGCTTGTTTCACTACCTTTTGACAAAGAAGAATCTTCAGCGGTTGTTTCTTCTATTTCTTCTTTATCTTCAATTTCATTACTCATTTTGAATCTCGCTTGCTAATATCAGCAATACTTCACAGTTACCCTAACCCAATAAGTTGCTCAATGAGCAACTGAATTAGATTTGAGAAAAGCAAATCAAATAACCATAAGAATAGGGCAAATGCAATCGTTACACCAATCACAATAGCGGTGAGACGTTGTGATTCTTCTCGGGTTGGCCAGGTCACCTTACGCAGCTCGCCACGAGTTTCCTTCCAGTAACGAGCAATTGGATTTGGTTGATTGGCTGTTTTTTCTGTCACCGTTGTTTTTCCTTCCATTCAGAAGTCAGCTTGACTGCTGCTGTTTACAAAACTACCTCCAGAGACCAACGAGGGCCTCTGGAGGTTTTTAATGAATAGCAGGGGGTGCAGGAATCGAACCCGCAGCCTACGGTTTTGGAGACCGTCGCTCTGCCAATTGAGCTAACCCCCTAAGAGCTAAATGGGGCATGTATAGCTTACCACACCCCAATTATACAGTAAATTGTTAATTCAGGATTTTAGTAATCACGCCAGAGCCAACGGTGAGGCCACCTTCACGAA
>CALBTC010000475.1 GCA_937967805.1 uncultured Anaerolineaceae bacterium
CGTCGGCCTGTTTGGCATCTGGCGTGAGCAAAAAGCCGCCGCCGCCGCGTGGTCCCACACCAAAAGCAATGAAGGTAATTTCCTGTTCCACCAGTTCGTCGTCAAAATGGGCGGTTACGTGGGGTAACTGCGAATAAGCCATGATGGTGCGCAGCGTGGCCCACAGGTACATCAAAAAGCCGTGCACGCGGGTAATGGCCTGGGTTTCAATCACCACCACGGCGTCAAAGCCGATGCCGATGTTGTTGTCCACGATGCGAAAGCGCCCCTGGTCATCTTCAATGCGAGCCAGATCGATGGTTTGGGGCGTGCCGGTGAACAGTTTTTGCACGGCCGTTTCAATCTTCGTCGGTATCTTCAAGCTCCAGGCCAGATCGTTGCCCGAACCGATGGGAATGATGCCCAGCTTGGTCACGGCCTTGCTGCCGCGCACCAGCCCGTTGACCACGTCACTAATCGTGCCGTCGCCGCCGGCCCCGACGACCATCTCGTAGCCGTCGTCGGCCGCCTGCCGGGCCAGCTCCCGCGCATGGCCAGGGGATTCGGTCAGCACCAGATCGACGCCGCCAAATGGCTGGGCTGCTTGTTGGATAACGGCCGCTTGCGCCGCGCCCCGTCCTTGATCTGCCATTGGATTTAAAATGACCTTTACGCGCATCTGCCTCTCCGTGCAAACCACAAAAACTGTTTTGAAAACCGAAACGCGATTTCTCTGTGGTTTGCCTGGTAAAAGCCAATTGTGAGCCTGTTTCAGTTGAAGACTCCTTTTGGCTTTTACACAGATCAGTTGGTTTAGTGGAAGTGGGTAATTATACGATACGGCCGTCTGCGCACAAAGTGCACACACAAAGTGCGTCCACCAATGGCTTGTGGTGAACGGGCACATCTATGATTTCACGCAAAGGCGCTAAGAAAAAATCTTTGCGTCTTAGCGCCTTTGCGTGAACAGATGCCAGCCAGCGAATCTCGCATGTAGCAGTGCGCTATGTTAGAATCACGCCTGTGAAAAAGATCGATTATCTGGTGATTGGGCATATTACGCGGGACGTAACGCCGGCAGGCAATCTGGTGGGCGGCACGGTTTCCTATTCCGGGCGGGTGGCGCAGGCGCTGGGTTGTGCAACGGCCGTTCTCACCAGCTGCCAGTCGGAGTATGAAGGACTTTTAGAACTGGCCGATCTCACAGTCGAGGTCATCCCCTCAGCCCACACCAGCACGTTTGAGAATATTTACAAGGAAGACGGCCGTACCCAAATGCTCTATACCGTGGCTGATCCGATCCTGCCCGAGCATCTGCCGGGCGATTGGGCGAATCCGAAAGTTGTGCATCTTGGCCCGGTGGCTAACGAAGTCGATCCGGCGCTCATGCATCAATTCCGTAACAGCATCATCGGGCTGACGCCGCAGGGCTGGCTGCGCCGCTGGACGGAAGACGGCCGTGTTTATGCCCGCGACTGGCCTGAAGCAGAACAATTTCTGCCATTGGCCGATGTGGTCATCCTGAGCGAGGAAGATTTGCTCGACGAGGCAATGCTGCCCCGCTACCGGCGGCTTTCCAAGCTGCTCATTATGACGGAAAACGCCCGCGGCTGCACCGTTTTTACCGGTGGCGAGATGCGCCAGATTCCGGCCCCCAGCGTGGAGCAGGCAGAGCCCACCGGCGCGGGCGATATTTTTGCTGCGGCTTTTTTGACACGGTACGCGGCGAACGGCCGTAATCCCTGGCAAGCCGCCGAATTTGCCAACCAAATCGCCGCCCAATCCGTCACGCAAGTCGGGCTAAATGCCAAAATCAACTTGATTCGGCAAGCAGTTCAGGAGCATAAAAATTACTCACCTGTTTAACATGCGTACGAGATCGATAGTTTTAATCAAAGATTACGCAGATTAAAAAAAGAATTTCGGACACAGATAAACACAGATTTTCGCAGATAAAGAAAAAATCTGTGTTTATCTGTGAAAATCTGTGTCCTATTTCTACAAGGTACTCATGACGACAAAAATCTACGCCATTGCCAATCAAAAAGGGGGGGTGGGCAAAACCACCAGCGTGATCAACCTGTGCGCCTTCCTGGCTTCCAGCGGACGGCGCGTGCTGATGGTGGATATGGATCCGCAGGCCAACGCCACCTCCGGCCTGGGCTACGAGAAGTATGAGATGGAACTGTCCACATACGAACTGCTGCTGGAAACGGCCGCACTCGATGACATCCTGCTGCATCACAAAGAGTACAAGCTGGACATCCTGCCTTCCCATCCCGCCCTGGCCGGGGCCGAGGTCGAGCTGGTAAACGCCATCGGCCGTGAATACCGTTTGCGCAATGCGTTGGCTGCGGTAGACGGCCGTTACGACTACATCCTCATCGACTGTCCACCCAGCCTGAGCCTGCTCACCGTCAATGCCCTCACCGCCGCCAAAGACGGCATCATCATCCCCGTGCAGTGTGAATATTTGGCGCTGGAAGGATTGACCCAGCTCAACCAGACCATCGAGCTGGTGCAAAAATACCTCAATCCCAACCTGGCCATTCGCGGCCTGATCATGACGATGTATGACAGCCGCACCAACCTCAGCCGCCAGGTGGTGGAAGAGGTGCGTAAATATTTTCCCGGCCGGGTGTTCCGCACCATCGTGCCGCGCAACGTGCGCCTGAGCGAAGCCCCCAGCTTCGGCCAGCCGATCAACCTGTACGCGCCCAACTCCCCCGGCGCGGTGGCCTACAAAGTGCTGGCTGCCGAACTGGTGAAGGGGGACATGACCGCTAAATCGACGGCGCAGGGGGTGGCGGCATGAGTAAAAAACGTGGACTTGGCCGCGGGCTGGGGGCACTCATCCCCAGCGATCACCCTGCTTCGGCCGAAGAGGGCGGGGTGAAGATGGTGCCGGTAACGGCCGTATCCCCCAATCCCCACCAGCCGCGCAGCAGCATGGACGAGCAAAAGCTGCAAGAACTGGCCGACTCGATCAAGGAGCATGGCCTCATCCAGCCCCTCATCGTCACCCAGGTGGAGGGCGGCTACACGCTCATCGCCGGGGAACGCCGCTGGCGCGCCTGCCGGCTGGCCGGCCTGGACGAGGTGCCCGTGGTGGTGAAAGAAGCCACAGCGCAAGAAATGCTGGAGCTGGCGATCATCGAAAACATCCAGCGCGCCGATCTCAATCCGCTGGAAGAAGCGTATGCTTACCAGCAGCTCAGCGAGGATTTTGGCTTTACCCACGAGCAGATTGCCCAGCGCATGGGCAAGGGCCGCTCGACCATCACCAACCTGATTCGCCTGCTGGAGCTGCCGGAAAATATACAGCAAGCGGTGGCCGACGGCCGTATCAGCGGCGCCCATGGACGAGCACTGCTGCCCTTGCCCAACGCCACCATGCAAACCAACGTGATGAACGACATCATCAAGTTCAACCTCAGCGTGCGCCAGGTAGAAGCCCGCGTCACGACCCTGCTGTCGGCCAAAAAGCCGCGCTCCCGGCCGCGCCCCGGTCTGCCGGTGGAGCTGGAAGCGCTGCAAAGCCAATTCCAGGAGTCGCTGGGCACCAAGGTCAACATTGAAACCAGCGGCAAGGGCAAAGGACGCGTCATCATCCACTACTACTCCGACGAAGAGCTGCAAGCCGTCTACGATGCCATTATCGGCGAAGAATAAAAGGTAGTAGAGATGAACGAATTACAAATAGATGTCTCCCAATCCGAAATTGTTGCTTTTTGTGAGAAATGGTTGATAGAAGAATTTGCCCTGTTTGGTTCGGCCGTGCGAGGTGGTTTTCATCAGAACAGCGACATCGACGTTTTGGTGACATTCAAACCAGAGGCCAGGTGGACCTTGTTTGATCATGTCGATATGCAGGATGAGTTGAAGAAACTTTTTGGACGGGATGTGGATTTGGTGAGTCGAAAAGGCATTGAGCGGAGCCAGAATCATCTTCGCCGCCATGAAATTATTAGCTCAGCCAGGGTGGTGTATGCAGCCTCGTGATGAGAGTTACCTGCTCGATATTTTAACAGCATGCCGACTCATTCAATCATTTGTCGCTGATATGGATCGAGATGCTTTTGATGACGATCTAAAAACACAATCGGCCGTCATCAGACAGTTTGAAATCTTGGGCGAGGCAACCAAACTTCCATCCCTAACTTAATTCCAAAAATTGAAGCGCTTGTAAGGAAAAACAATTAAAGGGCAACATATTGCATTAATCCATGATGGATAATAAACAGCTTATTCAGGAAAAGGTCTTCCAAGCCACGCAAATTCTCAACGAGTTTGACGTCGATCTTTGGCTCACCTTTGTAAGGGAAACCACCTTGTCACCCGATCCGGCGCTGGAGCTGATTGCCGATGTGGACGTCACCTGGCAGTCGGCCTTTATGCTGTGCCGTGATGGGGCGCATGCGGCCATTATCGGCCGTTTTGACCGCGAAAATGTGGAGCAGCTGGGCGTCTACCCGCAAATCATCGGCTACGACCAGGGCATCGGCGAACACCTGCGTGCCGTCCTGGCTGAAAAAGCGTCGCGCACCATCGCCATCAACTACTCAGAAAACGACGTGGCCGCTGATGGCCTGAGCCACGGCATGTACCGCAGCCTGCAAAACATCCTGGTGGATACGCCCTTTGCCGACCGGCTCATCTCTGCCGAGAAAATCATTGCCGCCCTGCGCGGCCGAAAAAGCCCGGCGGAAGTGGCGCGGGTACGGCAGGCCATCGCCACCACGGAAGCGCTTTTTGACGAGGTGGAAAAGTTTGCCAGACCGGGCATGACCCAGTGCCAGATTGCCGAATTTGTCCGCGGCCGTATCGACGAAATGGGTTTGGATTACGCCTGGCCTAAGCCGTTTAATCCGATTGTGACCTGTGGCCCGGATTCGGCCGTGGGGCACGCCGCTGCGGGGGATGTGGTGCTGCAAAAAGGGCACACGCTGCACCTCGATTTGGGCATCAAGCAAAACGATTACTGTTCCGACATCCAGCGCATGTGGTACGTGCTGGACGACGGCGAAACGGAAGCGCCGCCAGAGGTACAGCGCGCCTTCGACGTGGTGTATGGAGCCATCAAAGCCGGCGAGTCGCGCCTGACGCCGGGCACCCCCGGCTGGCAGGTAGACGAAGCCGCCCGCGACTTCATTGTGGACAACGGCTACCCGGAATACATGCACGCTTTCGGCCACTTGCTCGGCCGCGTGGCTCATGATGGCGCTACCGTTTTGGGACCGCGCTGGGAGCGGTACGCCGGCATTTGCGAACTTCCGGTGGAGGTGGGCAACATCTTCACCCTGGAACTGCACGTCACCGTCCCAGACCGAGGCATCATGAGCCTGGAAGAAGATGTGCTGGTCACTGAAAATGGTGTCGAATACCTGAGCAACCCGCAAACTGCACTGCGTTACATCAAAAGCTGAAGCATGAATCGATGGAACTCAGGTGATACCATCGTTATTCGTTACATTGCGCGATCGGATGGCAGCGTAGCCATGGCCATTCCAGCCATTGTCATTCAGGATGATGATTTGCTGGCCACTTATGTGCCGGCGGGAACCAGGTTTATGGATAACTGGGTGGTGCCTGAGGCGGAGCGGGATACGGCCGTTGCCACCGCAAAACCCTCAAGCCAGCGCCAACACCAGGAACGAACCTGGCACACCAATACCGTCCGTCTGTATTTACCGGGCAAAGCATTTTCGGTCTGGCTGTTTTTTGCCGAGAGCAGCCAGCTGTCTGCCTGGTATGGCAACCTTGAAGCACCATTCATCCGTACGCCATTGGGGATCGACACCCGCGACTATGGTCTTGATGTGGTAGCCGGCCCAAATGGAACATGGCGCTGGAAGGATGAAGCGGAGTTTGCCCGGCGTTTGGAACTGGGGGTTGATTCGTTGCGGCATCAAACGGCCGTGCGCGCCGCCGGTGAAGAATTTATTCATCGTTTACAACAGAAGGCTGCCCCATTTGATCAAGGCTGGGAAAGCTGGCAGCCGCCCGATGATTGGCAGCCGCGCCAGCTTCCCTCAAATTGGAATGTTGACTTTGGCACACACGCTGCTCTTGCCTAGTTCATTCACTCGGAATGACAAAAGAGGTGACTAGGCTATGTCCAAAACTTTTACTTCTTGTTCTAAACGGCCTTTTAGTTTATCTTTTTCGACCTCAACATCGTATCGGGTTTGTAGATTGAGCCAGAAACGTTCTGAAAGGCCGAAGTAGCGGGAAAGCCGCAATGCGGTATCCACGGAAATCGCTCGTTTCCCCTGCACAATTTCGTTGATCCGTCGCGGCGGAACGCCTATGTCTTTGGCCAGCCGATACTGGCTAATCTCCATTGGCTCCAGAAATTCTTCAAGCAATATTTCACCGGGGTGAATTGGGGTTAACAACGTTTCGTCGCTCATCTTTATACCTCAATGATAATCAACAATTCCACCTGGTAAGCATCACCTTCATGCCACTCAAAACAAATACGGTCAGGTGGCGATGATGTAGGCCACGGCCGTTTCCCACCCCACAACCTGTTCCTCCAACTGCCGCTTGTACAGGGTGCGTACTTTTTCGATCTCTTTTTCACTCAAGCCAGCTTCAAGTAGGCGACGGCCGTACGAGCCATCCCCCTCTCCACCAAACCAACGTTCCAAATGCCCGCTGGTTATTCGCCGCTGGCCTTTTTCGCGGTCCAATTGCAGCGCGACGCTAGTGAAGCCTGCGGCTTCTAACCCTGCTTGCACATCCGATTCGTCCCAGTTCACCAGCGGGTCCTTTTTGTCAGCGTAGATCGCTTCTTCAGCCTGGGCGACTTTTTGCGCCAGCGCCTTGGTTTCGCCGGACCAATCGATCAGTTGATACAGCCGTTGGCCATGTTTGGGGATGGTTTGCACGAGGCAGAAACGGCCGTCTTCTGCCAACCTCTCCTTAAGCGGGGTAAATAACTCGGTAATTGCGTAATTGGGTAATTGGGTAATTACATTTCGCCCCAAAATGCGGTCAAACATCAGGTCGTCTTCGCCGCGGAGGGCGAGCAGAGTGTCTAGTTCTGTCAGATCGCCGATGAGGATGAACGGCCGTTCTAGTTCAGGCAGTCGCTCAGCTTGTTGGCGTAGGGCTTCGCCGTCGGTGGTGGCGGTGGCCAGGGCGTAAACGCCGCCCTCAGGGGCGCGGCGCACCGCTTCCCAAGTGAGCAGCCCGCTGCCTGCGTTCACATCCAGCACCAGATGGTGCCGTTGGATGGCTGCCAGCTCAAACAGCCGCTCCCGCTGCTGCGCCAACGTCTGCCCCACCTGCGAAATTGTCCGCTGCAGCCACGCCTCTTTCCCCTTATTCTTGGGACTGGTCGTGTAAATTTCTCCAATCGCCAATCTCTGATCGCCAGCTTCCAGCATCGCGGCCAACTGTGCCTCGCGCTTACGTGCCACCTCGTCCCGAATTTGCCGCTCGTACCCCTGGTCGCTCGGCTCGTAGAACATTTTGCCTTGCAGCGCGTCGGGCAAATATTGCTGGGCTACCCAATGATCGCGGTAAGCATGTGGATACAAGTAGCCCTGACCGTGGCCAAACCCTTCTTTGTCCCGATTGCCGTCCTTCAGGTGGTTGGGCACGTCGGCTTCTTGCTCTTTTTCCACACTGCTGAGGGCATCGAAGAAGGCAAAGGCGGAGTTGGATTTGGGCGCGGTGGCCAGGTAGATGCAGGCCTGGGCCAGGGGGAAGCGGCCCTCGGGCATGCCGATGCGCTCGAACGCTTCCCAGCAGCTCGTCACCACGTTGATCGCCTGTGGATCGGCCAGGCCCACGTCTTCCCCGGCAAAAATCGTCATGCGGCGGAAGATGAAGCGGGGGTCTTCGCCGGCGTATACCATTTTGGCCATCCAGTAGAGCGCCGCGTCGGGGGCAGAGCCGCGCAGGCTTT
>CALBTC010000476.1 GCA_937967805.1 uncultured Anaerolineaceae bacterium
CGCCAGTCAAGTCTGCCCCGCTTAGGTCGGCGCCGGTGAGATCGGCGTTGAACAGGTAGGCGCCGCGCAGGTTGGTCCAGTTGAGGTAGGCCCCGGACAGATTGGCCCCGTTTAGATTGGCTTTTTCCAGATTGGCTTCGCTGAGCGTGCCCCCTTTGAGATTCACAAAATGAAGCTTGGCCTTGCGCATTTGGGCTTTGCGCAGGCTGGAGCCGCGTAAATCCAGGCCGTTGATTTTGGCTTCGGTCAGGTTCACTTCATCGAGATTGGCGCTGTTAATTTCGGCGCCAAACAAATTGACGTGGCGCAAATCCTGGCCGGTTAACTTGACGCCGGTCAGATCGGCACGGGCAAACTCGGCATCGGTCAGCCTGGCGCCGCGCAGGTCGGTCTCCTCCATTTTGGCCCCTTCAAACGTGACCCCGGTCAAATCTGCCTGGCGAAAATCGGCGTGGTTAAGCTGGGCCCGCTCGAAGTGAGCCCCGACAAAGGAAGCGCCGTTCAGCACCGCGTTGCTCAGATTGGCCTCCACCAGGTTTGCGCCGTGCAGCGAGCCGTCACTTAGCCAGCCCTCGGCCTTTAGCTCGGCCACGGCGCGCAAGGCAATGGCGTTGCTGGTGCTGCCCAACTCACGAATGAGCAGTTCCTTGCGCCGCTGGTTCTCGCGCCGCTCGTTGAGGTAGTCGATGAGCAGCACCGTCGTGGCAATGCTGAACAGCTCCGAGCTGATGTTGGCATAGAAATCTTCGACCACGTCACTAAACGTAATGCGGCCAGGATGCTGGTTCAGGAAGCCGGAAACGCCAAACACCAGCGCCAGAAATAAGAAAATAACGCCGACCAACCGGGTGATGTTCATCGTTTTGAGATTGAATTTGCTCATTAGCCTACTCCAGAAAACTAACCGCCCCGGTTAGAATTCTTCATCTTCAAAATCTCCCAAATCTCCGAAAGGAGGCTCATCCAGGAACACAACATAATCGTAATTCCCCTGGCCCACTGTTCGATCTAGAATACGCAAAATTCGGTCAGTATCATCGTAGGGGCCAGCAAAATAGAACGGTTTGCCATCTTCGCCACCCACTGGTACCGGTTCAGAACAGTTTTGCGGATTGGCGTCACCTAAGAGTTTGAGGGCGTCTTTGCTATCACGATGCGGTTTAAAACCGATGCTGGCCGCATATTTTTGGGCTTCATCAATGACTTTGGCGGCTAAATCAAGATCGCAAGGAATCATTTCCTGAGTGCCAAGCAAATGGCTTTTATATTCATCACGGTATCTTGATTCAGTGGCAAAACCAATTGTAAGGGCATCTTTTATGCCCAAACAGCCCAAATCCAATATAAAGCCTGCCACAACGATGTACCCATTTGGAGAACGACGTGCAACCATCACCTGAGCAAGCTGCCTGGTATCGCGCCACTCTTTGGAAATCAGACATTCGTGCAATGTCCAATTCACAGCCTCTCGCAAGAGCAACTTTCTGTTAATCAAATCAGAGACGGGCAGCTGCTTGGTTTTTGTTTTCTTTTTTTGCGCTCTGGTTTTTCTTTTCTTTGCCATTTTTCCTCTTCTTGTGTAATAGGGGCGGGCCTTGTGCCTGCCCAACTGGGCGACCCGCCCCTACCATTACCCGATTATTTTCTTATAGAACAACAAACTTGACCTACGGATTGAGTTCTACGGCCGCATTCGACAAAACAACTTCATCCCGCTCGGCCACCTTGCTCTGGAAGAGTATGCGCGTATCCGTTTCGCGCCACATCTCGGTGACGATGGTTTCGCCGGGGAAGACGTGCTTGCTAAAGCGCACCTTGATGCTCTTGAAGCGGGCCGGATCGTTGTTAGCGAAGTGCTTGAGCACGGCGCGCCCGGCAAAGCCGAAGGTACAAAGCCCATGCAAAATGGGCTGGCGGAAGCCACCCAGGGCCGCCATCTGCGGATCGGCGTGCAGCAGGTTGCCGTCGCCGGAGCTGAGACGGTAAAGCAGCGCCTGGTCTGGCCGGGTTTGCTGGCGGTGCACGGCGTCCGGCGGGCGGTTAGGCGGCAGGTTTTGCGCGCCGGTAGAGGGACCACGCTCGCCGCCAAAGCCGCCAAGGCCGCGAATGAAAAGTGATGACTGGTTGACGGCAATTTCGTTCCCCTGGCTGTCGCTGCTAATGGTTTCGGTCAGAACAACGGCCCCTTTACCTTTGTCGTAAACGGCCGTAATCTTCGCCGTATTGTGCATGGTGGCGGCGGTGGGAAGCGGCCGTTTCAGTTCCAGATATTGCTCGCCGTGCAGCAGCATCATCGGGTTAAATTCCAGCCCTGGCACCTGCGTAATTTGCCAGAACAGCACAAAAGGAAACACGACGGCCATCGTCGGCAGCGGCGTAAAGTCACGGCTCAGCTCGTAGACAAACTTCAGCTCTTCAGGGTCCACCGGATCGGCCGCCGCCCCCACCGACAGGGCGTAGAGGCTCACATCTCGCTCGGTGTAGGCATAGTCGGCCGGTTTGTATTCGTGCCCCAGCACTTTTTCTAAGTCAATCATTTTTGCCTCTTTATCAAAGATTTCGCAGATTAAAAAGATTTACCTGCTTTTCAGCGGTTTAGAATTGCTCCGAGATCGATTACAAGGCATAACGTTTATGGGTCACAAGATTAAATGTCAATCCATCACAACGCCATGAAGCCAGGTCTATTGCCTTTGGTTTGGTAGGTTCTATTGCCGGAGCAGATTCCATAATTTGCAAAAACTGCTCAAACAGTTGACGAGTCACACTGCTGATAAAACGCGCTGTTGTAACATGAATTATGCGTCCCATTTCCAAAGGAAATCCATTCTTTTTGCAAGCAGTTTCAATATTTTGGAACAGATGCCAGAGGTCTTTGTTAGGATAACCAGATACCAGGATAGCTTCATGGTTAAACAGCCAACGCTCAAATTCTACCCAAGGATTTCCTGAATATCCCTTTAATCCTTCTTCAACTGATTCTGCGAGATAGCCAAGCAGTTCAGAATCAGGCACAAATTCCTTCGTTTCTTCTTTACCATATACACCAATGGTTGTATGGAAATTCTTTGGCGTGTATTCAACAATGGATGGCAAGATTGCTCGGACTTTTTCCATAAATGCTACGATTAATTCAGTCGTTTTCTCATCGAATCGCATCACAACACAATAGCCGGCTTCCGGCTTTTGCAGTTGGCGGTTTGGCAAAAAGCCACCTTGAAGCCACACTCGTTCGTTTGGGAAAGAAGCAAATACACTTTTGGAATTCGCGATAAAATCATCAAATAGCATACGGTTTTTTTGGAGGATGACTACAACGAATTTTAGGAACAAACGAATGAAAGCCAATCGCAAAAAATTCATTGTTTACTCCAATTCGTTGTTGTCATGAAAGCATAAGACAAAATCTATGAGTCGCTAAAATTTACTTTTAGTCAAAGGCTAAAAACAAAATGGCCAAAAGCTAATCAAATCTGCTCAATCTGCGAAATCTTTGATGAAAAAGCTCTGCTATGATTGCAGTTTAGGATTGTTGGCGTGGCGATCTTTGTCGCGGGTGGTTTTTTTGGCCATGTTTTGGTGGAAAGCGGCCGTTAAATCCACGCCGGTCTGGTTGGCAATGCAGGTCAGCACAAACAGCACGTCCGCCAGTTCGTCGGCCAGGTTGACCGTTTCATCGCTCTTTTTGAAGCTTTGGTCGCCGTACTGCCGGGCCATGATGCGGGCTACTTCGCCAACTTCTTCCATGAGAACGGCCGTATTCGTCAACTCCGAATAGTAGCGCACGCCAATCGTCCGCACCCACTCGTCCACCGTCTTTTGCATTTGCCGGATCGTGATCTCGCTCATAGGTTTTTCGCTTCCCGCGGACGCTGCGCCAGCCAGCGCAGGTAAACGCAATATTCATTGTCTTTGGAGACGGAAGCAATGTCCAACAGCTCCTGCGCCCCAATATACCCTTTGCGATACGCGATTTCCTCGACACAGCCAATCTTCAATCCCTGCCGGTGTTCGATGGTTTGCACGTAATTGCTGGCTTCCAGCAGGCTGTCGTGCGTGCCCGTGTCCATCCAGGCGTAGCCGCGCCCCAGCACCTGCACGTTCAGCTTGCCGCGCCGCAGATATTCATTGTTCACGTCGGTAATTTCGTATTCGTGACGCGCCGATGGTTTGAGGCTCTTGGCAATTTCCACCACCTTGTTGTCGTAAAAGTAAAGTCCCGTCACGGCATAATTGGATTTTGGCTCGGCCGGTTTTTCTTCGATGCTGATCGCCTTGTAATCCTTGTCAAATTCAACCACGCCGTACCGTTCCGGGTCGCGCACGTAGTAGGCAAAAACCAGGCCGCCGTTGGTAAGCCTGCCTGCGTTTTGCAAGATGCCGGAAAGGCCGGGGCCGTAAAGGAAGTTGTCGCCCAAAATGAGGGCACACGGTTCACCGTTGATAAACTCCTCGCCGATGACAAACGCCTGGGCGATGCCCCGCGGTTCCGGCTGGACGGCGTATTCAATATTCAGGCCCAGGCGCGAGCCGTCGCCAAACAGCTCCTGGTATAAATCAATGTGCTGCGGCGTGGAAATGATAAGAATATCCCGAATATCGGCCAGCATGAAGACCGAGAGCGGATAATAGATCATCGGTTTGTTGAAGAGAGGGAGAATTTGCTTGGAGAGTGAAACGGTGAGCGGGTACAGGCGCGTGCCCATCCCACCCGACAGGATGATGCCTTTCATATCTATTTTGTCCTTGTTAAATGATGTGTCTACAGAAAAAGCCAACGCAGAGGCGCGGAGGCGCAGAGAAACTTGATAAATAAAATCTGCGTTAATCTGCGAAATCTGCGGTTTTTTCAGCAGAGCGATTGATGGATTTGAAAACGGCCGTATCCCACGACCCATTCCCAGTTTGAACCAACTCGCTTAAAGTTCGGCTTCCGATTGTACCAAACCTGCCGGATGAGGCTCAAACGTGTGTGCCGAAGCGCAGCAGATGGCCGTTGTTGTCTTCAATCGTAAATTCGCGCAATCCCCAAGGGTAACTCTCCGGCTCATTGCGAATGACGACACCCTGTGCTTTGTACGCCGCACACAGGTCATCAATATCGCTGCCCTTGAGGCAAACTACCCAGTGATGCGCATCGGGATGACGCATGTTTTGCGCCAATTCCCGTTCGGTGGTGGGCACATCAGCGTGCGGCAGCGATGGCATGAAGCGCATCGTCTGCACATCACTGTACATTTTGTGCAAATTGGGGATATGGTGGGATTGTAACGGCCGTAACATCAACCGCTCCGTCGTTAGTGATTCAGCAATCATCTACCATACCAGCTCAACAGAGTATTTCGCGAAAAGAGAATCTTGACTCAGAAGCACAGCACTTTCAGCATTTGCTTGGGCAACTAGTAAACGATCAAATTCAGTACTTTTTCTGACAATTTATCTGGCTCACTATCCCACCAAATAAATGTATGCGTGTCTAGCAATAAATTCATTCGTCGCCCACCCAAAAATCGGTTGATAGCGGCTCATCAAAGTCGTCACTGGTCCAGATCGCCCCCTGATGCAACCCAGGTATTCGTGTTTTTTCCGGCTCGTCAATGCGCACTAATTTGGCAAACGGTTTATCGCCGTCAGCAAAGATGATCTCGGTACCTTTAGAAACCAGGGACAATAATTCGGCAATTTGGGCTTCGGTTTCTTTTAGATCGATTGTTTTTGTTGTCATCAAACTTGCTCCTTACAAATACTTGAGAAAAGTGAGGCCATTATATCATTTTTCATTCCAATACTCTTATAAAGAAAGGGGCAGCAAGAGGAGTGAGCATTCTCAAATGTGAACGGCCTCGAACGGAGATTCATATTCGGTTGAGAAAGCTAGAAGCCCAGCGAACGGCCGATTATCTCCTTCATCACCTCATTGGTACCGGCATAAATCGGCTGCACGCGAGCGTCCAGGTAAAACTTGGCGATGGGGTATTCCAGCATGTAGCCGTAACCGCCGTGCAGCTGCAAACATTGATCCATTACCCTCACTTGCAAATCGGTGGTCCACCATTTGGCCATGGCTGCTTCTTCGGCCGTCAGGTTGCCCGCATTCAGCTCCATGATGCAGCGATCGACAAAGACGCGAGCAATCTCGATCTCGGTTTTCATTTCGGCCAGCTTGAAGCGGGAGTTTTGGAATTTGCCGATGGGTCGGCCAAAGGCGGTGCGCTCCTGGCAGTAGGCGATGGTCATCTCCAGGGCGGCTTCGCAGGCGGCTACGGCAATCACCGCCACCGAGAGCCTCTCCTGCGGCAGCGAGCTCATGAGATAGTAAAAGCCTTTGCCTTCTTCGCCCATCAAGTTTTCCACCGGCACTTTTACATTGTCGAAGAACAGTTCGGCCGTATCTTGCGCCTTCAGGCCGATTTTTTCCAGGTTACGGCCGCGTTCAAACCCAGCCATACCCCGCTCAATCACCAGCAGGCTGATGCCCGCGTGCCCTTTGTCCGAATCGGTTTTGACGACGGTGATGACGGCGTCGCTGTTGATGCCGTTGGTGATGAACGTTTTTTGGCCGTTGACCCGGTAATGATCGCCGTGGCGCACGGCCGTTGTCCGCACACCTTGCAAGTCACTGCCCGCTCCGGGCTCGCTCATGGCGATGGCCGTAATCATCTCGCCGCTGATCATCTTGGGCAGCCAGCGCTGCTTTTGCTCGTCGGTGGTGTATTTGAGGAAGTAAGGCATGTTCACGTCATTGTGCAGGCCAAAGCCTACCCCGGATGCTCCAGCGCGGGTCAGCTCTTCCACCACGATGGCGTTGTAGCGAAAATCGTCAATCTCCAGGCCACCATACGCTTCCGGCGCGTCCATGCACAAAAAGCCCAGCTCGCCCGCCTTCAGCCACAGCTCGCGCGGGACGATGCCGTCGCGTTCCCACTGCTCATGATAGGGCACAATTTCGTTCTGCACAAAGCGGCGCACGGCGTCACGAAACATGTTGTGTTCGTCGTTAAAAATGGTGCGTTTCATCGCGAGGCTCTCCTAAAAAAAATATCCGCAGATTTCGCAGATTACACAGATTTTTAAGGAGTAAATCTGTGTAATCTGTGTGATCTGTGGTTTTGATTTACAGACCGGTCAATTGGGCGCTGACTTGCCACAGTTTTTGGGCGGTGTCGGGATCGTTGGCAACGGCCGTACTTTCCTGCACCTGGCTGTTGGCAAAATATTCCCCGCTCAAATCCGCCACCTCCGGCGAGGTTGCCAGATAAATGGAGGTTTGCGCCGCGTGCATCAGGTCGGCAAAGCTGGCCCGCCCTTCCCCCTCGCGGCCGGCGTAATGGGCGTTGAGCTTGGTAGACGGCACGCCGGGATGCAGCGAGTAGGCGGTGACGCCGCTGCCTTCCAGGCGTCGGGCAAGCTCTTTGGCGAACAGCACATTCATCAATTTGGTCATTGCATAAACAGAAGTATGATGATAGCGACGCTCGCTTTGCAGATCGTCAAAGTTGATCGAGCCGCTCCGGTGCACTTGTGACGAAACGTTAACAACCCGCGCCGGAGCCGATTCTTTCAGCCGGTCCAGCAGCAAATTGGTGAGCAAAAATGGGGCAAGATGGTTGACCGCCAGCTGCAATTCCAACCCATCCGGTGATTCCTGGCGCTGTAAAGGAATAACGGCCGCATTATTGATCAACACATCCACGCGAGGAAATTGGCCCAAAATCGTCTCGGCCAGTTGGCGAACCTCGTCCTGGGAGGCCAGATCGGCGATGAGCAAATGCACGTCGTCGCTGCCGGCACGCTCAATAATTTCTTCCCTGGCATCTTCACCACGCTCGCGGCTGCGGCAGACCATCACCACCGTGGCCCCACGCTGCGCCAGGCCAACGGCCGTTGCCTTGCC
>CALBTC010000477.1 GCA_937967805.1 uncultured Anaerolineaceae bacterium
CGAAGGCGACGTGGGCCAGCGCGAACTGTGGCCCTGGCTGCTGGCCATCGCCGTGATTGTGCTCATTGTCGAGTGGTGGGTCCACCACCGCGGCACCCGCTGGCCCAAGCTGCCCAGCATTGCAGCCTTAAACCGTCTGCGACAACGATAAATTTTCATCAGAAGTTTCGCAAATTGCTCCTTCTGTTACACAAAATTGAAATGTGGAAATTTACTAATCAGCAGAGAATCAGTCAAAAAGAACTCTTGTCTCGAATTGGCAAGATTCTATTTATCAGCAGTTTTCTTATCTTCCTTGGGAGCTTATTTGCCTTTTCGGTCGATTTTACTTTTCCATTTGTTGAATCAATAATGTTTTTTAGTCAGTTCAGCATCTATTTAGGCGCTGTTTTGGTAGCTATTGCAACCTTTCTCACTTGGAATAGTTCGCCATTTTGGGACTTTATTTTTAATCAAAGCAGCATTTTTCTGATCGTCATCGGCTTTGGAATAGCTTGGTGGAATACGATGCATGATAAGCCTGTCATCCATGGAATAATAATCGTTTGGATTGCATTTGGATTGATAGGTTTAGGCAGACGATTTGACTCATCACGCCACCTGAGTCTGGATAATTCAAACGTTGCCAACAAGTCCCCTAATCTAAAGTTTGCATTGCTGAAAGCGATTAAAACAGCTGCAATTGGTTTATGTGTCAGCGCAATTATAGGTGCCTGTTTTACTGGTTTACTATTTGGATTCAATGCAAGTGCATTACTTGTTGGTGCAACTTTCGGAGGACTAATTGGTCTGTTTTTTGGTGCACTTATTGGTGCATTGGTAGTCACCAGTAAATTGCACTAAAGCCATATTAATTCAGAGCTAATGAGCTGTTTCGATTGCAAATCATAATCTTAAATTCCGGTTTTTTATGAGTGAACAAGCCAGTTTAGAAACAGAAACAACAATGACAGCCAATCCCCGCTGGTGGTGGCTGGTGGCTGGTTTGGTGCTTTTGCTGCTGATCTGGCTGGTGGTGGCGTTGAGTGGTTCACGGCCGTTGAAGATGTGGCAGGATACGGCCGTTCCCCTAGACGTCACTCTCAACGGCCAGCCGTTGCTGGTTGATTTTGACGCCCTGAATGACAATCCAGCCGAGTACACCAACAAGCGCATCCAGGTCAGCGGCAGCTTTTTGCGGCTGGAGGCGGAAGATTGCGAACTGTTCAACGGGCCGCGCATCCAGTGGGGGCTGGTGGCCGAAGGATTGCAGCTCAACGCCCGCGGCTTTGAGGCCATCGTCCTGCCCATCGTTTCACCGGGCACGCCAATGACCTTGCAGGGCATCTGGCGCCGCTATCCTGGCCCGGCCGGCTGCGGCAAGGAGCCGCCAACCGGGCTGTGGTACCTGGAAGTGGAGCAAATTGTGCAGCCCAACCCGCTGGTAGCCGGGACGCGCACGCCTGTAGCCGTCCTTTCCATCACGCCGCCCCCCTTTCCCTCGGTGACGCCTACAACATTTGGCTCGCCGACTGCGGTCGGCACGCCTATTCCCAGCGTCACGATTGTAAGTACGGTGGTGGTGGGTACGCCCAGCAGCACGCCGACGCTTGACGGAACGGCCGTCACCGCCACAGCAACAGCCACGCCAACCAGTACCGCCACAGGCACGTTAGCCACACCTACCAGCGGTCCCGGCACGCCGACAGGCGCACCCGGCACCCCAACCAGCACGGCCACGCCCAGCGGCACACCCGGCAGCGGCCCTGGCACGCCCACACCAACCAACCCGCCATCCGTTACGGCTACACCTGGCGGTTATCCTGGGCCGACATCGCCGGCCCCGTCTCCCACAAATACACCAGACCCTTACACTAATTGAATAATTTGCGGACAATTACGCAATGACTCAGTTACATTTCACGGAGCAATCATGAATTTATCATTCTCCCCCGCCGTTACGCCCGCAATTGAAAACAGCGCCCCAGCCCTTTGGTTCATCTTTCGTGGCAGTGATTTGCTGGTGCTGGATGAAGGCGAAACGGCCGTCCTCCCCCAGAGCACCCATGACCTTCAATTTTTGCGGCAGCATTATTTGGGCTGGATTGAGGGGGAAACGGCCCCAACCCACTGTTTCGCGGCAGAGGTGGCTGAAGAAACCGCCCCACCGCCCGACATGCAGTTTGCCGGACTGCGCCAATTGTTTAACCGGCTGTCTACGGATCATTTGTGGCTAGCGGGACGGGCCGTGCAAATCATCGACTGGGACCGCACAAATCAATTTTGCAGCCGCTGCGCCACGCCCAACGAGATTTTGGAGCACGAGCGGGCCAAAAAGTGCCCCAACTGCGACCTCACCACCTATCCCCGCATCGCCCCGGCGATCATTGTGCGGGTGGATCGAGAGATTGACGGCGTGCCTCATTTGCTGCTGGCGCGGAACGGCCGTTGGCGGCGCGGCTGGTACAGCGTGTTGGCCGGCTTTGTAGAACCGGGCGAAACGTTAGAGCAATGCGTGCACCGCGAAGTGTTTGAAGAAACGGCCATTCGCCTGAAAAACGTGCGCTACTTTGGCAGCCAGCCGTGGCCCTTCCCCAATTCGCTCATGGTGGCTTTTACGGCCGAATACGCCGGCGGCAGCATCGTCCTGGAAGAAGAAGAGCTGGATGACGCCCAATGGTTCACCGTCGACACCTTACCCAACCTTCCCTCCAGTCTAAGCATCGCCCGGCGTTTGGTCGATGACTTTGTGCGCCGAAACTCGTAAAGATGCGACGCACTTTCACAAGAGACTTCATAAACGTCGGCACACCACGAATGCAAATTTCACGCTAAGCCGCCAAGTGCGCAAAACGGTCTTTGCGACTTTGCGCGAGGCTATTTTCAAGGGAGCCAGGGATGCCATTGCTCTGGGCAAAGTGCATCGCACTTCGAACTTATTGCGAGAAATCATTCGTCAAACAGCCGCACTTCCAGCGGGGCATTGGCCTGGGCCGACCATTGCAGCAGTTCCGGCATGTCCTTATTTTTGGCTTCGTCGCTGTGCTGCACGCGGCCAGGCACCAGGCGCAAGAAGGAGAGCTGCTCATCGGGGCGAAGCAGCCGTTCAGATTCGCTAAAGACGGGCACCCAGGCCCCGGTGTTGACGTACCATTGGCGGTAGGCGGGCCGATCCTTATCCGTGGGCGACAGGGGCCGGGCATCGGCGGAGTGATCATGGCCAAAGATGAAGTAGCGCACGCTGCCGTAGCCGGGATGGGTGCCGCCGTTGAGCAGCCGGGCAATGCGGCCCGACGCCGCATACAAATAATCACCTTCCAGCAGTTGATCCAACGATCGGATCATGCTTGATGCTGTGAAGCCAAACACAACTGCCAGGAGCCCGGCAATGATAGCAGGCCAGTAAATACCCAGGGCAATTACGCGCACTGCAATAAACAGCAGGGCAATTGTCAGCAAAACCAAAATAATGCTGCCGCCCAAACGCAGTATCGTCTGCCCGGTAGAGCCGGAAATAGCTTCCCGACTGTGTATTTGAATATCGTGAATAGCTTTAAGAAAATCATCGGCCGTTTCCGGCATGGGTGGTTTAGCAGCTCGTTCCTTCACCTTCTTGTTAACCTTACGCCGCGCTTCTAAATATTCTGGCAAGAGTTGCCAAAGAAAGGTGGACAGTTCACTTGGCGCGTGACGCAGCACCCAAAAAACGTAGCGCGATATGGGTTTCATATTGTCGGCGAAGGGATGAATGTGCTCGACCTTGTTAAAAAAGTAGCGCACAAACAGGGAACCGGAGGGCAGTTCGATAAAGTCTGGCTCATCGGGGAGGCGGGGGTCTTCAAAATTTTTGAAGGCGTTGGCCGGTTCGTATTGGCAGCCGTGTTCCACGTAAAATAGCTCCGGCTCGTATAAAAACGTGGGCGGAAAGGTGACCCGTTTTTGCAGATCGTCCAGGCTGAGGGCGTCTGGCATATTTTCATACAGGGGCAGAAGGGCTTGGTCATTGTTAGGAACGGCCGTTTCCCGCCAATCTGCATACGCCTGCTGCAATAGCTGGCGCAATTGCAATTGCACGTCAGGCCAGTACAGCTCAACGTCGTGATTCCCTTTCATGAGCACCAGCTCATTGCCCGGCTGGGCCACAAACCAGGCTAACGCCTGAAAAAAGGTCGGATGACCGGCAGCAATCTGGGTTGCTTTCCACACAATTTCCGGCGAAGCGGTGCCCAGGCCAAACTCGCGATCATTTTTGCGCAGTTCATCATAACTGCGTACGCCCTTCACCTTAAACAGTTCGTCGCCTTCTTTGGGTAAGGAAACGACCTGCAAGAAATCGAAGATGTCGCCATTGATCACCAGTTTCCAGGGGATGTTGTGATATTCAACGGCCGTTTCCCGGCGGCTCAACTGCACATGATGAGCGATAAATTGGGCAAACGGCACGTCCTGGAAAAAGTCTTCATTGCGATGAATTAAGCCACTGGCCGGATTACGCCCTTCGCTCAGGTGGAAATCACTGACAAAAAGATAATTGAACTGTTGTGCCATGGGGAACCCTCCAAAATAATAAGTTCTAAATTATTGTTATTGGATTGATCGTAAGGAAATACGAATGGTTGATCAAGTATTTTTGGTGTCGGTACGGCCGTTGCCGCTGAGAAAACATCTGCCAGCGTAGGAAAAGTATAGCATACCCGTACTTGGCTGTGAAAACGGCCTTCGCTACAATGGCACGGCTCGGTTTATTGCTTAAAGAACGTGAATAATCCCAAAACTCCTGCAAAGGAACCAAAAGAGGTCTACTTGTGAAAAATATCATCGTGACAGGTGGTGCCGGCTTCATCGGCGCTAACTTTGTTCTCTATATGCTGAAAAAATATGACAATTACAACATCATCGTCTACGACAAGCTCACCTATGCCGGGAATCTGGACAACCTGCTGGAAGTCGCCGACGATCCGCGCTACAGCTTCGTGCGCGGCGACATTTGCGACGCCGAAACGGTAGAAGCGACTATCCAAAAGTACGAGGCTGACACCATCGTCAACTTTGCCGCCGAAACCCATGTGGATCGCTCCATTATGGACCCGGATGCGTTTATTCAGACCGGCGTGTACGGCACCTACGTGCTGCTGGAAGCGGCCAAAAAGCACGGTCTGCGCTACCATCAAATCTCCACCGACGAGGTGTATGGCCACATCCCCGAAGGATATTCCAGCGTGGAAACCGACAAGCTGGACCCGCGCAGCCCGTATGCTGCCAGCAAAGCCAGCGGCGATCTGCTGGTGAACGCGTACTTCATCACCTATGGCCTGCCGGTGACCATCACGCGCGGCTCCAACAATATTGGCCCATTCCAATACCCGGAAAAGGTAGTGCCGCTCTTTGCCACCAACGCCATCGATGAAGAACCGCTGCCGCTGTATGGCGACGGCCGTCAGATGCGTGAGTACCAATACGTGCTGGACCATTGCGAAGCCATCGACCTGGTGCTGCACAAGGGCAAGCTGGGCGAAGCGTACAACATTGGCACGGGCGAAGAGATGGAAAATGTGCAGATGGTGGAAATTTTGCTGGAGACGCTCAACCGGCCCAAAGACCTGATCAAACATGTAAAGGATCGGGAAGGACACGACCGTCGCTACAGTCTGAACATCGACAAGATCAAGGCGCTGGGTTGGAAACCGCGCCATTCTTCAGCAGAGGCCGTGGCAAAGACGGCCGTCTGGTACCGTGAAAACGAATGGTGGTGGCGCAAAATTAAATCCGGCGAGTTTAAAGAATATTACGAGCGACAGTACGGCCACCGCTGGCAAAAGTGAAACGTAAAGCGTGAAACGTGATTAACTCACGCAATCACGTTTCACGCTTTACGCTTGGATTACTAGTTTCTAAGTAGTGTCCCATTGCCAAAGTGGTCCTGTGCTATACTTATGCGCGTGCTTATTTTTAGCTGATTTACAGACCCACCCTTCGCTTGATTGCTCCGCCATCCTACGCGAAGGGTTTTATTATGAGAAATAGTATGCGTAGATCGTTTGTCCTTATTTTTATCATTGCCTTTCTCACGTTGGCGGCCTGCCAGAGCAATACAACGATAGAACCGCTTGTCCCTCCAGCCGCTACCCTTGCACCACCTGTGATTAACACGGCCGTACCTGCCACCAACACCCCGCCACCCCCACCGGTCATCAGCGAAGAAACTGCACCAACCTCACCAGCCGCAACCGACGCTCCGCCCACTGAAATTCCATCACCCCCAACCAACACGCCCATCCCCGAAAACCCAGTCAGCAGTATCAGTCTGGAGCCGGTTGTCAGCGGGCTGATTCAGCCGCTGTACGTCACCCACGCATTTGATGACCGGCTGTTTATCCTGGAACAGGCGGGCACCATTCGCATTTTTCAAAACGGCGCGCTGCTTTCCACCCCCTTCCTGGACATTCAGGACCCGGTCGGCTCCAACAGCAACGAACAGGGATTGCTGGGGCTAGCTTTTCATCCCAATTATCAGGAAAACGGCACCTTCTTCCTAAACTACACCGATGTGAACGGCAACACCAACATCGCCCGTTACCGCGTCAGCAGCGATCCCAACGTGGCTGACCCCGCCAGTGAGCAAATTTTGCTTACCATTCCGCAGCCTTTTGCCAACCACAACGGCGGCATGATCGGCTTTGGCCCCGATGGCTACCTGTACATCGGCGTAGGCGACGGCGGCAGCCAGGGCGACCCGCAGGGCAACGGGCAAAATCCGGGCACGCTGCTGGGCAGCATTTTGCGGCTGGACGTAGACAGCGCCGACGGCAGCTACACCATCCCCGCCGACAATCCGTTTGTGGACGACCCCACCGCCCGGCCAGAGGTATGGGCTTACGGTCTGCGCAATCCGTGGCGCTTTAGCTTCGACCGGCTGACCAATGATTTGTTTGTGGCTGACGTGGGCCAAAACAGTTGGGAAGAAGTGAGCTGGCTGGCCGGCGGCACGCCCGCCGGCCAAAATTTTGGCTGGAACCGCATGGAAGGCAATCATTGCTACACACCCAACTGCAATCCGGCGGAGTATGTGCCCGCTATTTTTGAATATAACCATACCCAAGGTTGCTCCATCAGCGGAGGATACGTGTACCGGGGGCAGCAGTTTTTGAGTCTGTACGGCAATTATTTCGCGGCCGATTTTTGCAGCGGCACGATCTGGGGCGTGTTTCAGCAGCCGGACGGCACCTGGCAATCCACCATCGTGCACCAGAGCGGCCTGCCCATTAACAGCTTTGGCGAGGATGTGAACGGGGAGCTGTATGTGGTCGCCCGCACCGGGCAGATTTTGCAGATACGGCCGTAAAAGCAGGTTGCAAGTAAGCAAGTCTGCAAGTAAGCAAGTCACAACTCCACATATCTCACTTGCACACCGGCACACTTGCAAACTTAAATAACCCATCACCGCAAGGAGTTCCAATATGACGCAGTTAACAAAAGTTCGTCTCTTCAGCCTGTTTGTCTTATTTTGTATTTTAATCATAACGGCAGCATGGTCAGCGCAGGCAGGCGGTTCATTTCCACCAAACCCTAGCAACTACTGGAACATGGGCCAAATGGCGCTGCCCAGTAACGGCAATGGCGACATTGAACATTGCACGCTAGAAAGCAGCAATCTAAAAACACCAAACAACGTGGTGGGTTTTAACGTCTACACGCCCCCCAGCTACAACAGCAGCAGCCAAAGATATCCGGTGATTTACCTACTGCACGGCGTTAACGGCAATGAGTACAATTATTTCAACGGCTTCAACAACAATACCTTCTTCAACAGCAGCAGCGGCAGCCTGCCCGGCCTTATCGACAGCGGGCTGGCGGATGAGGCGATCATCGTTTTTGTTAACGGCGGCGCCGGCAGCTTTTATGACGATTGGGACGACAGCACGGGTAACGGACCGAGCTCCAGCTTCCCCATCCTGGCTGAATCGGTCATTATGGAAGACGTGATTCCGTTTATCGACGCCAACTTCCGCACGATTGCCGGGCGAAACGGCCGTGCCATCGAAGGCTTCTCCATGGGCGCGCGTGGGGCCATCAAGCTCGCTTTCACCTATCCGGACCAATTCTGCTCCACCATCGCCTATGCCGGGGCCGCCTATGAATCCGTCCCGAACTCTGCTGGCCCCGACCACCCCCGGTCTGGCGAACTGCCTCTCGAATACAAAATTTCCACAATTGCCAATAACAATGCAGCGGCTATCTTGTCTAACGGACTGCAAATTCGCATGGTGGACGGCGCTGGCGACCTAGCTGCAGGGCAGGGCATAGGCAACGATGATTTAAGCATTTGGCTCGACAACCTGGGCATTGGTTATGAGTTTGTGCCCAACCAAAGTGGCGTCAGCTCACACAGTTGGGCGCAATACCATCAGGCTACCGGCGCTTACGGGTTAAATTTCCACTTCCAATGTTTTGCCGCGGCCCAAGGCGCCATGTCTACCCCCATCATTTTGGGCACGGCCGATCAATTTACGTATTTGCCTTTGGTAATCAAACCAGCGCCCGTGAGTGCTGGGTCATGTAATTAATGAGGGCCAACCTCCCGCAGGTTCTGTCTACAGACATCGCCGAAGTTCAAACCTGCGGGAGGTTTATCTTCGAGGAGTAGTGGCATGAAGAAGCGTTGGATTTTGTTAGCAGGATTGTTTGTTTTGGTGACGGGGTTTTTGGGGCAAACGGCCGTTTCCGCCCAGCCAACCACCGCACCCGCCGCACCAGACGGCAGCGTCAGCCTGAGCGCCGCACTGGTAGAAAGCGGCTTCACCCAGCCGGTAGACATTGCCAATGCCGGGGACGATCGCCTGTTCATCGTGGAGCAGCCGGGTGTTATTCGCATTATTGATGCCAACGGCAGCAAGCTGGATGAGCCATTTTTGGATATCAACGGCATTGTCGACAGCGAAACTCATTCTGAGCGCGGTTTGTTGGGGCTGGCGTTTCATCCAGATTATCCCAACACGCCTTATTTTTACGTGAACTATACGGCCGTTTCCGGCAGCGGCGACACCATCATTGCCCGCTATACCGTCAGCAGCGATCCCAACGTAGCCGACCCGAACAGCGCCGTTGAAATTCTGCGCATCGACCAGCCTAACGCCAACCACAACGCCGGCGACCTCAACTTTGGCCCGCAAGACGGCTACCTCTACATCGCCATGGGCGACGGCGGTGGTGCTAACGATGAGGGCACCGGGCACAATCCTGAAATCGGCAATGCCCAGGATATGGCCCAACTGCTGGGCAAAGTGCTGCGCATTAACGTCGATGGTGACAGCGGCCTGGCTCCTGACTGCGGCACCGTGAACAGCGGCACACCCCCCTACACTATCCCCACCGATAATCCATTCACCGCCGGCGGCGATGGCATCTGCAACGAAATTTGGGCTTCCGGATTGCGCAACCCGTGGCGCGTGAGCTTTGACCGGCAGACGTTTGATTACTACATTGCCGATGTGGGCCAAAGTGCCTGGGAAGAGGTCAACTTCCAGCCCGCCAGCAGCACCGGCGGCGAAAATTATGGCTGGCGCTGCTACGAAGGTAACAATCCTGCCAAAAACTTTGATGCTGGATTGTGTACCGACACCTACGTTTTCCCTTTTGACGAATATCCACGTAACAATCAAGACGATGATTACGATGAGGGTCAGGCAATTACTGGTGGTTACGTGTACCGGGGCAATGACTATCCGTCATTGAACGGCATCTATATTTACGCCGATTTTATTAGCAACAACTTTTGGCTGGCGCAAAACAACGGCGGCTGGAACATTACGCCGCTGGGCAACATTACCATCAATGGTAGCAGCAGCACTGTCAGCAACCCCAGCACGTTTGGCGAGGGCTGCGATGGCGAACTGTACGTCGCCAGCCACAGCGGCACCATCTACCAGATTCAATCCGGCAGCGGTGCCAAGGTTGAAGGGGCTGCGCTGGACCAGTTTGTCTATTTACCGTTGGTGTTTGGTGGCAACGGTACTGGGTTAATCTGCTCAGGCTAAATCTCTAGCTTTTATGGATAATATCCAGACTCAATTAGCTTGGCACGAACGGCAACTCGCCCCGGTCGATTTAGCTGCAATACAAAAATTGTAACTCTGCCAATTCGGCTTTTTGGCACAATCATGCCAGCATCAATGAAGAAATGTTCCGTCCATTGGTGTCGGCGTGGGTTAAAAAGCGGGGCGAGTTCGCCAGTATCGGAATCAAAAGCTGCTACCTCACTGCCTTTGAAACGATTACATTGAAAGCAAGACCAGGCCAAATTCTCAAGGGAATCTACACCACCATGTTTTTTGGGAATAATGTGGTCAGGTTCGTGCCGCTTGATGCTGTGATCTTTCATGCAGCAAACAATATTCGCACCGTTGGCTAGCACGTTCAGAAAGTTGTTGTTTTACAGAAGGAGAAACTGTCACGAATTATTAGACTGGTCGAGTTTGGCTAGCGCCGTTGCTTTTACTAATTGAAGCTGCTCCTCAAGCAAACTTAAGCGTTCTAATTCAACTTCTTCCGCTTTGCTCAAGGTGTCGTTACGATTCTTTTCCAGTAGCTCACTAATACGCTTTTCTACGTCGTCAGAAAAGCGAAAGGTAGCTAATTCGGCAGGCTGCGGGTCTCCCGTTAGAAAAGTGATGGCTTCAACATAGGCTTTGGTAGAGAGCGGTGCAAAGCGACTAATGCCCATTTCCAATACTAGTGGCAGCTGATCACCTATCTCACTTAGGGTGTGGGCAAGATGTTCGGGGACTTCCAGAGTAATAGTTGTCATAGGCAATGTCTCCATAACTCCAACGTAGGAAAATTAGAGCATAGGCACAGACGTTTCAGCTACGGCCGTTCCACCAAAGGCAGATAAAATTTCTCGGTCAATTCAAAAGGGGTAAACAGAGGGCCGGTGAAGCAGGGATATGTTTCCGGGTCCGGTTCGCCGCTGACCGTCCAGCAGAAACGGCCGTCGCCATCCTCTGCTTCCGGTAACCGGTCCGTAACGGACTGGGCCACATACCACAACACCAGGTTGGCGCTGCCGATTGGCTCGCCATCGACAAAATTTTCTGGCCCCTGCCTGTGATCATCATAGCAGCAGTAATCGATGCTCCAACTGGGTAAATCGGTATCCCCTTCCGTCGGTTTATGCAGCGTGACGTAAATGAAGGGATCGTCTGCCTTGCCATCGTCGTTGAACTGGCCTAGCCCTGGCTCAACCGTATAGCCCTGGCCGCTTCCGTCTAGCACGAGCCAGCCCTGGTTGGCGCTGTTAAGCTGGTGCGGGCCAAAATTTGAGGCGTAAGGCGTGCGATACAGTTCTGACTGCTGGAACGCCCACTGCTGGCCATCCCAAAAAGCGAAGCTGTCGTTATTGTCGCCATTAACAGCAATATCTATGCGCACAACAGGGCGGTAAACCGGCTGCTGCATGGCGGGGTCTGTGCCGCAGCCTTTGCCATAGGCGCCGGCCACAATGCGAAAACGGCCGTCCACAAAAAACTGGTAATGCTGCTCATACCGGTAATTACACTCATTGCCCCACTGCGACATGCGAAAATCCTGCACTACCTCAAAACCAACCACCGTGCTGCCGTCCTGCAAATCACGCACCTGGGTTTCTTCGTAAGGCAAAATGAGAAAACCGCCACCACTACCGCCACAGCCGATTACATCTCTAAATCCGGGAGAGATAGCATACTCGCCATTGTAATCCACATGCCATTCGGGCAGCGAAGCGCTGGTGAGAACGGCGCGCCCCTGGTAAGTAACGTTAAAAATGCGCAGGCCATCGTTGCCGCTGGTTTCATAGTTGAACGCCCAGCCATCCCGGTTCACGCTACCCGGCGCAGGACAGCCACCCTCCGGCTCATTGGGAATTAAACTGGCAATGCCAATTTCTGCACTTGCCCCGATCACTTCTTTCCCCACCAACAACGCAAGCAACGCTATCCCCAGAACAATTCCCAGCCCCACAAAACCTCTCTCCAATCTCTTTTTCCTCTGTGTCCTCTGTGGCTCACCCAATTTTCACCTTCACAATGCCCGCTTCCACCTTGACAGGATATTTTTTGAGGCGATAGTTTTCATCTTCAGGCCAGAGAATACGGCCGTTGCGAATGTCCCAGCAATATTCATGATCGGCGCAGGTTACTTTGTAACGGCTCAGCCACCCTTTGGCAAAATCGGTTGAGGCATGGGGACACTCAGCCGAGAAAGCATACAGCTCGCCTTCCCAGCTGGTGAGGATAATTTTGTGGCCGTTGATGGTAACGGCCGTCATCTGCCCCGCCTGCACCGCATCAGCAGGTACGGTCGTGAAGTAACCTTCGGCGTCTGGCGTAGCTTTGGAGCGGAATAAATGCATGGGGTTTTATACAACAAGGGGGCGTAATTGGGTAATTAAGTATTGTCAGACAGCGAGTTACCCAATTACACAATTACTCGATTACATCGGGCTCGGGTTCGGCCATAAGCGTTTCAATGGCGGCCACGGCCTCCAAATCGGAGCCACGGCTGAATTCGCCGATGTGCTGGTAGCGGATACGGCCGTTCTTGTCAATCAAATAAGTGGTCGGCCAAAAGCGCTGGTTGTAAGCTCGCCAGGTCAGCCGGTCGTTGTCGATGGCTACCGGATAGGTTATCCCGAAGCGCTCGATGGCATTCTTCACGTTGTCAACCTCGCGCTCGTAAGCAAATTCTGGATAATGGATACTGATGACGGTAAAGTCGTCACCTTCGTACTGTGCTTGCCATTCCTTGACCCAAGGAATCGTCCGTTGACAATTAATTCAGCCAAAGGTCCAGAACTCCAGCAGCACCACTTTGCCCCGCTGGTCGGCCAGCGTTACTGGACCGTCGCTGTTGAGCCAGACATCGTTCTGAAATTCGGGCGCTTCGCCCATGTCAGGTAAATCCACTACGACCTCCGCTAAAGTTGGCGGCGCTTCTGTACTGCTGCTGACAACAACCTCAGCCACGCCGCTGCTGGTTTCTTCGGCAGCAGGCGTTGTACAGGCGGCTGCTGCAAGAATGAGTATGAGGGATACGGCCGTCTGTTTTCGTATCATCTGGTTACCTCCAAGTCGTATTCGGTGATCCGTAAACCGTCATCGGCATACGCTTACCGTTTACCGTTTACCGTCCCAGTCTACGCCACATAGCTTAAAAGAGGCTTACAGAATGCTTACCAGATGTGCCTTCACCTATCATTTACGGAAAATTTGCGGCCTGCCTACACAATAAGGGAAGATAGTCAGCTAGATTGTAATAAAACCTGCTATACTGTTACGTAACAACACCACCTGTCCTTGCAATTTAAGGGGTTGCAGTTTGTCATAGCCTCTTGTTGTTTTGTAGTGAATAAACGCAGACCGCGAACACGCTTTGTGTTTTCTAAAACCACTTTGCGGTTTACGTAAATGACCAGCCAGAGGATGTAGCTTTGAACGATTTACCGTCAATTACCCAGATTCAGACCAATATCCGCCAGCTTCGCGATCTGATTGATAACCTCGGCAGCACCGTCAATCAACAGCACCAAACCCTCATCACCACCCGCGCCGAAATTGCCCAAAGAGCCGCTACCCAATCCAGCGATGAGCTGGCCCGCCTGCTGGTTCATGTGCGGCGCAACCTGGAAGATTTGGAACGTCGCTTCAAAGAGCAGCAAAAAGAGCAAGAACAGCTCCAGGCTCTGCAAGAAATTAGCCGGGTCATCAACTCATCGTTAGACCTGAACGAAGTGTTGGGCTTTGTGATGGATTCCATCATTGACCTGACCAAGGCCGAGCGAGCCATTTTGCTGCTGAAAGATGAAGAAACCGGTGAGCAGGAGGTAAGCCTTTACCGCAACGTAGACCGGGAAACGATTGAAAAATCGTCTGCCTTCGAGATAAGCCGCAGCATTGTGCGCACCGTGGCCGAAACAGGCGAGCCGGTGGTCACGATGAACGCCCAATCAGACAGCCGCTTTGCTGCTCAGGAAAGCATCATCAGCTACAATCTGCGCTCCATTTTATGTGTTCCCCTCAAAATCAAAGATGCCATCACCGGCGTGATTTACGCCGATAACCGCATTGCCTCCGGCGTTTTTGGCAACCCCGACCGGGATTTGTTGGCGTCGTTTGCCAACCAGGCGGCCGTGGCCATCGACAATGCCCGCCTGTTCCAGCAGATACAAGATAACCTGATCGAAATTACCGAGATGCGCGATTTGATGGACAACGTCTTTGCCTCCATCGCCAGCGGCGTGATCACTATTGATGAGGAAGAGCGGATTGCTCTGTATAACCGGGCGGCGGAACGGATTTTGGGGTTCCCGGAAACGGCCGTCATCCACCAAACCTACAAAACCGCCATGGAAACGCTTGGCCTGCCCGTGGAGCCGCTTATTCAGGACGTGTGGACCAACGGCGGCGCGCACAATACCGAAGTGGACGTCATCGTCAACAAGCGGCCCGGCATGACCTCGCTCAATCTCACCCTCACCCCGCTGCGCGACTATGGCCAGGAGATGCTGGGCGTGGCCATGGTGCTGGACGACGTGACGGAAAAGAAGCGCCTGGAAAGCGTGCGTCGCTATCTGCCCCCCGCCCTGGTAGACCAGATTCGTGACCTGGATGCCGCGCAACGGCCGCAGCGCAGCATCATGAGCGTGCTCTTTGCCGACGTGCGCGGCTACAGCACCTTCAGCGAACATTTGGACCCGGAAAAGCTCATCCAGATTATGAACGGCTACTTCACCGAATTTGTCTACGCCATCAACGAATACCAGGGATTGACCGATAAATTCATGGGGGACGCGGTCATGGCCCTGTACAACACGCCGCTCAACCCGCAGGAAAATCACGCCGAGCGCGCCATCCGCACGGCGCTGATGATCCGCAAAAACATGCAGCGCTACCTGGCCGAACTGTCGGAAGACAAACGTCTGCACTTTGGCATTGGTATTCACACGGGTGAAGCGGTGGCGGGGAACGTGGGCAGCAGCCTGCGCAAGGATTACTCAGCTATCGGCGACGCGGTGAACCTCTCCAAGCGCATCCAGGAAAACGCCCAGGCTGACGAAATTCTGATCAGCCGCGCCACCTACGAGCAGGTAAAGGATTGGGTCCAGGCCGAACCGCTGGAACCAATGAAAGTCAAAGGCCGCCAAACCCCAGAACAAATTTACCGTTTAACAGGTGCTTTGGCTGAGTAATTTAACGAATGGGGTATTTCGGCAAATTGTTTTTGAACAGTTTCGTTAGCACAGTTATTGGATTTGCTTTGGGCATATTCATTTGCGTCGCAATTTGGCGAACCAATTGATTTTAATCAACCTGCCTTCTGTGATGATTTTGGACGGGGAGCAGGAACACCATACAGCATCCCTTCTACACTGATATCTTCATCAATCTCAGGCCAGGAGACACCTTCTCCATCACCAATAATTTCATAATTAGCGCGTTGCTCCGGGGTCGCTTCTGATAAGCGCCAGGACCAAACGAGAGGAACGCTGATGGTACGGCCGTCAACCAAATAAGCTGTAATCGTGTCTTCTGTAACTTCAATATCTTTTAATTTTACTGTTACTCTATCCACAATGTTCATGCCAAGCCTCAATTAAAATCGCAAGGTTATCCTGAATCAGCCTGCGAATCCGATTCAATTCTCTGGGAGTAAAGCCCTGATTTCGACCCAGGGCAATTGGTTCAAGCCAGAACTTGCATGTCATTTTTTCTCGCCGTACATGAACATGCATCGGCTCGTTACAGTCAAAGCTGTAGAAAAAGAAGCGGTATGGGCCCAAAATATTTTTTACAGTGGGCATTCTCTCCTCCTTAACAAATCAAGACACAACCGCTTCCACCCAATAAGTGAAATATAACACAACCCTCGACAATCTAGAAATCCTTGACATACCGAATCTCGTGCAGTTCCAGTCCGCCGGGGCGAGTTTCTACCTTTGTCGTGCCGTCTGGCATAAAGCCAAACTGCTCGTAAAAATGGATGGCCCGCTCGTTTCCGGCCAGTACCCACAACGATACCGCCTGGTAACCTTGTTTTTCCAGCCGGGCAAGACCTTCTTTCATGAGGGCTGCGCCAAAGCCTTTGCCCCACCTGTCCGGCAGAAGATAGATGGCGTAAATTTCGCCGGTTTTGTCTTGGTCTAAATCTTCGTCGCGGGTACGGCCGTACGACACAAACCCCACCACTTGTCCATCGTCCTCATACACAGGCACATCATTGGCCGGATTAGATAGCACTCGCTGCCACTGCTCAATACGTCGCTCAACCGAAAGATTGGCCAAAAAATCATCCGGCAGCAGTCCCCGATACGCCCCTTGCCACGACTGCACGTGAACGGCCGCTATCTGCTCTGCATCTTCCACCGTCGCCAGTCGAACTGTCATGGTCACTCTCCACTGAGCCACTTTTCAACGTCAGAAGTCCAATTGCGGATACGGCCGTAACCCGCCGCAAAAAACCAACCTTCCGCCCCTCAACAAAAAATGATTCCCAAACCTCACCAAGTAAATTATTTCTCATCAGCTTTTTGTCGGTTCTCCTTGCGGATGACCAGCTTCAGGCCAGACCAGGTGGTATCAACGGCACACACTTTTACGTCCACCAGACCCAGCGGTAAAATCAGTTCCCGAATCACATCTTCGGTGACATCTGTGGGCACCTTGGACGCTTTTTTAGGCCAGGAGACCCAAATCATGCATCCTGCTATCCTCTCGGATTTTCTTCAACCAATTGGGCAATCACGTCATCAAGTTTGAGGTTTTTTACGGCCGTTTCCACCTCAACCATCATCTCATCAGGCAGTTCCGCCTTGAGTTCCTGCAGCAGCTTCTGCGCCTTTTCCAGCGTGGTGGCCTCAATGGCTTCCTGCCGGGCAGCAAAGGTGAGGAGCTGCGCGGCATGCTGCATACGGCCGTAGCTCATTTCCAACTCCGCCACATCCACCACCGTGGCAATGGCCGACCAGACCACGCCTACCTCCTGCGCCAGTTGCAGCGACTCGTTAAAATAACGACGCGCTTTTTTCCGTTTGCCCTGCTTGCGGTAAATCGTGCCCAGCACCGACAAGCCACCGACCATGCCCCGCCGGTGACCGATCTTCTCGTGCGCGGCATACGCTTTTTCAATGTAATCGAGGGCCTCATCAAATTGCTCTAGCTCCGCATACACCATGCCTATGTTGTGGCTGGTAGCCGCCATGCCCCATTCATGATTGTTTTCCTTAAGAATTGCGTATGCCTGTTTGTATTGCCGCAGCGCTTCGTCGAATTTTTCCTGGCGATTGGCAATGATGGCGATGTTGTTATGTAAAATTGCAATGCGCAGCGAATTGTTTAATGATTTGGCTAAGGCCATCGCTTCCGCAAAATAGCCCCTGGCCTCTTCGTAATTTCCCACGCCAACCTCCAAATTGCCTAGCGTGTTGAGCAGGACCATTTTCAGGTCGTCGTCACCGGCATCCGTATCATCGCAAAGCTTTAGCGCCTCCTGTAAATAAGGGCGGGCCTCATCCCACGCACCCCGATCATGCACCACGTCCCCCAAGTGTTTGAGGCAAAAGAGGCGCGTGCGGGTTAGCTTATGCTGCTGCGCCAGCCCGTTGGCTTCCTTTAGAACAGCCTCCGCTTCGGGAAATTGCCCGGTCTGGTAAAGAAAATAACCCAGCTCTACCTGAATTTTAATGGCGATTTGCTTATGAACGGCCGTCTCCGCCCGTTCCTTTACCCGCCGCAAACTTTCCTCAAACAGCGCCACCCCTTCCAAAAAGCGACTGCGATCAGCTAAAAAGCGGCTGAATCCTGTGACCAGTTTGTTGAGAACGGCCGTATCCATCTCTACCACACCCCACTGCCAGGCGATACGAATATTCTCCCAATCTGCCCCCAATGCCGCCAACACTTCTGGCGCTTCGCTCCCTTTCAAGGCCGGTTCATGCCCCTGTACAAACTCGGTAAAATAACGCGCCTGAGCCGCCTCGGTCTGGGCTTCCTCCTGGGGATGGGCCGCCAACTGCTCCTGGGCAAATTGCAGCAGCAGGGGATGGCGGCGGAAGCGTTGGTCTTCATCCAGCCGCAGGAAAGATCGGTCTACCAGGGACATCAGCTGGGGCGGCGTGGCATGGGTCACTTGCTGCGCCGCTGCCCGCGTAAACCCACCGCGAAACACAGACATCTGCCGGAACAAGGCTTGTTCAGCGGCCGAAAGCATTTGCCAGCTTGTCTCGATGACGGCCCGCAGGCTGCGGTGGCGCTCCGGCACGTCGTGTAAGGTCGTGCTGAGGGCATCTAATCCGCGCTGAATTTCCGTCACGATCTCAGCCACGGCCAGCACGCGGGTCCAGGTGGCGGCCAGCTCCAGCGCCAGCGGCAGTCCGCCAACAAGTTGACATAATTTGGTTACGGCCGTTTCCTCCCCCGCCAGATCAAAATGGGGCCGAACACGCTGCACCCGGTTGGCAAAAAGCTGCACGGCCGGGTAATCGGTGAACGGTATTCGGTTATCGGTCATTGGTTTACCGCTTACCGGGTACGGGAGACCTTCCAGCTCCAGCAAACGCTCCGCTTGCAGGCGCAGCCGCTCACGGCTGGTGGCAATGAGGCGCAATTCGGGTGCTTCCTGCGTCAGTTGGCTGAGGAAGTCACGCAGCTTGTCGTTGAGCAGATGCTCCAGGTTATCCAGCACCAGCAAGGCTTCCAGCGGTTTGAGCTGGTTAAGCAGCTGCGTCGCTACAGCTTCCTGCCCAGACAAGGTAAGGTCCATCGCTTCGGCAACGGCCGTTACAACCCCATTTAAATCCTGAAACGCAACCAATGAAACCAACCACACCCCATCAGCAAACGCCCCTACCTGCCCCCGCGCCGCTTCCTGCGCCAGCCGCGTCTTGCCCATGCCGCCCGGCCCGGTGATGGTAAGGAGACGGCCGTCCGGCTCCGCCAGCCATTTTTCAATCTGTGTTAATTCGTTTTCACGTCCGATGAAGGTGGTGGTTGGTGCGGGGAGATTGTGTTTTTGTGACAAGGTGACCGGGTGACCGGGTGACAAGGTGACCTGCTCAGAGAGCTTCACCTTGTCACCTTGCCACCTTGTCACCTTGTCATCTCTTATCGCTTCATAAAGCTCAACAGTCTCCTCATCCGGCTCTACGCCCAGCTCGTCGGCGAGAATGGCGGTGCACTGCTCGTACTGGACCAGGGCGGCGGGACGCTGGTTGTCCAGCGCATAAAGCAGCATGAGCTGGCGGTGGGCTTCTTCTTGCAGCGGATCGAGCGCCAGCAGCCGCTGGGCGTGCTGAATGCCGTCGCTGAATTGGCCACGCTGCTGGTGAAAGGTAATTAAAGTGGATAGTGCATCGAGCATCATTTGCCGCAGGCGTTCCTGTTCCAACAGCACCCACGCTTCAAACTCGGGCACGCCGCGCAGGTTGAATCCGGCCAGGAAGTCGCCCTTGTAGTGGGAAACGGCCGTTTGCAACTGCGCCGCCACTATCCTGGTAAGTTTCCCATCTTGCTGCCGCGCCTGGGCCTGATCAATTGCCTGCTCAAACGCGATTACATCCAGCTGGTAATCCGCGTCGGTATTGATGGCAACGGTATGCCGATCGGCGATCAAATATTTCTCTAGCTGTTTGCGTAAGCTGGAAAGAATGACGCTGAGGTTAGCCAGGGCACGGCTCTGGTCGTTGTCTGGCCAGAAGAGGGTGGCAATGGTTTCGCGAGGATGTGGGCGCGGGTTGCAAGCGAGGTAAACCAGCAGGCCATCTGCCTTGCGCGAGGCAAAGCCGGTAACGGCCGTTCCGTTTTGCGCAATATTCAGCCCCCCCAGCAGTGAAATTGTCAATTCAGGCTGATTCATGTGGCAACACAGAAAAGAATTAGAGTTACGAAAGAGTCACTCATTTCGATGGTTCCATAAAAGAACAGAAATCACCCGGATGACGCCGCCAGGACAGAAATGATTATAACAGAACCAACGTGTAACAAATAAACCGCAAAACATCCCGGCAGAAACGGCCGTCGAAACAGATTCTTTATTCCCCGAAAAGAAAAATAAAGAGTTCCTAAAGAGTGCCTTGCTAAGCTAAAAACAGTTAATAGCTGAACGGCCTTGGCCACCGACAAAGTGTGATGCAGGGCCAACGAATATCAACAGTAAAGGAGATTTTTGTGATGAATCGTACCAATTTAGAAGTTGCCCGTTTGGTTTGTGAAGAAGTGTGGGGTAAAGGCAAAGCAGAGCTTGTCGATGAGCTGTATGCCGAAGATTACGTGGATTTAAATCCCGTCCCCGGCGTTCCGGCCAACCGTGAAGGGCTAAAAATGCAGTTGGGCATGTATCATCAGGCATTCCCAGACCTGAGCGTCACGGTAGAAGACACGGTAGCAGATGGTGACAAAATTGTTGTTCGCTACACCATCCAGGGCACCCACCGCGGCGAGCTGATGGGCATCCCCGCCACGGGCAAATCGGGTGAGATTGCCGGCATCAGCATGGTCCGCCTGGCCAACGGCAAAGTAGTAGAAGAGTTCTCGCTGGCCGACATGATGATGCTGTTCCAGCAGCTCGGTCTCGCGCCAGAAATAGCCTGATCTTGTTAGCAACCATAGAAAGATTGGACCATTTTCCTCTGCAAACGGCAATGGCTTAAAACAAAATGGTCCAATCTCCACCTCTGGACTTTATCCATTTAGTTGACAAAAAAAGCGGGCAAGATAGGCTGGTTCCA
>CALBTC010000478.1 GCA_937967805.1 uncultured Anaerolineaceae bacterium
CTGGTAATCCATGATGCTTATTTATACCACAGGTCTCAGACCTGTATAGTTACAAAATTTTTAACTTTGAGGTAGAGAATGTTTAAACATTTGTTAGTTCCCCTGGATGGGTCAAAATTGGCAGAGCTAGCCTTACCCATGGCCAAATCTCTTGCCGGCCAATTCAACAGCCGCATCACGCTGCTCCAGGTTGTCGCCCTGCCGTATGTCGCCGGCTTTGGACATGAATCTTCCGGCACGTTTAGCGATTTGAACAGCTTGAACCAGGAAATGAAACGGGAGGCCGCCAGCTACATGGAAGACAAACGGCAGATGCTGTACCAGGCAGGTATTCAGGTAGAGGCGCAAATTGTGATGGGTAAATCACCGGCAGAGGCTATTTTAACGGCCGTTGACGAGCTAGAAGCCGACACCATTGTGATGAGCACCCACGGCCGCAGCGGATTGATGCGCTGGGTTTTTGGCAGCGTCGCCGACAAAGTGTTGCGCCATGCGCATGTTCCCATTATGCTGGTACGTGCACCCTCGGAGGAAAAAGCACCACGCGAAGCACCGTCCGGCAAAGCCGGGAAGGTGGAAGATGATGGTTGATGAGAAGCCCATTTACGTCACAAATAAAGGGCTGGCAGAGCTGCAAGAAGAGTTGACGCACCTGCAAACGGTGAAGCGCCCCCGAACGGTCGAAGAGATGCAAGAAGCCAAAGGGGATGGCGATTGGATGGACCAGACAGAGTATATGTTAGTCGAGGAAGAGCTGGCCTTTATAGACGGCCGTATCCAAGAGCTGCAACACATGATTGACAACGCACAACTCATCGAGCCGGGCAATGAAGACAATATCGTCAACATCGGCGAAACTGTCACCGTGCAAACCAGCGACGGCGAAACCGAGCAATACACCATCGTCGGCAAGGCAGAAGCCGACCCCAGCCAGGGGTTCATCTCCAATGAATCGCCGCTGGGAAAGGCCCTTCTAGATCACCAGGTAGGGGACAAAGTCGTTGTTCACGCCCCTGCTGGAGATATTGAGTATGAGATTGTGGCCGTCATCCCGCGGAATCATTCTACAAAGTGAAACTCAATGCCTGGGCAGTGCCACCAGAGCATAAAAAGCGGGACGCGGGGAGCCATCGGGCCGCAGCAGACTGTAGCCGGATTCGCTAAAGGCATCGCCTAACCAGGGAGCAAAGTTCAGATTCCAGAGCATCATCGGGCCAACCCACGGCCAATCGTGGGCCAGCGCGTAGGCACGCTGTGTGTACGCCGCCTGCTGCCATTCCGTGACGTCATTCATGAATTCGGCTCCGGCTGGCGGGGCTTGAGTAAACGTATCAAAGCTACCCCAGCCAAATTCCGTCACCCATAGCTGCTTGTCGGTTACACCAAATTCAGTAAGCAAAGCGCCATAGTCGTGCAGCGTGTCCTGGAAGAAGAAGCTGGGATGGTCATTGTGAGAGGGAATGGTCCTGTCCGGGTTGGCAAACGTGGCATCTGGCGGATTGGCCCAGCCGTAAGGATGCACACCAAAGCCATCTACCACCTCGGCCACACCGGCTGCCAACATCCCCCGAAAGTAAACGCGGTCATCAATCGCCGTAACCCCATCATTAATCCCCGTCACCGCCGGTGCCCCACTTATCACCAGCGTTGCCGGGTCGCCGGCCCGAACGCCCTCAGCCCCAGCACGAATCAAGGTGACCAATGCCGCCGCATCCAGCGGCACGCCGTTCCATTCCCGATGCAAGTTTGGCTCGTTCCATAGTTCATAAGCCGCCACCTGCCCCGCATAACGCTGCGCCAGTAACTGCGTAAATTGGCGATACAGATCGTAGTCGCCCGGTGGGCCGTCCATTTCGGTAGTCGGTCGGCTCCATTCCGGCGCCTTGGCCACGCCCAACATCACGTTGATGCCGCTGGCATTCGCCTGGGCCACCAGAGCATCCAGGTCGGCAAAACGCTCTTCGGAAAATTGATCCGGGTGCGGCTGGTACAGCTTCCAGGACACTTGTACCTTCACCCAGCCGACACCAAGCTCACTCAACTGCGCCACCAACGCCGGCACATCCACACGGTGCAAATAAATCTGTACGCCAATGTCGTCTCGATTGAGCGTAGGGCCGGTGTATGGTGGGTGGGAAGGCGTGGGCGTGAATGTGGGTGTGGGAACGGCCGTTTCCGTCGGTGTCAGCTCCAGTTGAAGTGGGACGGTCGGCGATGCCGTTTTGGTGGAAGAAGCAGTTGGGCTGGGAACGGCCGTTGGCGTCACAGTCACCTCTGCCTTTCGACAGCTAATCAAGCCTACAACAATCAAACAAAACAAAAAAATGCGTGTCTTAAAAACCATAGCCGCCCATTCTAAAGCGAATCAATCACAACTACAACGAAACAGGATAGACAACGAAGGTCTCACCGCTGATTTTAATTCGTTTATTACTTAAATTCGTTGTAGCCATGTGGAACAAAATGGAAACGGCCGTCGTTAAAGAACCAAGTGTATACACGAACGCCAAACTTTAATGTCAAAAAGATTCTCGTTAAAAGGAACCCATCATGAAAAAATACACGAAACGCTCCATTCTATTCTTAATCATTGCGGCACTGCTGTTGGTTGCCTGCGGCGGCACTGATGAACCAGCATCCGTATCAGACCCAATCGCCGTAGAGAGCAACAACGAAACCTCACGCCAAGAAGCAGACGATAACACTCAAGAAACCATCATCACAGAGGGCGAGGTTGTTGAAGTTACTCGCGTTGTAACCGAAACCGTTGTTCAGGAATTTGAAGTTGAGGCAGAAGAAAGTTTAGATGCCGCTGCTGAATTTGCAGCACCGCCGGCCCCGCTGGCAACGGCCCCAGCCACCACCAGCGAGTCTATCATTCCTGCACCAACGCCTACACGGCCGTCCCAGCCATCCGCCATGTTTTTTGAGGAATACGGCGTCAACCCATACATCCTGACCGAAGTTGACAATCTGTCCACCTTTTCTCTGGATGTGGACACCGGCTCGTACAGCATTGCCCGCCGCTATCTGCAAGACGGCCTCCAGCCGCCGCCGGAAGCGATTCGCGTCGAAGAGTTTGTTAACTCGTTTGACCAGGGTTATCAGATTCCGCCAAACACCGACTTTGCCGTCTACGCTGACGGTGCGCCCAGCCCATTCCACAACGACGGCACCTACTTTTTGCGGATTGGCGTGCAGGGGTATGAGAGTTCTGAGGAAGTACGGCCGTCTGCCAACCTCGTCTTTGTCATTGACGTGTCTGGCTCCATGGCCCAGGAAAACCGGCTGGGTTTAGTCAAGGAGTCGTTGGAAATCCTGGTCAACCGCATGCGTGCCGATGACACAATTGCCATCGTCGTTTATGGCTCTGACGCCCGTGTCATTTTGCCCCCCACCAACGGCTCCGACCGCAACACCATCCTCAGCGCCATCTACGCGCTGGACACCGAAGGCTCCACCAACCTGGAAGCCGGCCTGCTGCTGGGCTACGAGATGGCCAACCGCGCCTACAAATTCGACGGCATCAACCGCGTTATTCTGGCCAGCGACGGCGTGGCCAACGTGGGCAACACCAGCGCCGACAGCATCGCCGCCCAAATCCGCGGCTACGCCGATGCTGGTATTCAGCTCACCACCATCGGCTTTGGCCTGGGCAACTACAACGACGTGATGATGGAACAGTTGGCCGACCAGGGTGACGGCAACTACGGCTACATCGACACCTTGGAAGAAGCCAGAAACTTGTTTGTAGACAATATCATGTCCACCCTGCAAGTGATTGGCCTGGATGCCAAAATTCAGGTTGAATTTGACCGAAACGTCGTGCAGCAATACCGCCTCATCGGTTACGAAAATCGGGCCATCGCCGACGAAGATTTCCGCAACGACACAATCGACGCCGCTGAGTTTGGCGCCGGGCATACGGCCGCAGCCATCTATGCCGTGCAGTTGGTGCCGGGCGCTCAGGGCCGCATCGCCACCGTAAATCTGCGTTGGCAAGACCCGGACACCCGCGTCGTGAAAGAGATCAATGGCGTCTTCACCACTGAAAACCTGGTTCGCTCTTTTGACGATGCCCCGCTGCACTACCAGCTTGCCGTCATCGTCAGCCAATACGCCGAACTGCTGCGCCACAGCTATTGGGCCGAAGGGTTTGACATGCGCGACCTGCGCATCCGCGCCGAGCGTCTGGCCTCGCAAATGAATGATGAAGCTGTGTGGGAACTGGCACACTTGATTTCCGTTAGCCAGTAATATTCGAGTAGCCGCGGATCCTTTCCGCGCAGAGGAAGCGCAGAAAGAATCTGCGGCTACTGATAGGCGATCAAGCGATCTATTTATTGATCGGTGTTGTTGGATTGATTCCTTCTGCGAAGATAAACAGCAATGCCTATGAGCAATAAAATTGGAAGACCAAACACGACCAACACATACCCTAAATTGATCCCTACTGCTTCCATGACAACTACCTCCTCATGTTAAGCAATTATCGGATAAGGAAACAATATCATATCCAATTTATGATTGAACTGAAAACTGCCCCGCAAGAAATTCTTGCGGGGCAGTTTAGTTGAAGGAGGAGGAAATGTTTATGCCAGAATGTTACCCATCAACTGTTAACAAGGTGTAAACAAAACACAATAGGAAGCTAAGATTGCCACATTGATACAAACACCTAAAAAATGCCAAATTTCGCGATTGTGGTATGCTTACTTATCGAATCTATTGTGAACAAAAATGAAGATTGGCGCGGTCACAACCTCAGCTTGTTGTGGCCGTTTTTTATGCCACCGTTAAAATTAGCCACAGAGTGCACAGAGATTATCGAGATTAAATATTCTCTCTTAAAACTGTGTGGCAAAAATGAACTTAAATGAGTCAAGAAACAACAACGATTAACCCAGAAACGCTAAAAAAACATATTAATGCCCGGCGTACCTTCGCTATCATCTCGCACCCCGATGCCGGCAAGACAACGCTAACGGAAAAGCTGCTGCTGTACGGCAACGCCATTCATTTGGCAGGCAGCGTGCGGGCGCGGCGCAATCAGCGTTCCGCCACGTCCGACTGGATGAAGATGGAGCAGGAGCGCGGCATTTCCATCACCTCCACCGTACTGCAATTTCCCTACAAAGACCACGTCGTCAATCTGCTGGACACCCCCGGCCACCAAGATTTTTCTGAAGATACCTACCGTACGCTAACGGCCGCAGACTGTGCCGTCATGGTGTTGGATGCTGCCCGAGGCGTGGAGGAACAAACCCTGAAGCTGTTCGAGGTGTGCCGCCGGCGCGGCATTCCGGTGTTTACCTTCATCAATAAAATGGATCGTCCGGCGCAAGACCCGCTGGGCCTGCTGGACGAGGTGGAAACGGTGCTCAAAATGCAGCCGGTGCCCATGAACTGGCCCATTGGCGATGGCGATACGTTTATGGGCGTCTATGATCGCAAGACAGACGAGGTTCATCTGTATGACCGCACGGCGCACAACCAAACCATCTCGCCGGAATACATCACCACGCTGGACGATCCTCGCATCGAAGCAGGCATCAGCGATTTCCAATTTGAGGAGCTGCATCTAAACATTGGCCTGCTGGATGAACTGGCTGAGTATGATCATGAGAAGTTTTTGAGCGGGGAGCAAACGGCCGTCTACTTTGGCAGCGCATTAACCAATTTTGGCGTGCAGCTGTTCCTGGACGACTTCATCAAAATGGCCCCGCCACCCAGCGCCTATCCCAGCGACCAGGGCAAAATCGATCCCGTCTCGCCCGGTTTTTCCGGCTTTGTCTTTAAAATTCAGGCCAACATGGATCCTCGTCACCGGGACAGCGTGGCGTTTTTAAGGATTTGCAGCGGCCGTTTTGAGCGCAACGTCCAGGTCAAACATCCCCAAACCGGCAAAACGCTCAAACTCTCCCGCACCTACACCTTTTTTGCCGACGAGCGCGCCGTGGTGGATGAAGCGTACGCCGGCGACATCATCGGCCTGCCCGGTAACCGGGAATTCAGCATCGGCGACACCATCAGCAGCGATGGCGACTTTAGCTTCGAGCCCATCCCGCGCTTCGCCGCCGAACATTATGCCCGGCTCATCAACCTGGACGTGGGCAAGCAAAAGCAGTTTCTTAAAGGGATTCACCAATTGGAATCCGAGGGCGCCATGCAGGTGCTGTACGAAACCGACGCCACGCGGCGCGATCCGATTTTGGCGGTGGTGGGTGTGCTGCAATTTGAGGTGGTTCAGGCGCGGCTGGAAAATGAGTACAACGTGCAGACCAAGCTGGAGCCGCTGCCGCACCAGCTTTCCCGCTGGGTGGAAGGCCCTAAAGAGCAAATTGATCAGCTACCCTGGCGCTACGGCATGATGCGCACCGAGGATTTAGACGGCCGTCTCGTCGCTCTCTTCTCCTCCGCCCATGAGTTAAGCTTCTACAGCGAGAAATACCCGGACATTAAGTTTTTGAGTATTCAATAGTGTGGTAATCCGTAATCGGTGAACGGTAATCGGTGTTTTTACCGATAACGGATTACCGATTACCGATTACCGGCATTTCCAGCCCGTGTGCTTCTAGAAACGCCACGTTGTGGAGCAGAACGGCCGTCTCCCCATCAGCCACCACGCGCCCTTCGTCCATCACAATCATGCGCGGGAACAGTTCTTGCACCAACAGCATGTCGTGAGTAGATACTAGCATCGTCAGCGGCAGCTCGCGCAGCAGATTGATCAGCGAACGGCGCGCGCGCGGGTCCAGCCCTGCTGACGGCTCGTCCAGCACCAAAATTTCCGGATCCATCGACAGCACCGTGGCAATGGCCACCCGCTTTTTCTGGCCGATGCTCAGATGATGCGACAGCCGCTCGCCAAAATCGGCCATGCCTACCTGCGCCAGGGCTATTTCTACCCGCTGCCGCACTTCGGCTTCCGGGTAGCCCATGTGCAGCGGACCAAAGGCCACGTCGTCAAACACCGTCGGCGAAAAAAGCTGGTCGTCCGGATTTTGGAACACCATGCCGACCTTGCTGCGAATCAGCGGCAAATTTCCTTTGGCAACAGGCAGTCCGGCAACCGCCAACACACCATTTCCAGCTAACAGCCCGTTCAAATGGAGCATGAGTGTACTTTTGCCCGCCCCGTTTGGCCCCACCAGCGCCACCTTCTCTCCCGCACCAATCGACAGCGAAACATCAAACAGTGCCTGGTGCCCATCTGGATAGGCAAAGCTCAGGTTGGTGACTTCCAGGGTTGGTTTGACGGCTCCGTTGGTAGACGGCCGTTGGCTTAAAACATCAGATTCGTGAACAATCGGCATAGTAACTCCAAAGTAGGTCAATTTTTAAAAATTGACCTACAAAATACGCCCAATCAGCTGCAAAACAGCAATTAACAAAACACCCAGCAGCAAAAGCAACCAGTCGCGACGAATCATGATGTGTGGATTCATCGTCAGCAGTTGGCCGCGATAGCCGCGGGCCAGCATCGCATTGTACACCTTCTCGCTGCGGTCAAAGCTGCGCACGAAGAGCTGGCCGACCATGCTGCCCGTCACCTTCGCTCGCCAGAAAACGGTACCACCATGCTTGCCGTCATTCACCAACCGGGCGCTGCGCGCCTCCCGCGCCCGCAGCAGGCGCAGCGCCTCATCTACCAGCACAAACAGATAGCGATACATGAAGCTGATGATGGCTATGAGAATTGCCGGCACCTTGAGATGGCGCAGGGCGTGCATCAAATCTGGGAACTGCGTGGTGGCCGTGAGCAAAATGGCCGCCTGCACCGAAAGCCAGCTGCGAATCACGATGCTCACAAAGCGAACCACGCCCGCGTCACTGATAGTGATGGTGCGACCGCCCCACACCCAGCTGACCAACGGCACACCCGGCTGGACGAAGATGATGGTAACGGCCGCCAGGGCAAAAGGCAGAGCGATAAACGAACGTTTGAACAGGTAGCCGAAGCTAAAATGGGCTGTCCAGTTGGAAACCAGTAATATCATCCAGGCAGCAACAAAGGCAATCCAGGCTCCGTCTGGTAAAAGGACGTTGGAAACAATAAAGAGCAGCGTCAGTACCACCTTTACGCGTGGATCGAGGCGGTGAATGAGGCTGGTGCCTTGCCGGTACCTGTCGAAGGTGTTGACGTGCATCGCTTAGGCTCGACGGCGTAAAATCCGGCCCAAACCAAACGTCACGCCGGCAACCACCAGTGCGCCCACGACGCCGGCCACAATGGTAGACACACCCGTTTCCCCCAGCGCCGGAATCGTATAGTCGGGCAAAATTTGGAACGGTGCGTCTACGGCCGTATCCAAAAAGCCAGTCTGCTCAGCTACCCACTCCAAACCATCAGGCGAGCCGGAAGCCAGCGGGGCAAAAAACACCACGACCAGCGCTAGAATAATCCCGGCGACAATCCATTTGCCGCTGCCTGCCGGGGCAGAATCAGTGAGCAACTGCGGGCGAGTTTGCATGATAAAGCTCAGTGCCGCTACGGTAATTAGCGCTTCGCCAATGCCGATGAGGGCGTGGATGCCCAGCATGGCCGGAATGGCCACGCCCAAAGCCGTTGTGCCACTAAAGCCCAGCAGCAGCGCCGTCACCAGGGCGGCAATCATCACGGAGAACCAGGCGGCAACGGCCGTCACGCCCAACTTTACGGCCCGCGACTGATTCTTCACCATCTGGAACACACCGTAGCCTACAAATCCGGGCACGATGCCCATGATCAAAATGTTGGCTCCCATGACCACCAGACCGCCATCCTGGAAAATGAGCGCTTGTAGACTGATGACGGCCGTCATCGCCAACACGCCAACCCAGGGACCCAACACAACAAATGCCAATGTTGCCCCAATCAAGTGTCCTGACGTGCCGCCCGCCACCGGGAAGTTGAGCATTTGCCCGGCAAAAATAAAAGCGGCCATGATGCCTGCCAAAGGCACCAGCCGCTCATCAAAATCTACCTGCGCCTGCTTCACCGCAAAATAAAGCACAATCAACGTCACCACCCAGCACAGCCCAGAGATGGAAATGTTCAAAAAGCCATCGGGAACGTGCAGCAGCTGTACCGCTGCGGGAAGAAGTAAAGACATAACCTGTTTCTCCTTTTGTTATTGGTGGGAGGCACTTTCGAAGTGCGTCCCACCTGCTGTTCTTACGCATCCTGCGCCTGTCTGCATTCAGCACACAGGCCGGTAATTGCCAGGTGGGACAAATCCGCTTCAAAACCGTGCTCTTCGAGCAAGTGCGCGGCCAGCTCATCAAAATGGTGGTCTGCCAGCGATGTCATCTGTTCGCATTGGCGACAAACCAGGTGATGGTGTGGCGAATCCCCCACCACTTCAAAAATCGTGCGCCCGCCAATGTCGGCTTTGGCCACAAGCTGAAGTTCGCAGAAAAAATCTAAAATACGGTAGACGGTGGCCCGGTTAATGGCCGGCTGCTGCTCATTGACCGATTCATAAATTTCGCTGGCGGTAGCGTGTCCACCGTGGGCACACACGGTATCGAGGACTATTTGTCGCTGCGGGGTCATACGGTAGCCACGGTCACGGATTTGCTGAACGTAATCAATTGTGTGGTGTGACATAACCTTTACTCCGGGCGCTTCCTTAATGCAAAAATTCGCATTAGCAACAATTGATGATAATTGTAGCATGAGTCGCCAACGGAACAACCATTAGAACATTCGTTCCGCACAATTCTTCCTGCTTACTTATTTTTCATTAATGTTTACGGGTACTGAATAACTTTCTCAACGGCACGAATTAATTGCATCGGATCTATACCCAATCTTAGAGCAACGGCCGTTTCCCCCACCAACAACTTCTGTAAATTTTTCGCATTCTGCTGCCAGACGTGCGGCTGGTCAACATACAAACTATTTTGCAGAATCGCTTGGATAACGGCCGTTTCTCCTACATCTTCCACTACCGTTTCTTCTTTTTCATGACGGGACAGCAGACAGAGAATGATTTTTTGGGGGCGAACGGCCGTTTCCTGCACAAAATCCGAGGCTACGGCGCGAAGGTCTATCCGGTACTTGGTTTCCTGGCGCACGATTTCGGTTTGGAGAAACGGCCGTAACTCAGGAAACTGAGCCACCATATCGCCGCGCAGCTTGGCCAGCCCCACCGGGTAGCCGTGTAAAAAGCCGTCGCCATCGACAAACACCATGCTGTCCGTGAGCAGGGGGAAACCGGCCAGCGCCAGCCGCAGTGCGGTGGTCGATTTGCCCGTGTTGTGCGGAGCCAGCAGCAGCAGCGCCACCCCGTCCCGCACCAGGCAGGAGGCGTGCAGCAT
>CALBTC010000479.1 GCA_937967805.1 uncultured Anaerolineaceae bacterium
CGGGGGGTGTGTGTTGATCTTGGTGGCGGTTTCCTCATCCTCTACGTTATCGTCCACTCCTGCGGCAGGTTCGTAGTGGTATGCACCACCAACCGCACCCATTTACGCGATTATGCCGACGCTATTACGGAGAATACGGCCGCAATCCTTGTGGCTCATTACTCCAACTACAAAATCATCGGCTTCAGCAGTGAACCAACGCTGGACGAATTGGCCGAACTGGCCCATGAGCACAAGCTGCCATTGCTGTATGACCAGGGCAGCGGCGCACTGTTGGACACCGCACCTTACGGCCTGGAACCAGAACCGACCGTGCTTGATGGCCTGGCAGCCGGAGTGGATTTGGTAGCCTTTAGCGGCGATAAACTGTTGGGTGGGCCGCAGGCGGGCATTTTGGTGGGACGGGAAGAATTAGTGGCCCAACTGAAGCGCCATCCGCTGGCCCGCGCCGTGCGCGCCGACAAGCTGTGCCTGGCCGGATTGTCCGCTACGCTCACCCATTACCTTACCGAAAACGCGCTCACGGAGATACCTGTCTGGCGCATGATTTCTCGACCGCTGGAGGAGATTGGCTCTGAAGCAGATACCTGGGCAGCACGCTTGCAAGAGATGGGCATCAAGGCAGAGGTTGTGGACGGCCGTTCCACCGTCGGCGGCGGCAGTTTGCCCGGCACTAGCCTGCCCAGCCGGGTTGTGGCCATCAGCCACGATGACCCCGATCAGCTGGCCACCCGCCTGCGTCAAGAGAAAGTACCGGTGATTGGCCGTATTCAAGACGGCCGTTTCCTCATCGATCCGCGCACCATTTTGCCGGATCAGGTTGAAATGTTACTGCAATCCCTGGTAAACTGTGCGATGGAGTAAACATTAGAAACGTTCTTTTTAATATTTCGGACACAGATGAACACAGATTTTCACAGATGAAAAGTGTAACTGTGTTCATCTGTGAAAATCCGTGGCCCATTTCTTAAATGAATACAACCAGACAAAACAGCCGTATTCTGGCTATAGAGACATCTTGTGACGAAACGTCGGCAGCTGTGGTGGAAGACGGCCGTACCATTCTCAGCAACATCATTGCCAGCCAGGTAGATTTGCACGCCCAGTTTGGCGGCGTCTTCCCGGAAGTGGCCTCGCGCAAACATGTGGAAGTGATTCATGCCGTGGTGCAGCAGGCGTTGGAAGAGGCCCACATGGGGCTGGACGACATTGACTGCATTGCCGTCACGCGCGGTCCCGGTTTGGTAGGATCGCTGCTGGTGGGCGTGAACATGGCCAAAGGATTGGCCCTGGCGCGCAACAAGCCATTTTTGGGCATCAATCATATTGAAGGGCACGTTTATTCGCTCTGGCTCACCGAGCACGTAGATGAAATTGAGTTCCCCTTGCTGACGCTGGTGGTTAGCGGTGGCCACACGGAACTGTATTTGATGACCGGTCATGGCCAATACCAGCATTTGGGCGGCACGCTGGACGACGCGGCCGGGGAAGCATTTGACAAGGTAGGACGGGTGCTGGGCCTGCCTTTCCCTGGTGGACCGGCCATCGACAAGCTGGCTCCGTCGGGCAATGCGACGGCGTTTAAGTTTCCTCGTGCGGTTATGGAAGACGGCTACAATTTTAGTTTTAGCGGTCTAAAAACGGCCGTTGCCCGGCAAATTAAACATTTCAACAAAACCAAACTACCGGTAGAGGATTTGGCCGCCAGTTTTCAAACGGCCGTGGTTGAGGCCCTGGTGACTAAAACAGAACGGGCGGCAACCGCATATGGGGTAACGGCCGTGCATCTGGCCGGCGGCGTCTCGGCCAACAAGGAGCTGCGGCGTACCATGACAGAGCAGCTTTCTATACCTGTCCGGTACCCTCCTCCTATTCTCTGTACCGATAACGCCGCTATGATAGGATCAGCAGCGCATTGGCACTATGTGAACGGCCGTCGCGATGCGCTGAATTTAGATGTCATCCCCAGCTTGCAGCTTATTTAGCGGCAAAATTGTCGGGCAAATTTACAGGCAATTTTGCCCGACATCAGTAAACTATGGAAGATAAAACGGCCGTAACAACAACAGTAACATCTTCGCAATAATATAAAGCTATAAAACCTATTACTTATGGGTTGCTAACCAATAGTAGTTATTTGGCAATGTATCGTGGTATTATGATTCAAATGGATCACTCTATTCAAGACGCAGACTTCACCCCCGAGCTGAGGGATAGCGATCGGCTTCACACTTTGTATGTGGTTAACGACATGCTAAAGCAGGTAGAAGCAGATGGTCTCAACATCAACCTCATCCTTCCCCGCGTACTTAACCTCTCTGTACAACAGTTGGAAGCGCATGATGGCAGCATTATTGTCGTCAATGAAATGTTGAAGATTGAATATGCCTGGCTAACCGGTGATCAAAACCAAAATAACCATTCCGAAGAGTTTCTGGAATCTATCATGAACAGCGGGGTGGCCGGATGGGTCATCCGCAACCACGAGCCATGCATTATTCTTGATACGCAAACCGACGAGCGTTGGCTGCCTCGTCCGGGACATATTACCAGCCATAAATCCTGGTCAGTTATTTGCACGCCGTTTTCCATACGCAATCGCGTCATTGGCGCCATTACCATTCATAAAGCCGGTGTAGACCAATTTGATGAGCGCGATCTCAATCTGTTAACCGCCATTTCCAATCAGGCGGCCAGCAGCATTGAAAACGCCCGCCTCTATGAAGCTTCCCAACGCCAGCTCAAGATTTCTGCCCTGCTCAATGAAGCCAGCCGGGTCATTAACTCCTCGCTAGACATTAACGAAATTATGCAGTCACTGCTGGCGCAGATGAATGATTTCCTCAATGCAGAAGCGATTTCCATTGCCCTGGTAGACAAACAAACGAATGAGCTGGTGTACCAGGTGGCCGAGGGCATCGGCGCCGAGGAAATTGTGGGGCTGCGGCTACCCAGCAGCCAGGGTTTGTCTGGCTGGGTGATGACAAACTCGGAGCCGGCGCTGGTGTCTGATACCAGTTTAGACCCCCGTTTTCACCACCTGGGTGACGAACGCACCGGGTATGAAACATTGGCCATGATTTGCGCCCCGATGATTTTTAAAGGGGATGCGCTGGGCACCATTCAGGCAATTAATCCCAGTGAAGGCACCTTTACCGAAGAAGATTTAGATGTGTTGGTAAATCTGGCCAATATTGCCAGTACGGCCATTGCCAACGCCCAACAGTATGCGCGTACCGTCGCCGCCGAAGCCCGTTTCATCAGCCTCTTCCAGGATACGGTTGATCCCATTATTTTGACCGACATGCGCGGCCGTATCGTGGAAGCCAACCGCCGGGCTTCCGATATGCTGGGCTACAGCCGCAGCGAGCTGCTGTCGATGGCCATTCAAGATTTGCACCCGGATACGGCCGTTCTGCCTAAAGCCAAACGAATCCGCTCAGACAAAGTTTTGATGTTCCAGAGTGACGTGCGCGCTAAAAACGCGCCGCCCATACCCATGGAAGTGTACGCCAAGCGCACCATTCATGGCGACGACAACCTGCTGCAATGGATCCATCACGACATCACCGAGCAGGTAGAATTGGAGAAAATGCGCGAAGATTTAACCGCCATGCTATTCCACGACCTGCAGAGCCCACTGGGTAATGTTATTTCTAGCCTGGAGCTGCTCGCTTACGAAATCCCCCCGGAATCAGCCAATTCACCACTTTACGCCATGCTGGACATTGCCAGACGCAGCAGCCGCCGCCTGGAAACGTTGATCCGTTCCCTGCTAGACATCAATCGCCTGGAAGCGGGACAACCGATTACAGAACAAAGCCGGGTGGATATAAGCAGGCTGGTTGACGAGGTTTTTGAAATTGAACGGCCGAATTTCGAGCAGCGTCGCGTCCATTTTGCCAACACCTTACCCGACGATTTTCCTCACGTTTTTGTAGAAGAAGATATGATTCGGCGTGTCCTGGTCAACCTGGTTAACAATGCCCTCAAATACAGCAGTGAGGATCAAACCATCACGGTCTCCGGCCAGCTTCTGCCAGAAAATGACCGGCTGCTTTTATCGGTTAGCGATCAGGGCAGCGGTATCCCCAAACAGTTCCGCGAATCTATCTTCGAGAAGTTTGAGCGTATTGCCGCCAAAGACAGCGATGCCAAGGGTCTGGGGCTGGGACTGGCATTTTGCCGCCTGGCGGTTGAGGCACATAACGGCCGTATTTGGGTCGATGATGCGCCGTCTGGCGGGGCACGTTTCAACTTCACTCTACCTCTGGCATAAGCAGTAAAAGCAGCGCCATCTTCTGCCACTTATCCTCCTGCAAATCAGCTCGACAAGCTCCTCTATGCCAGCAGCATAGATGCACCCGCGCATTATTCTGGTATTATTAGCAGCATCGATCCAACCTTGTGGAAATTGTGGCATGGCAAGCAATAGGCTTTATTATCAAAATGCGTATACAACCCGGTTCGAAGCAAACGTGGTGGATCGGGTGAGGGAGAAAGAGCAAACGGCCGTTATCCTCGACCAAACTTTCTTCTATCCTACCTCCGGGGGCCAGCCATTTGATATTGGCACCATCAACAATATTCCCGTCCAGAACGTCACCATTCGCGAGAAAGACGAGGCGATCCTGCATTGGATGGACACGACAGAGCTGTGGCAGGATAAAGTTGTGGGGCAGATTAATTGGCCGCGCCGCTTTGACCACATGCAGCAGCACACCGGCCAACATATTCTCTCCCAATCATTCATTCAAATAGCCCAGGCAGAAACGGTTGGCTTTCATCTGAGTGACAATACGCTCACGATTGATTTGCATACCACCCAGCTTACACCCGGCCAGGTAGAAGAAGCTGAATTTTTAACCAACCAGATCATCTGGCAAAATCGTCCGGTCCACATCCGTTTTGTCACGCCGGAACAGGCGCAAAAGCTGGCGCTGCGCAAGCTGCCTCCGGGACGCCAGGACAAGCTGCGTCTCATCGAAATTGACAAATTTGACCTCACGGCCTGTGGCGGCACCCACGTGCAGCGCACTGGCGAAGTGGGCATGATCAAAATCGTAAAGCTAGAGCGGCAAAACAATCAACTGCGCGTAGCGTTTGTCTGCGGCCAGCGCGCCTTGCACGATTACCGGCTTAAAAACAGCATCGTCAACCAGCTTTCTGCCGAACTCACTACAGGCGTCGGTGAAGTTGTGGAGAACGTGCTGCGCTTCAAGGAAGAAACGAAAGAAAACCGGCGGCAGTTGAAGAAACAGCAGGAGCAGCTGCTATACTTTGAAGCAGCTGAGCTGCTGAAAACGGGTAAAAAGGTGGGGGAAACGGCCGTTATCACCCACGTCTTCACCAGCGAGGAAAGCGATCCCGGCCAGTTGCGCATTTTGGCCAATCACCTCACTCAAAATGGCCAGGTCGTGGCTCTGCTAGGGTTGGCTGGTGAAAAATCCCAACTGCTCTTTTGCCGCTCGCAAGATGCGCCGGGTGAGATGAACCAGCTCATCAAACCTGCCCTGCAAATTTTAGGATCAGCGGCCGGCGGCGGCACGGCCGTCATGGCCCAGGGCGGCGGACCCAGCACCGACGCCGCTCGCGTCCAGCAGGCCATCGAGAAAGCAGAACGCCTACTCATCGGCCAAATTCGCTAATAACAGGAAGCTTATGCAAGAAATCGCGGAAAATGTTTTTATAGCCACTGAATATGATGGCGTTAATGTGGGTGCCGTGCGCACACGTCGGGGCATCATCGCCATAGACGTGCCCTCATACCCGCGTCAGGCACGCGACTGGGCCATGCGGCTGCACACGCTCACGCCTCGCTCGGTGCAATACACCATTCTGACCGATTATCATGGCGACCGCATTTTAAATGCCCGCTGGCTCAACGCACCTATTATCGCCCACGAAGCCACGGCCGATAAGCTGCGTAGCTACGACAAACGGTATCCACAGCAGCTGCTAGAAAGCCTGGCCAGCCGCAATCCGGAATTCGGCCGGGAGCTAAGCCAAAGCCCGGTGGAGCACGCCAGCCTGAGCTTTACTAAATTGATGCACCTGTGGAAGGGCGGCACTGAAGTTCGTCTGTTTGCCACGCCGGGACCCACAGCGGGCAGCATTGGCGTTTATTTGCCTGACAGCGGCATGTTATTCACGGGCGACGCCGTTGTAACCGACATGCCGCCTTTGCTTGTGGAAGCAGATACGGCCGCATGGCTGGAAACCATCAAGCAAATTCAAAATTGGCCCGATCCCATTCACCACATCATTCCCGGTCGAGGCCAACCATGCAGCCTGGAGGCATTAACGGCCGTTGCCGATTACATACAAACCATGCGCCGGCAGCTAGAAGAACATATCAAATCACAGCGCCCCCGTGAAGAAATCCATACCTATCTTCTAGACTTTCTAAACCGTTATCCTGACGCTTCGCTCCCCATAGATTGGCTCAAAAGACAAATAAAATCCAGTTTGGATCATGTCTATGATGAGATACAATTAACCAACAATAACGAACAACCTGAGTAATACCTTACACCCTCTTTTTTGGGCAGAGTACCACTTTTACACGACAGGGAAGAGATGTTATGAGAAATCAGAAGTACGCGGCCAAGCAGGCCTTACAACTTGTTCCGTTTTTTAACAATCTGCAAGATGATGAAGCCAAAAGCCTTTCCAAACGACTCGTGCTGCGCCGCTTTGGCCCCGACCAGGTAATTTTTCATCACGGCGATCCCGGTGGGTTGCTGTACATCATCATTAAAGGTAAAGTGAAAATCACCCACACCACGCTGGATGGGCAAGAAGCGATGCTGGCCATCTTCGGCGCCGGAGACTTTTTTGGCGAGCTGGCCCTCTTGGATGATTCACCCCGTTCGGCCACGGCCGAAGCGTTGGAAGAAACCGAAACCCTCACGCTGCACCGGGAAGAGTTCATTCGCTACATTGGCGACAATCCAGATTTTGCCCTCCACGTGCTGCATACACTGGCCCAACACATCCGCCGGCTCAACAACCAGATTAGCGATATTTTCTTCCTCGATTTACCGGCTCGGTTGGCGCGCCAGCTGCTGCAGTTGGCAGCTCAGCACGGCCAAAAAACGGAGGATGGCATCCGCATTGAGCTATCGCTGACGCAAACCGATCTGGCTGAAATGACCGGGGCCACCAGGGTGAGCATCAACAAAGCATTAGGGCGCTTCCGGCGCGCCGGCTGGGTAAAAGTAGGCGGGCGTAAATTCACCATCCTCGATGAAGATGAGCTGCAAAACCTGATCCAAATTTCGGGCGGCTCTGTCTAGTAATCGGTAATGTCGCTGAGCAACCGCTTCGCGTACAGTGGGTCAGTAATCGGTAAACAGTAAACCGATTACCATTCACCGATTACCGCTTACCGAATACCATTCACCGCTCTATGAGATTGCTTGCCACCAGCGATCTGCATCTAAACCAGGTGGAGAACCGGGCTGCACTAAGCCGAATGCCGGCTCACCCCAACGATTGGCTCATTGTAGCCGGCGATGTGGCTGAAAAGGTCAGGCTTTTTCGGCAGGCGATGGATTTGCTCACCAGTCGTTTCGCTCGCGTCATCTGGACCCCCGGCAATCACGACCTCTGGACTCTCCCCACTGACCACGAAAGCAAACGTGGCCTGGCCAAATATTTTCAACTGGTAGAAATTTGCCGGGAATTTGGCGTCTTGACGCCTGATGACCCATACATACAGTGGCCAACCAGCAGCTCCCCTTTGTTCATCGCTCCCACGTTTACCCTGTACGATTACAGCTTTCGGCCGGACACCGTTTCAGCTGAGGAGGCGCTAAGCTGGGCCGAGGCATCTGGCGTTGTGGCCACAGATGAGATTCTACTGCACCACGATCCTTATCCTTCTCGGGAAGCATGGTGCTACGCTCGCTGCCAAACCACGGAAGAACGCCTGACGGAAACGGCCGCACACGGCGCCATCATCCTCGTCAACCATTACCCCCTCCGCTACGATCTCGTCAATCTCAAAACTATCCCCCGCTTTTCTCTCTGGTGCGGCACCAAGTTAACCGAGGATTGGCATAGGCGGTTTCCGGTAACGGCCGTTATCTACGGCCATTTGCACATTCGCGGCACCCATCACCGGGATGGCGTTCGTTTTGAAGAGGTTTCGCTGGGCTACCCGCAAAACTGGCAACCGGCACGCGGCATCCAGCCCTACCTGCGCCAAATTCTGCCACAAGATTAGACAAACTCATTCATGCAAGGTCTCCCGAATGCGGCGCTCCAGCCAGTTGAGGTCCCAGTTGCCCTGCTCGCGAACAATGCGGCGCAGCATCGGGTCAATCTCCTGCACCGTCTCAAGGATGTCGGACAGCAGTTGGAACTGCTCCTGCGCCTTCGTCACCTCAACCGGCAGCGACACCATGTCGCGCAAAATGGTGCCCTCGGTGCGCGAGGCGATGAATGGGTCCGGCTGACCCTCAACAAAAACGCGGGTGCGCTGGCCGGGACCACGCCCTTCATCATCTTCAATCGGCTCTAGCCCTACGATACTGTCTGAACGAAAATATTTGCCGTAGCCCAGGGCCACCATGAGACCTTTTTCAACACGCATGGGATTTCCCTCCAATCAATTGCGTTAAGACACAGATTTGCAGCCAGATTAGTATAGCATAGAGGACTTGTAACATTTTAGTGCATAAACCAGCAAGCAAATAATACTCCTGTCATGCCCGCGCAGGCGGGCATCCACGAGGCTCGCCAGCAAATGGATTCCCGCTTCCGCGGGAATGACAAGCTGAGATACAAGCTATTCGGCATAACACGATGATTTCGCTAAAATAGCGCCTTTGCTTAACCAAATCTCACATTAAGGTAAGCAATCTGTAAGGGTGACTGTGTATAAAGAAAGAAGCTCTGCTAATTCAGGGGTGGCAGTCCTTGATATTTAAAGGGCTAAACAAGAGAGTATCAGGACTGCCACTCCTTTGTGTGCGTATTTTTGCCTATGACTATTTTGGAAGATAACGCGCCGGAACCAGCGCCGGATACGGCCGTTCCCACCCCAACTGAATCTGAAGAAGGTGCCAGACGGCCGTTTTCCTGGGAATCGTTCAGCCTGATTATCTTGCTGCTCATCCTGGCCATGGCAGCCTACTTTCGCTTTACCGGGCTCACCTGGGGCGAAGGCTTCTTCCTCCATCCCGACGAATTTTTCCTGATGGACGTGGCCAGCCGCCTGCAGCCGGCCGACAGCTTCATCGAATACCTGCGCACCTCGGAATCGCCGCTGAATCCGTACAACGTCGACAAGGGATTTTACGTCTACGGCAACTTCCCCATGACGTTCACCCGCTACTTCGCCGACTGGGCCACCTCTTTCTGCAACAACTTTGCCGACCTGTGTACCCAAACCTACAACAGCTACTTTGGCTTGCAGCAAAGCGGCCGGTTCCTCTCTGCTCTCGTTGATTTGATCACGGTTTTCCTCACGTTTCTCATTGGGCGACGGCTGTACAGTTGGCAAGCCGGTTTGCTGGCAGCGTTTTTCCAGGGAACGGCCGTCATGGCCATTCAGCAATCCCACTTTTTTACGATGGACAATTGGGCCGCCTTTTTTACGGCGCTGGGGGTGTATACGGTCGTGCGCGCCGCCGGCTTTGGCGATGACAAACTCAAGTGGCAGCTTCGCTGGTGGATACTGTTTGGGCTCAGTTTGGGATTGGCCGTCGCTTCCCGGATCAACGTTGCGCCGCTGGCGGTGATCATCAATATTTCGGCCGTGGCCTGGCTGGTAAGGCGCGGCCACACCTGGCGCAGCCTGCGCCAGACCAGCCTCGGCTCGCTCGACTTCCAACGCGTCTTGCTAGGTGTGCTGGTGGCCGCGACCGTCTCGCTTGTCGTGTTTCGCATTGCCCAACCTTACGCCTTTGCCGATGCCGCCATTGCCCGTAATGAAATCTTCAGCCAGACCGGTGAAGAGCCGGGCAGTGTGGAAGTTGTTTTGCGCTCGATTATGGGTTTCAATCCGCATTGGCGCAGCAACATGGATGAAATTCAGCAGCAGCAAAGCCCCGAAGCTGTCTTTCCGCCGGCGCTGCAATGGACCGACCGGGATGCCATTATTTTCCCCTTTACTAACATGGTACTGTACGGCATGGGGCTCACCGCCGGATTGGCCGCCTGGGCCGGGCTGTTCTGGGCGCTGTGGCGCATCGTACGCGCCCGGCCGGATTGGTTAGCACATGCCATTCCCGTCACCTGGAGCCTGCTCTACTTTTTGTTCATGGGCACCCGCTGGGTCAAGTCAATCCGCTACTTTTTGCCCATCTACCCCACCCTCTTTTTGCTGGGCGGCTGGGCGCTGTGGTTCATCTGGCAGCGGGCGCGGCAAAGCGAGCAGCGGCGCAATCTCAAGCAAGGATTGGCCGCCGGCCTGATTGTGCTGGTGGTGGTGCCCAGCTTTTTGTGGGCCAACGCCTTTGTGCAAATTTACAGGGAACCCGTTACCCGCATCGCCGCATCGCAATGGATGTTTGAGAACATTCCCACTGGCGCGACGCTCATTTATGAAGCCGAAGGCCAGGCCAAAGAGCTGACGCTGCCGTTAAAAGGGTACGATTTTCAGCCGGGGGGCAATCCGCTCTTTTTGCCCGTCATATTGCCTGAAGACGGCACGGTGACGGCCGTTCGCCTCAACAATCTATACATCCCCACCTCGTTCAGCACCGGACAAGATCATGCAGTTACCATGCAGGCCAGCTTCCTCAACGGCCCCAGCGAGACAACGGAACTGGTTGTAGGCGAGGAAGAAGCGAGCTATACGCTGGATTTGCCGGAAACGGCCGTTACCGCCAACGCACCGCAGCAGCTCATGCTGGAACTCACCGCCGGCAGCCCCGTCCGCGCCGAAACCAGCTTGCTGATGAATGAGCATTGGGACGGCATATTGCCTTACGACGTGAACGGCCGTTCCGCCTACGGCGCCCACTTCACCGAGGTCACCGGCGGGCAGCGTCCCATCACCAACCCCGACAGCCCGGAAAAGCGCGATGAGATGGTGCAATGGCTGGAAGAGGCCGATTACGTCGTCCTGAGCAGCCAGCGTGCCGTCTGGTCGCTGCCCCGCCTGCCGCTTACGTATCCCATGACCACCCGCTACTACGAGGCGCTGTTCTGCGGCGAGTTAGGCTTTGAGCTGGTCGCCGAGTTCCACGCCCCGCTGCAAATTGGCCCGCTCTACATCAGCGACACCACGGGGCAGATTGGCTGGGGTGAAATGCCGGAGATCGGCTGGCCGCCGCCGGGCGATCTGGCCGCCGAGGAAGCGTTTAGCGTCTACGACCATCCGCCGGTCTGGATTTTTGCCAAAACAGAAGCGTACAGCCGGGAAAATACGGTCAGCATTTTGGGCGAGGTGGATTTGAGCCAGGCGGTTTTCATGAATCCCGGCCAGGCCACCGAAGCACCTAATGGGCTGATGCTGTCGGAAACGGCCGAAACCATTCAGCGCAGCAACGGCACTTTCAGCGACATTTTCAATCCGGACGGCATTCTGTCGCAAAATTCGTGGCTGGCGGCTGTGGTCTGGTGGCTGGCGGTCATTGCTTTGGGAGTGGTCACCTTCCCGCTGGCGTTTGCCATTTTCCGCGGTTTGCCCAGCAAAGGGTACATCCTGGCGCGCATCCTCTCCATTTTGCTCATTTCTTATTTTGTCTGGCTCAGCGCCAGCATCAATTTGTTCCAAAATACGCGGGGCACGCACCTGCTGGCGCTGCTCGTTATCGTGATTTTGAGCGGGCTGGTGCTGCTGCGGCGCGGCGGTGAGATTCGCGCCTGGATACAGAACAATCTGGCATTCATCGGCGTGGTGGAGTTGGTGTCGGTTGGCCTTTATCTCGTCGCCATTCTCATCCGCGTGCGCAACCCGGACGTTTGGGACGTGATTTGGGGCGGCGAAAAGCCGATGGACCTGACTTATTTTACGGCCGTTCTCAAATCCGCCACCTTCCCGCCATACGATCCGTGGTTTGCCGGTGGCTACATCAACTATTATTACTACGGCTTCGTCTACGCCGGCGTCCTCACCCAGATTTTGGGCATCATCCCCACTGTGGCCTACAACCTGAATTTGTCGATGCTGTTTAGCTTTACCGGCATGGCGGTGTTTAGCGTGGCTTATGACCTTGACGCGGCCCGTGACAAGGTGACCAATCACTCCGTCACCCCTTCACCCCTTCACCCCTTCACCTTGTCACCCCGTCACCGTGTCAGCATCGCTGCCGGGCTCATTGCCGCCACCCTGGCCATCCTTCTGGGCAATCTGGGTGAAGTGGGCGTACTGACCGATGCCTGGTACCGGGCGGGAAATCCAACGCTGGAAGAAACGATACCTGTGGTGGGAACGGCCGTACGCACCCTGGACGGCGGCTTTAAGGTGATGAGCGGCACGCCGGCTCCTATCTATCCCGGCGACTGGTTCTGGACCGCCACCCGCGTGCTCAATTTTAACCCCGGTGAAGCCGGCCCGATCACCGAATTTCCCTTCTTTACCTTCCTTTACGGCGACCTGCACGCCCACATGATTGCCCTGCCGCTGACGATGCTGGCATTGGCCTGGGCGGTGTCGCTGGTGCTAAAAACAAGAGATGAGAGAACCTGTCCTGAGCTTACCGAAGGATTAGAAATTAGAGATTTGCCTGAAGCAAGCTCAATCTCCAATCCCCAATCTCCAATCTCCCCATCCTGGTGGGAAACTGCCCTTATCTGGTTTACCGGGGCGCTGTCCATCGGCGTACTGCAGGCGACCAATATTTGGGATTTGCCTACTTACGCCGTGATTGGCGTGCTGGCGGTGATTTATGTGGCGATTGAGCAGAACGGCCGTACCCTAAACCTACAGCTTTTGGGGCAAATTGGGCTGAAAACGGCCGTGCTAATCGGTCTCGCTTTCCTGCTTTTCTGGCCTTTCTCCAGCAACTTTGGCGCCGGTTTCAACTCGATTGTCCTCTGGGACGGTTCCACCAGCTACCTGAGCAATTATCTGGTCATCTACGGTCTGTTTTTGTTCTTCGTGTTGACCCACCTGGCGCGGGAGTTCCGCGCCTGGACGCGCACCTGGACGCAGGAAGGGTTGCGGCAGTGGGAGCCGGCCGCCGCGCCGCTGCTGCTGGCTTTGGGCCTGTACATCATCCTGCTCCTGATTTTATTCCGCATGGCGTACTGGATTGCCCCGCTGGTGCTGACGCTCACCATCATTGCCGGACTGCTGGGGCTGCGGCCCAATCTGCCTGCTGCCCGCCGCATTGTGCTCATTTTGATTGCCTCAGCGCTGGGCATTACCTTGTTTGTGGAATTTTTTGTAGTGGAAAATACCGTAGGGCGAATGAACACCGTCTTTAAGTTTTACATGCAGGTGTGGCTGCTGTTGAGCGTGGTGGGCGGGGTGACGGCCGTTTGGGCCTGGCCCACCATCCAAAAGAAAGAAACCATGCGCAAGGCGTGGCTGGCGGTGCTGGGCGTGCTGGTGGCTGCGGCAGCTCTTTACCCCATCCTGGCTACCAAAGCCAAGTGGGATGTGCGCCTGACTCAGGAAGCGCCCATTACGCTGGACGGCATGGCCTTCATGCCTTACGCCACCTACACGGAGAGCGCCGGCGGCAGCAGCGGCAATGTACCGCTCTCATTTGATTACGAGGCCTTAAAGTGGATGCAGCAAAACATCTCCGGCTCGCCGGTAATTGCCGAGGGGTACAGCGACAACTATTATCGCTCGGCCACCAACCGGGTGGCCATGTACACGGGGCTGCCCAGCATCATTGGCTGGAGCGGCCACCAGCGGCAGCAGCGGGCTATTTTACCCGGCCAGTTCATCGACCTGCGCATTCAGGATGTACACATGCTGTACAACACAACATCCGTAGTTGAAGCGCAAAACATCCTGTCCAACTATGATGTGAGCTACGTCTACGTCGGCCAGTTGGAATGGGTGCTGTACAACCCAAACGGTTTGAATAAGTTTGAGCAGATGGTGGAGATGGGACTTTTGGAAGAGGTTTACCGGAATGCGGGAACGAGCATTTACAAGGTTTTAGAGAGTGAGGCTGTCACGTTGAGTAATTAACCGTAGGGGCGCAGCGCGCTGCGCCCCTACCAGGATACATTCATGTTAGCTTGGGAAGACATTTTTGCGGCGTTGCGATGGTGGGGTGTGTTGTTTCTGTTGGGAACGGCCGTCACTCCGCTCACTTTTTATCTATTCAAACGGCTGCCGGACCGGGGTTATGCCTTTGTAAAGATGCTGGCCCTGCTGTTGGTCAGTTACCTGTTCTGGCTGCTGGGCAGCTTGGGCTTTTTGCAAAACAATCTGGGCGGCATTTTGCTGGCGATGACGCTAATGGTTGGCCTCTCCTATTGGGCCTACCGTCACAGCGGGTCTGAACTGCGCGCCTGGGTTTGGGGTCATTGGAAACATATTTTGCTGACCGAGCTGGTTTTTGCCCTGCTGTTTGGCCTATGGGTTTGGGTGCGGGCGCAAAACCCGGCCATCGTGGCCACAGAAAAGCCGATGGAGTTTGCCTTCCTCAACGCAGCGGGGCGCAGCGCCACTTTCCCACCGGTTGATCCCTGGCTGTCTGGCTTTGGCATCAGCTACTACTATTTTGGCTACGTGATGAGTTCGGTGCTGGCGCGGTTAGCGGCCGTATCTGAACCGGTTGCCTTTAATTTGGCCATCGCCTGGCTGTTGGCCGGTACAGGTGTGGGGGCGTTTGGCATTGTATATAATTTGGTGGCGAGTTATGGACATTTCCTCCAACAAAAAGCTTCCCGCCTTGCCCTCACTTTTGGTCTGATTGCCGCCATCGCCTTGCCCATTGGCGGCAATCTGCAAATCATCCTGGAACTGCTGCACGAGAATAACGTTGGTTCGGCCCAGTTCTGGCAATGGCTGAACGTGCGCGATATCAACATGGCACCTAGCCCAGACAGCATTGCGCGCTATGAAACCAGCGGCTGGTGGTGGTGGCGCTCCTCCCGCGTCATTAACGAACATTCCCTCACCGGCCAGATCATTGAGGGGCTGGAGCCGATTGCTGAATTTCCCAGCTTCAGCTTCATTTTGGGCGACCTGCATCCCCACGTTTTAGCCTTGCCCTTTGCCTTTTTGAGTCTGGCGGTGGCGTTTTTGTGGTGGCTGGGTCAGGAAGAAGAGGCGATTGGAGATTGGAGATTGGAAAATACTGGATTTCAATCTCTAATCTCTAATCTCCAATCTCTTATCCCCAACAAACCGCTATGGGCCTTAACGGTCCTCGTGCTGGGCGGGCTCTCTTTCCTGAACACCTGGGATGTGTTGATTCATCTGTTTGTGGTGTTGGGAGCGTTTGTGCTGAGCCGCTGGCGTCGGTTTGGCTGGCGCACTCAATGGTTAACGGAGGCGTTTTGGCTGGCGCTGCTGCTGGTCATTCCGGCCATTTTGCTCTATCTGCCGTTTTATTTGGGCTTCCGCTCGCAGGCCGGCGCACCCTTCTTGCTGCCGACGCTGGTACGCCCCACCCGCCTGCCGCAATTTTTGATTATCTTTGGCCTGCCGCTGCTGAGCATTTGGGCGCTGGTTTTGAGCCTGGCGAGCCGCTACCAATTTAGCCGTTGGAAGTCCGGGCTGGCGACGGCCGTTTTCCTCATTCTTGGCCTGTTTGTTCTGGCGCTGCTGCTGGGCTGGGTTGTGGCCAGCGGCGGCGAAGGAGCGGCACGCATTGGCGGGTTGGCCGGCGAGCTGGGGCTGACGCTGCCGCCACGGCCAGAGGGGGATGTAGCGCTCGGTTGGGGATTAACGGCCGTTGCCGCCATCTTGCCCGCCTACTTGCAAGGGCGCCTGGCCTACCCCGGCCTCACCCTCATGCTCGCCGCCCTGTTGGGGCTGGTCGTCATGGCCTGGCAAGGATTGTTCAGTAAAAAGCGTAGAACACAACGTTACCCAGAGGAATTCCAGAGCAACACAGAGGATTTGGAGAAAGTTTCACCCCATCACCCAGCGATGCACGCATCGCCCACCTTGTCACCCCGTCACCATGTCACCCACTCACCGCTGCCCTTCGTCCTCCTTCTCATTGCCACCGGCGCGCTGCTGACGCTGGGGCCGGAGTTTGTCTATTTGCGCGACAATTTTGGGATGCGGCTGAATACGATATTCAAATTTTATTATCAAGCGTGGGTGATGTTTGGTGTGGCTGGGCTGTTTAGCCTCTCTTATTTGTGGCTGGCAGTGAAGCAAGGCAGCCGCAAGCTGGTGCCTGCGGCGGTGACGGTGGTGTATGCGGCCGTATTCCTCGGCACCCTGCTCTTCCCCTATTTTGCTATCCAATCCCGTGCCATTGAGTATCGCGGCCCGGTCGATTCGGCCAATCGCCTGCCCGCCACGCTGAATGGGCTGGCGCAGATGGCCACCTTCAACCCCGACGATTACGCCGCCATCATGTGGCTGCGCCAAAACGTCAGCGGCACGCCCACGATTGTGGAGGCGGTCGGCGGGCAATATTCGCCTGAAGGACACGGGCGCGTTTCGGCCAGCACGGGCATTCCCACGCTGCTGGGCTGGGCCGGGCACGAATACCAGTGGCGCGGCTACAGCACGCCTGAGCCGGCCGAGCGCGAGCCGGTGGTGCGCGACATTTACATCGTGCCCGGCTGGGAAAACAGCAATATCGCCAACGTGCTCAACCAGTACGATGTGGCTTACATTTATGTAGGCAATCTGGAACGCAGCACCTATGGCGTGAACGGCCGTTTGCCTGGTGTAAATAAGTTTAACGAACAGCTAGAGGTTGCCTACCAGGGCGGCTCTGTTACCATTTACCGCTGGCAAGACAGTGACCGGTGATCAGTAATCGGTAGGTCGGTGATCAGTTATCCGATTACCGTTCACCGATTACCGAAATTGGAGATTAAAGATTGGAGATTTTCCCGACACCGCAAGCCATACACCGCCAGCCCGTTGCCGGCTGGCTGAGCCGCCTGACGGTGGCTGATGGTCTGCTGGCGGTTGTGCTGCTGGCAGCGGCCATTTTGCGCCTGGCGAATTTGGACCAGCTGCCCTTGTCTGACACCGAAGCGACGCAGGCTTTGGCGGTGTGGCAGTTTTGGCAGCCAGATGCGGCCGTTTTCGCCCCCGGCAGTCCAGCCTATTTCAGCCTCACCGGCTGGCTGACGCAAATTTTTGGCTTTGGCGATGGCGTCATGCGCCTTGTTCCGGCCCTGTTTGGTGTGGGGTTGGCTTACCTTCCCTGGCTGCTGCGCCATCGGTTGGGTACCCAGGGGGCATTGGTGACGGCCGTTCTGCTGGCCATCTCTCCCCTAAACAGCGTCACGTCGCGCACCGCCGGCGGCGACAGCATCGCCATTTTTGCCTTGCTGCTGCTTTTTATTGCCTTTATTCGCTACCAGGAAACGGCCGCAGCGCGCTGGCTCTATACGCTTTTTGCCGCTTTGGGATTAGGTTTGACAAGTTCGGCCGTTTTTTACAGCGGCCTGGTTACCTTGCTGCTGGCCTGGTTTGTACATTCGCGGCTGGGCCTGTCTTTGTTTGTGGCCGGCTGGCATGTAGAGCCTACGGAATCGAATTGGCGGCAGGGAACGGCCGTTGGCATTGTCATTTTTATTTTGCTGAGCAGTTTCTTCTTGCTGCTGCCCAGCGGCATGGGTGCCTCGGCTGGACTTGCCGGTGACTGGGTGCGGCAGTTTGGCGGTGCTGCTTCCCTGGATCCACTGCTGGCCCTGGTGCGTTACGAACCCGTACTCGCTCTTTTGGGAGTTGTGGCCATCATTTGGGCCATACTGCGCAGCCAGCCGCTGGCGCTTTTTGCCGTGTATTGGCTCAGCAGCGGTCTAATTTTGCTGCTGTTACAGCGTCAATTTATGGCCAACGCCCTGCTGTTGACGCTGCCGGCAGCCCTGCTCGCAGGCATCATGGTCAACGCGGTCTGGCGGCGGCGCTGGGATCGATTTAGCGGCAGTGCGGCTCTGGCCGGCCTGGCGGGAGCTTTTATTTTGCTGGTCAATCTGGCACGATTAGGCCGCACCATACAGCAAAATCCGCAGGAAAGCAGTTTCTACTTTCTGATCATTTTGCTGACGATCATCTTTATCGGCCTGGTGCTTTATTTTGTGGCGGCGGAGGACAGTACGGCCGTCGCCCAGGGACTCCTGCTGGCCATTCTGGGCTTCTTTCTGGTTTTCCAGTGGGGTACCGGCTGGTGGCTGGGGCAGCAGGGGGCTAACGATCCGCGTGAGCGCTGGGTGAGCAACGGCACCGACGTGGCTATTCGCGAGCTGGTCGAAACAGTGCGCACGATCTCGCGCCAGCTTACTAATTCAGATTCACAGCTGGAGATTGCCACCACGCTGGACGTACCGGCGCTCACCTGGTATCTGCGCGATTTTGATCGATTGGAGCAGTTCAGCACGCTGCCGCTTGTACCGGCACAGCAGGTGTTCATCACCGCAGAAAACGGTGACTCCTCTTTAGCCACAGGTTACAGCGGCACCGATTTTGCCGTTCGCCGCAGCAAACCCGTGCCACCCACCGGGCCGTCTGAAACGGCCGTTTACGACACCTTCCGCTGGTGGTTTTTCCATGAATCAACGGCCGTAGTGCCCGTTGAGCGGGCCATCGTCTGGGTTCGGGCCGATTTACTGACGAGGCAGCCATAAAATGAGTCGTTTTTCCGACCAGATTTTCCAACCGTGGCGCACAGAACTCCCTGCCTACGCCGATGAGCAAAGCTACACGCTTATCCAACGCTGCCTGGCCGGTGAGGAAACTGCCTATGTGGCGCTGTATAACCAGTATGCCGGGATGATTTACCGGCTGTGCTACAGCTTGCTGCAGCATCGGGAAGATGCCGAAGAAGTGCTGCAAGACAGTTTTGAATACGCCTTCCGCAAGCTGGCAAATTATGACGCCAACAAGTCAGCCTTTAAGACGTGGCTGTACCAGATTGCCGTCAGCCGCTGCCACAACAAGCGGCGGCGCAAATGGCTGCCTACCTTTTCGCTGAGCCAATTGGTAAACCAGGAAATAACGGATTCTGACTCCCCCACGCCGGCGGAGACGATTCAGCTCACAGAGCGGCAGCAGGTGGTGTGGGCAGCTATTCAGGAATTATCTGACAAGCTGCGGGAAACGGCCGTCCTGCGCTACTATGAAGGATTTTCTTACGTGGAAATTGGCCAGATTTTGGGGATTCCCACCAAAACGGCCGAATCCCGAATGCGGCTGGCGCACAACGCTTTGCGCGAGTCGCTGGCGGAGCAGATTGAACATGATTGAAACGGATAAAAAAGCCACAGAGAGAAAAGAGAGCTTAGAGGTTTTGAGTCTCATCTCAAAAACCTCTGTGAACGCTGTGGCCAATAGTCTGGCTCCCACAAATCTGCTGCAAGAATATGTGCTCGATTTGCTGCCACCGGCTGAAAAACAGCAGTTGGCTCAAAAAATCGGACGTGATCCGGCTTTGTTGCAGCAGGTTCGGCAAGAACGGCAGGTAGGAGAGTTGGTGAAAAGCACTTTGCAGCAAGCGGGTGCCGTAGAAAACGGCCGTCTGGCCCATTTGATGCCGGCAATTCCCAAACAGAAACGGCCGTTCTGGTCCAGTTTTGCCCCGCGCCAGGTGGCGATGGTGGCAATGCTGTTCGTTTTGCTGCTGGGTGGCTGGCAGTGGTTAAACAGCAGCCAGTCGGCCATCTGGCAATCAACACCGACGATTGTCGCCGTCACGGCCACCACAACACAGACACCCACCGCCACTGAAACGCAACGGGTGCCTACGGAAACGGCCGTGGCCCGCCAAACCGAGCCCGAGATCATTTTGACGCCGGCGCCGCTGCCGACACCGGTTGCGGCCGTTCCGGTAAACACAAATTAAACTTGAATCCAGGACTGGCAGTCCTCAAAGTAATCTGGTTACTGTCAACTAAAATTGAGGACTGCCAGTCCTAAAAAACTGAGAACGCTGGAATTTTTATGACTGACCTGACAACGCCTGAACCCAAAACCGACTTATTAACCCGGCCTTTATTGGCAACGCTCAACATTGACTGGGAGAAAACTGCTTATTTCCTCATTTTGCTGGCGGCGATCATCACCCGCTTCTGGGGGCTGGGCGACCGGGTAATGAGCCACGATGAAAGCCTGCACACCCAGTTTTCTTACCAATACTTCATTGGCGACGGCTTCAGCCACACGCCGTTGATGCATGGCCCATTTTTGTTCCACCTCACCCCCATCTTCTACTGGCTGTTTGGCGATAGCGACTTTTCGGCGCGGCTTCCCGTGGCCATTTTTGGCATCATCCTGGTGGCGATGCCCTATTTCTTGCGCCCCTGGCTGGGCAAACTGGGCGCGCTGGCCGCCAGCTTCTTCTTTCTCATATCGCCTTACCTCACCTACTACTCCCGCTACATTCGCCACGACATTTACGTCATTGTCTGGGCGATGATTATCTTTATCGCCATCTGGTATTACTTCCAGAAACGAGAAGAGAAATATTTATGGTGGTTTGCCGCCGGCAACGCGCTGATGTTCTCTACGAAAGAGGTGTCCTTTATTTACGTTGCCATCTTTGGCAGCTTTTTGATCATTCGTCTGCTGCCGCAAATCTGGATGGCGCCCTGGCTGCGCAACAATTTAAGCAGGCTCACGTCGCCGGTGCTGCTGGGGCTGCTGGGGCTCTTGATGATTGGCGGTGGTCTATTGGGCCAGCAGTTGGCTGGCGAACCGGAGCCAATCGCTACGCCGGAGGATACCGGCGTTTTTGCCGCCGATCCTGAAACCGATGCCCAGGTAACCCCCGAAGCTGACCAGGCCAGTGTGGTGGAAGCCCGCCTGGGCTGGGTACAAATCGTGGGTATCTTTGCCCTGTCTGCCGGGTTGTTTTGGGTGGCGGCGCGTTTTCGGCCGTTTTTGAAGAACTACAGCGAATTTGATCTCATCGTCCTGTTTACCACCCTTATCTTGCCCATGGCGTCGCCGCTGCTGGTGGTCATGGCCGGCGGCAATCCACGCGACTATACCTTTAACAGCTGCGTGTTGGAGGGGCAGGAGACGATGTCGGCCATCCAGCTCTTTTTTGCCCGGATGGGCAATGCCACCTGCTGGGGTGCCTTTTTTGATTCGCCGATGTTTTTAACGGCCGTTTTCCTCTTCATCACCTTTCTCGTGGCGGTGCTGGTGGGTCTATGGTGGGACCAACGGCGCTGGCTCATTGCCGCCGGTATTTTCCACGCCATCTTTTTTGTGCTGTATACCTCCGTTTTTACCAACTTACCCGATGGCTGGATCAGCGGCACCATTGGGTCGCTGGGTTATTGGCTGGAGCAGCAAGACGTGGCCCGGGGCAACCAGCCGCCGTTTTACTACTTTTTCGTGGTCCCCTTTTACGAATTTTTGCCGCTTATCTTCTCGCTGCTGGCCATCCGGTTCTGGCTTATCAAGCAGCGCATCAACCAGGTGACAGGGTATTGGATTACGGCCGTACTGCTAACCTTGCTGGGCTACAGTCTAAGTAACTGGCTGTTTAACCTGGGCAACGTGGCCCAGGGCCTGGAGCCAAATCGTCTGCCCGGCATTTTGGTAGCCTTGCTCATTTTGGGCATTGCCATTTTGGGCTGGTTCCTCATCCGGCGCGAGCAGATTTTGCGGGCCCATGGCCTGGAAAAGAGCTTGATGGGCCTCCTGGCAAAGGACATCATGTGTGAATTTGTGGCGTTTGTGAGCTGGTGGCTGGCGCTGACCTGGGTGGCTTACAGTGTGGCCGGAGAAAAGATGCCCTGGCTGAGTACCCATTTTGTCATCCCAATGGGCTTGCTGGCCGGCTGGTACATCAACGAGCGGTTCAAGGATTTTAACTGGCGCGACCTGTTTTCCAGGCAATCGCTGCTTTACGTGGGGCTGACATTGGGGCTCATTGTGGCCATTTTTGTGGCGCTGGGGCCGGTTTTGCTGGGGCGGGTGCAGTTGGGCAACCAGCAGTTGAGCAACCTGAACCAGTTGGGGCGCGTTCTTGGTGGCATCGTGCTGGCGGCGGTTGTCTTTTGGTTCTGGCAGCAGGTGCGCGAGCGGATGAACGGCCGTCTCCGCCGTCCCTTGCTTGTATTATCTGCTCTGATCCTGCTCAGCATCCTCACCGTGCGCTTCATGTATCTGTCCAGCTTCCCCAACGCCGATTACGCGCGCGAATTCATGGTGTATGCGCACGGTGCCCCCGCCGCTAAAAGCATGGTGCTGGACCAGATCGAAACGCTCTCCATGCGAATGCACGGCGACAAAAGCATTCGGGTCGCCTTTGGCGGCAGCGGTGTCTCCTGGCCGTTTACCTGGTACATGCGCGAATATCCCAATCGCGTCTATTTTGGCGAAACGCCGTCGGCCAACCTGAACGAATCCCCCATTGTGCTGGTAGGGCGCAGCAACTGGGATGAAGTGGACCGGCTGTTGGGCAACAATTACACCTACCGCACCTACACCTACCTCTGGTGGCCGATGGAAGAATATCGCAACATCAATTGGGCCGCTATTTTGGGTGATCCCAACCGGCCGGAGGGAATGGAGCGGCGCGGCTTGCTCAACCCCAACGTGCGCGAGGCGCTGTGGGACATCTTCTTCTACCGCGACTATAGCAAATACAGCCAGACGTTTGGCGGCACCCTAACCGATGGCCAATGGCCGCTGCGGGACGATTTGCGCCTCTACGTGCGTAAAGACGTGCTGGCCGATCTGTGGGATTTTGGCCTGGAAGCGGTGGGGGCGCCCGGTTTAGAAACACCATATGAAGAAGGCGAGATTTCCGTCTTTCCCACTTTGGTCATGAATCCCAGCGGCGTGGCCGGCGCCACAGAAGAACAGCTTTTTGCCCCGCGCAACGTGGCGGTGAGCAGTGACGGCCGACTCTACGTTCTGGACTCCGGTAACCAACGGGTGCAAATTTATGATGCCGAGGGGCGGTTCGTCGACAGCTTTGGCAGCCCCGGCGCGGGTAACGGCCAGTTTAGTCCCGAAGGTCAAGGACCGTGGGGATTGGCCATCGACGAAGAGTTTGTTTATGTAGCCGATACGTGGAACCATCGCGTGCAGAAATTTACCCTGGACGGGCAGTTTGTGGCCGCTTACGGCCGTCCCGGTAACACCATAGACGACCCGGCCGGGCAAGGACTGGGGCTCTTTTTTGGTCCACGAGAAATCGCCCTCACCTCCGATGGACGTATCCTGGTGACCGACACCGGCCATCATCGCATTCAAATCATGGATGCCGAGGGTAACTTCATCGGACAGTTGGGCGCCGGTGGCGATCAGTTTGGCAGCGGGCTGGGCCAGTTCTATGAACCGGTGGGCATTGCCGTGAGCAACGATGGGTTTGTCTACGTGGCCGATACGTGGAACGGCCGTATCCAGCAGTTCACTTCAGACCTGATTCCGGTTAATGAATGGCTGCTGGACACCGGCTGGCCGGCCAACACTTCCATCAACAATAAACCTTACCTGGCGGTCGACAGCGGTGGTCGCGTCTACGTCACCGATCCGGAGGCGGCTCGCGTGCTTATCTTTGGGCCGGACGGCAGCTATTTGGGCAAATTTGGCCAGTTTGGCACCGACGCCAACAGCCTGAATCTGATCAACGGCATCTTCATCGACAATCAGGACAACATCTACATTGCCGATGCGGGCAACAACCGCGTACTCAAATACGCGCCGATTTTCCCGCCGGTCTTGCCCATTGAAGAGCCGGAGGAGCCAATCGAAGAACCGGTAGAAGAGGAACCTGTAGAGGAGGCAGACGAAGAGCCGACCGAGGCTGTTGAAGAAGAGGAACCGGCTGAAGAGGAAAGTGATGAGGCAGATACGGCCGTTGAGCCCACGGAAGCCGTTCCTCCCACCCAACCGTCAACGGACGAGAATGACAGTTAAACGGCCGTCGGCCTAAAACCCAGACCTGCCAGAGCAGAAATTCTGGCAGGTCTTTTTTGTATCCTTAAGCCACGAATTAAAATGGAACGCTGATTTGCCTGATTCCCGTGATCATTTTTATCAGGCCAATCAGGGGAATCAGCGTCCTATTTTCGAAGGAGAATGGAATGGATTTCACGGAAAAGGTAGTTTTGGTAACGGGCGGATCGCGGGGCATTGGCCGGGCGATTTGCCGGCAGTTTGCTCAGCGTGGGGCGCAGGTGGTGGTGCATTACAACAGCAACCGGACCGCCGCAGAAGAAACGGCCGCATACGTCCCCGGCAGCAATCACCACATCGTCCAGGCGGAGTTGGGCAGTGAAGATTCGCTGGAAATGATGGTGAAAGAGGTAGTGGGCAGGTACGGCCGTATCGACATCCTGGTTAACAACGCCGGCATCTATGAAGATCATCCGCTGGCCGAAGTGTCCTTTGCCGAGTGGCAGGCGGCGTGGCAGCAAACGTTGGCGGTGAATTTGGTCGGGGTGGCCAACCTGACCTATTTGGTGGGGCAGCAGATGATTGCGCAGGGATACGGCCGTATCGTCAACGTCTCCTCGCGCGGCGCGTTTCGCGGTGAACCGACCGCCCCCGCCTACGGGGCGAGCAAAGCCGGGCTCAACGCCATGAGCCAGTCGCTGGCCAGATACCTGGCTCCGTACAACATTTTTGTCGGCGTGGTGGCCCCCGGCTTTGTAGAAACCGACATGGCCGCCGATCATCTGGCCGGGGAAGCCGGTGATGCCATTCGCGGACAAAGTCCCCTCAACCGTGTGGCCACCCCGGACGAAGTTGCCTATCCCGTGCTGTTTTTAGCCGCCGAAGGCACCCAGTTCCTCACCGGCGCCATCATCGACGTCAACGGCGCCTCCTACCTGCGCACCTGAACCGCCTTACCAAACCAAACCTGCCAGGTTTACACAGAAACTTTGCCATTAAGAGACCTCGTGAAGCAAACCAACTTCACACACAATCATCTTGAAAACCTGTCAGGTTTCTTCGACATAAATCAGTTAAATCTTGAGGTGAATGAAAGCCAGCTAACGGATGTGTACAAAAGGGATTTACCGAATTTACGGCAAGCATTTTTAAATGAGATTTTGGAATTAGCAAGTGAGGGCTAAAATCAATTTTGCAACTTTAGAAAAGATTGCCTAAACTCGATCATGCTCGATTTCAACAACGCAAGGTAGGTTAATGACTGTCAAAAACAACATCTCAACAGCCGCAGCAGGACGATTTGGCACGTTTACCGGGGTTTTTACCCCCAATATCCTCACCATTTTAGGCATCATTCTCTTCCTTCGCGTGGGCTGGGTAGTAGGCCAGGCCGGGCTGTGGGGGGCACTGACCATTGTGGTGCTGGCTAACCTCATCTCGTTTCTCACCGGGCTGTCGCTTTCGGCGATTGCCACCAGTATGGACGTGCGCGCCGGGGGCAACTATTACCTCATCTCCCGCTCGCTGGGGCTGGAGGTGGGCGGCGCGATCGGCATTCCGCTTTACCTTTCCCAGGCAATCTCGATTGCGTTTTACATCATCGGCTTTACCGAGGCGCTGCTGGCCATTGAATTTTTCCAGCAGTTTGACCCACGGCTGATTGCTACGGCCGTTGCCCTCCTGTTCGCCCTTATCGCCTACGTGGGCGCCGATTTTGCCCTGCGCATTCAATTTTTCATTTTGGCCGTCCTGGTCATCGCCCTCATTTCGTTTTTTGCCGGCGGCTGGAACAGCTTCGTGCCCATCAACTTCGCCGCCAACTACACCAGCGGCAATAACTTCTGGACCGTGTTCGCCGTCTTCTTTCCGGCAGTCACCGGCATCGAGGTGGGAATTAGCCTCTCCGGCGATTTGAAGGACCCCAGCAAGAGCATTCCCAAGGGCACGATATTGTCGATTGTGGTAACGGCCGTTGTCTACATCCTGGCCGTATTCTGGTTTGCCGCCCACCTCACCGCCGATGAGCTGATCAACAACAATCTGGCGATGCAAAGCGTGGCGCTGGTGCCCGGCCTCATTTTAGCCGGCGTCTGGGCCTCTACCCTATCGTCGGCGCTGGGCAGCGTGCTGGCCGCACCGCGCACCCTGCAGGCCATTGCCCAGGACCGCGTTTTGCCCACCTGGATGGCCGGTAAAATGGGCAGCCAGACCGAACCGCGCGTGGCCGTGCTGCTTTCTGCGGCCGTGGCAATCGGCGTCATCTGGTTGGGCGATCTCAATTTTGTCGCCCCAATCATCTCCATGTTTTTCCTGAACACCTACGGCATGGTCAACCTGGTCGCCGGCATTGAAAAGCTGGTGGGCAACCCCAGCTACCGACCCCGCTTTCAGATTCCCTGGCCGGTTTCCCTGCTGGGAGCGATGGGGTGCTACGGCGCGATGTTCCTCATTAGCCCGGTAGCCACTATCATTGCCATTGTTATCACCTATGGCGTCTTTTTTGCCCTGGAACGGCGGCAGGTCCGGCGCACCTGGGGCGACGTGAAGAGCGGCATCTGGACCGCCCTGGCCCGCTACGCACTGCTCCAGCTAGAGACGGAACCACGAAGCCCAAAAAATTGGCGGCCCAACTTGATTGTCTTCACCGGCCAGCCGCACAATCGGGAGCAGCTGGTGGCCGTAGCCGACTGGCTGAGCTTAGGGCGCGGTATCGTGACCTTCTTCCAGCTCATCATTGGCGATGTGGAGAAGCTGGTGGGCAAAAATCTGCGGGAGACAGCACGCCGCCAGATTCGCAACTACATTCAGAATCATGGCATGACCGCGTTTGCCGAAGCCGAGGTGGTGGCCGATTTTCAGCAGGGGGCGCTGACGCTGGCTCAGTCCCACGGCATCGGCAATCTGGCACCAAACTCAATCTTGCTAGGTTGGAGCCGCACGTCGCAGGGGCGCATCATGCAGGTCGATTTGATGCGTCAGCTGGTGGCGGTGCGCAAATCGGTTCTCTTTTTAAACTACGATTACGAACGGGGATTTGGCCAGAAGCGGATCATCAACGTCTGGTGGCAGGGGCGCGGTGGCAATGCCGATTTAAAGCTGCTGCTGGCTTACCTCATCCAGCAGCACGGCGATTGGTTCCAGTCACAGATTAGGCTGCTGCGCATTATCGACGGCAAGGACGGCATTTCCCAGACCCAAAAACATCTGGAGCAGATGCTGGCCGACGTGCGGGTAGAGGCAGAGCCGATGGTCATCGTACGACAAGATCCACGCCAGCCAATTGCTGAGGTTATCAAGGAAAACAGTCGGGATGCCGATCTAACGCTGTTGGGAATGAAACTACCTACCAAAGAAGAATCTGCCCCTTACAGCCAGCGATTGGACGGGTTGGTTCAGGCGGTTGGCACGGTTCTGCTGGTGCGCAATGCGCAGCTGGATGAAGATTTGCTGACAACGGGTGGTGAAGCATAACCGCAAGAAAGTTCAAGAAACGGCCGTCTCCCCCATCACAGCCGACACCATGTACGCCCTCATTGCCGATTTGCGTGCTTTGTGTTGAATTTCTCTGTCTTATCTAAATCTTACCGCATTACAACCGGCAGGTATTGGTAGAAGTAGTCGCTCAGGTACACGGCAAAAGAATCGCTGCCGGTAACGAGGACCTGATTCTGCACCGCGTTGCTGCTCTTTGGCCCTGTATCATCAGGATCAGAGGCGGTGGCCACGTTGCTGATGGTCAGGCTGCCTGTGGCCGTGGCGCTGGTGACTGCCGGCGAATTAACTACCACGTTGGGGCAACTGTACATCTGGCCGGCCCCGGCGGCCAGCGTTTGCGGCGTGCTCAGGGAGGGCGTGCAGCCGGTGATGCCGGGCGCGCTCACCTGTACGTTGCTCAGGCTCAGGCTGCCGTGGCTGTTGGTGACGGTAATGGTGTAGGTGACCTGTTCACCACTTTTAATGACGGCGGGAACGGCCGACACAGCCACAGCCAGCGCCAACGACGGATCAACGTCAGCCGTGCAGGTGTAGCTGGCGCTGCTGCCCGGGTTAATAATCACCCCAGTGTCCATTAGATCACCGGCAATGCCATTGCAGACTGGATTCACCAGAGCAGAAGGGAACGTGTCCGTGACAGTGGTATTGTTGGCGGGACCACCTGTATTATTTACCCCGATCAAATACGTGAGCGTCTCCCCCGGTGCAACGCTGCTGATCGGATTGACGCTCTTGCTCACCGATAAGGCGGGATCGCCGCTGGCCTCAATTGTAAAGTTGGCGTTGGAAATGTCGAAGAAAATGTTGTCGGCGCAGCTTACCCGCACGCGGGCGCTGCTGGTAACAATGTTGGGCGCCACGACGCTGGCGCTGCCATCATTGAGGGTACTGTCTCCGTTCAGCAAATCAGTTGGATAGGTAAATCCGCCGTCGGTGGAGAGATGAATATGGACGTTGGCACAGCTAATTGGACTCTGGTCAGTATTGGCCACGTTCCAGGTAACGGTTTGGCTGGTGGTGCCCATCCAGGTCTCACTTCCATTGGGTGCCGTCACGCCAAATTGAGCGCCGGTATCAACGGCCGTTACCGTCGTCGAGTCGTAAGCTACACCGCCGGCCGGCACTTGATTATCTCGGACAGTGAGACGGAAATTCATGGTACGGGCATAACTTGGCAGCAATTCACCGATCGTCTGCGTATTGTTCACAATGTCAGAAATCTGAGGAAACGTCCGCGAAGGGGACGAAGTTGCCGGGAAAGAACGGAAAATTGGTGCATCTCCCGATGGAAAACGAGGATCGCCTGCCGGGCCGAGATCAAATTCTTCCCAGTTATATGTGAGCGATGATTCGTTGCCTGGGTCTGTGGCCGAGCCGATGAGTACAAAGGGAGTGGTCAGCGGAATGTTGTAGCTGGCACCAGCATCTACAGTGGGGGGTGTGTTGCCCGTATTCGTCAAGGAAAGACCACAGCTACCACTTACTTCTGCGGTTGTAGTTGTGAAGAAAACGATTTCATCAAAACTAATGCCGTGGAAATAATCATCGCTGTTACTTTGAATATTTTGCGGGCTGCAAATCCCTGCATAGCCCATAATTGTAGAACCACTTCCCGGTTCATATGCCGTTAAAGCGTTGTACTGATTGTTTGCACCACAGGCATTGGCATTGCCGTTAAACGTATGGTTGCCTGAAAATTGATGGCCCATTTCATGCGCCACATAATCAACATAGAATGGATCGCCTTCAGGTTCGGGCAAGCCGGTCACGCCCTGAGCTTTGGATGAAGGGCTACAAACCACACCCAGCCCGGCAATGCCACCGCCGCCGGTGCTAAAAACATGGCCTACATCGTAATTGGCCGGGCCGATAACAGCGTCCAGGTTCGATTGGTTTTGACTCAACATGGCAAAGCCATCGTTGTTGGTATAGGGATCATTCTCCTCATCGATGTAAATAACAAGATCATTATTGGCAACAAGCTGAAAGGAAACGGCGACTTCTCGTTCATAAATGCCGGCAACACGATTGATGGCGGTCGTGATTTCGGCCATTGCATCATTAACAGTGCCACCATGATACTGCGTGTACTCGCCGGTGGCGGCGACGGCCAAACGGTAGGTGCGCAGCATGCCGCCGGAGCTGATAGCGCCGGTAATCGCTTCCGGCTTTTCGGCCGTTTCGTCTTCATGCTCGACGACCACGTCCGGTTCAAAATCAGCAGGCAGGTTGGGGATGAAATCGTTGGCATAGTAACTTTGGTACATGTCTATACCGGCGGCGCTGTATGGATCGATGAAAACACGGCCGTTTACCGACAAGATCATGGCGTGAAACCCTTTGGGCGTGGTGTCCAGCCGGGCATAGGCGGTGGGGTCGTCCAGGCCAATGCCGGCGTAGGTTTGAATTGCGGGGAATTTGGCGGCGAGGTCAGGGTGCATGACGGCCGTTTGGGTGATTTGGAAACGGCCGTAACTCCCATCCGGCAGCGGCAGCGAGAGAATGACCTCGCTGGTTTCCGCTTCAGCGGCGCCAACCGGTGTGCCGGACAGCAAATTGTTGAGTTTCGTCCAGTCCAGCGAAACCACCCGGTAAGCCGTGGGCACGATTACTCGCTCGCCATCCAGGCGCAGCATCGCTTCATTAACCTCCTGCCAGAGACCGTCGGCCGACTGCGCCCCTGTTTGGGCAGCGGTCACGTCTTGCTGACCGCCGGCGGCTGTCCCCAAAGCAATCAGCAATCCCAGGCCGACAACACCCAGGATAAGCCATAAATTCTTCATTTTATTACTTGCTTGTTTTACACGATTCATTATTGATTTTGCTCCAAAATATATCCCCCAACACAAATTTTAGTCAGTAACCTGCCTGCGCTGCTGCCAGGTAACAATAATAACGCCCAGCAAAACGGCCGTTCCACCCACAAACCCCTGCACGGTTGGTGCCTCACCAAACAGCAGGTAGGACCAGATGATGGCAATCACCGGGCTAAGCGTTAACACAATAGCATGATGACTAACCTGTAAGCGGCGCAGCGCCAGATAATATAGAGCTCGGCTGAACACAATATTCACCGTAGCCACTAAAAGCAGCACCAGCCAGGCAGCACTGCTGGGCCGCTGCCAGCTCCCCTGCCCCGCCATAAAGAGCAGTAAAAAGAATGTTGTGCTGCCTACGCGAAACAAAAAGAAGTTGGCAAAATCTATCTCCTGCCCATACCGTTTCACTACGGCCGCGTGCAGCGCGTATAGAAGTGATGCAGCCAACACCAGCAGCGATCCCAGACGCAAAACATCCCCCGGCTGAAAGCTAATGACAAAAATGCCCAGCAGCGCCACACCCGCACCTGCCAGCTCAATCTGATGCAGCTTCTCGCGCAGCCAAAAGAGACCAAACGCCAGGGCAAACAGGATAGACGTTTGCGCCAGCATGGAAGCGGTACCGGCATCGACGTAACGCACGGAGGCAAAGCTTAGTGCGGTTGCCCCGGCCACCAACAGTCCAACCGCGGCAAAAAACCAGATATTGTGCCGCAGCACATCAAGCCGGACTTTGCGCTGCCAGATAAGGAAAACGGCCGTTTCCACCGTAGCAATGCCCAGGACAAAAAGCGCCGCCTGCACCGGCGGCAGGTAGTTGCGCAGCAAGCGGGCAAACACATAATGCAAGCTATCTAACAAAAGCAAAACGGTGATAACCAGGGGAACATTTCGCAGCAGTGGAAATGGCATTGCGGCATTGTTTTGTTGTATCATTGCCGAGACAGTGTAGCGGCTGGCTGAACGGCCGTCAACCAACAAAATATTACTAGCGCCTGGTTGTCGGTCGGTGGTTATTTTGACCCACAACGAGCAAGCGGCCACTGGCCATTGGGAGAAAAACGAACATGATGAATTGGCAACCAGACATGCTGCGGGGGCAAACGGCCGTTATCACCGGCGTGAGCCGCAAAATTGGCATTGGCGCAGCAATCGCCCGGGCTTTGGCGGAAGTGGGCTGTAACCTATTCACCACTTATTTTCGGCCGTACGATGCCAACATGCCCTGGGCCAGCCACGAAAATGAGGCGCTGGAAATTGTTGAAGAATTGCAAAAATTGGGGGTGGACGCTGCCGGTTTTGAGCTGGATTTAAGCCGGCCCACTGCCCCGGCCGAGTTATTTGCCGTGGTGCAAGAACGGTTTGGTGCGGCCAACATTTTGGTCAACAATGCGGCCTACTCCACCAGCGAAAACATCGATCAGCTCACGGCGCAATCGTTAGACAACCACTACGCGGTTAACATGCGTGGAATGGCACTGCTGTGCCGGCAGTTTGTGCAGCAGTTTGGTGAGGGCGAGCGGGTGGCAAACGGCCGGATCATCAACATCAGCTCCGGGCAAGGCTATGGCCCGATGCCGGAGGAGCTGGCTTACGCCGCCAGCAAGGGGGCGGTCGAGGCGTTCAGCCTCAGCCTTAGCGCCGAACTGGCCAGCCGGGGCATTACCGTCAATGCGATTGACCCCGGCATCACCGACACCGGCTGGATTACCGACGATTTGCGGCAAACCGTTGTGGCCCGGGCGCCTATGGGCCGCATCGGCACGCCGGAAGATGCCGCCCGGCTGGTGCGTTTCCTGGCTTCACCGGAAGCCGGCTGGATTACCGGCCAGCTTATTCGCTCGCGCGGGGGTCTATAAGACAATATACGTCAATGCGCACCCCAAACGGATCGTCCACGCAGCAGTACCGCATCGGCACATACATCTCTGTATCCTCTGGCGTATGGATTTCTTTTGACCCTGCGGCCAGCAATGCGTCATGCAAACGGTCCACTTCAGCCGGTTCCGCTACCTGAATCGCAAACTCTGTGTTGTGCGGATTGCTTTCTGCGGCCGTGCCAAATTTGCTCTCAAACAAAGTCAGCCAGGTCGCCCCCAATTCCCAGCCATAGTGAGGATCTTTTGCATCAACCTGGTCTGGCGGGCCAAAAATCTTGGTATAAAACGTTACGGCTTCATCCAGGTCTAAAAAGTAGAGCGAAATAAAGTTCAAATCAATAATCTTGAAAGGCTTTGTTTTTTCTGCCATTATGCTGTTCCCTCATTTGGATAGTTTGTCAATCGCTTAACCCACAATGCAACCATTAGTGTCCGCCAGCTCCGTAAGATTTCAAGCTGGCCGGTGTGGTATGTTTCGTGCCAATGCAGGCCGTTGATGCGGTCCCCGACTGTCATGTTGTGTTCTTCACTGTAATAGGTCAATTTTTAAAAATTGACCAGCGGTTCTCTACTCAAACGACGAACAGCCGGCTACAAAATCGACACCTAAGCTTGTCACTCCCGCGCAGGCGGGCGTCCAGAGGTATGGATTCCCGTTTTCGCGGGAATGACAGGCGAAGGCCTTTTAAAAAACTACACCTCGCCTTCAAACATGAAGATGGCTTCGCCTGCCGAACCTTTCAGCGTATAGAAGCTGTTACAAATTTGCAAACGATTCAGCAAACGATCGCCTTTATGATCGAAAAAAATCTTGAGATTGCTTGTTGCCGGCCGCAATTGTCTCCCCATCATGTCGGACCAGCCAGTATTCACCTCGGCTGCTTTTGATTTTCGTCCAACCGCGTAATTTTTTGTGTAAGTTTTATGATGTACCTTGTCTAATGGAGAGAAAGATATTTTAGATCCATCAGCACCACAATAAACAACCTTAATTGCTCGTTGCCGTTCACACTGATCAAACAATTTAGAGTTTTGCTAAAGCGGTCAATTTCCAAAGCCAGTATCGGAAATGAACCGTTCATTTAGACGTTCTTGCGTCCATAAGTTGATCCCTTTGTAAAAGAAGTTCCTGAGTAAACCAGGAGGGGTTCTCATGCTTCCAAAGTTTCAGACACGTCCAGTTTGGGCTGTAACGGCCGTATTCCTGCTCGCTCTAATTCTATTCAGCATCCGGCCACAATCAGCCTCGGCCGACAATGCTCTCGTTCGTCTCAACGGCATCATGGCCGGGCTAAACGGCGACTCCCAGGTGCAGTACGTCGTGCTGGAGGTTGCCAACAACGACCAGCTAGAATGGGGCCCACAGCCAGAAGACCCACCCGGCGCTCCAGGGCGCACGATGCTCGTTTTTTACAATGCACTGGGTACCCAAACCGGCCGTTTCGTTTTTCCCAGCGATCCCCCGGCCAATGCCACAAACGTGCTGGTAGCCACCGCCGAATTTGCCGCTTTGCCCGGTGCTCCCACGCCGGACTTCATCATGCCTGCGGAAATGGTGCCGGTCGCCGGGAAGGTTGCCTTCCAGAACAATCCCGACAACCCGAACGCCAGTCCGGTGAATGTGGCCCTGAGTTACGGGGGAGCAACCTTTACCGGCAGCACTGCCGGAGCTACGGACGGTCCCCATCCGGCCGAGCTGCCCATCCTCAACACCGTCAGCTTGCAGCGGGTGGGCGGCACCGGCTTTGGCACCGGCTCGCAAACGAATGCTGATTTCAGCCCAGGGCCACCTAATCCCATCAACAGCGCCAACCAGGAGTTCGCCGTCCTGCCCGCCGTCGCTTCCATCGCCGACCAGGGTGAAATTTTGTTTAAGGAAGAGACCTTTTTGGGCAACGGCCGTACCTGCGCCTCCTGCCATCGACCGGAAAATGGCGACTTTGGCCTTTCTCCAGAGCAGGTAAACAGCCTGTTTCAGGCCAACCCGATGGACCCACTGTTTGTGGCTGAGTACAACATCAACACGCTCGTTGTCAGCTCGGCCGCACCTTCCGGTTTTGCCCAGCCCAGCGACCTCCGCGGCGAAATCAGCGGCACAACCGGCAGCGCCACCGTGCTGGCCGGCAGCGGCAACACCTACCTGGTTTACGCCGGGGGTAATCTCTCCGGCACCATCACCGACGGTTTTGGTAACAGCGCTACCTTTGTCTCCTGGACGCCGGGCAATCTGGCCGGCCCTAACCCGGTCAACGGCAGCGCCAACGGTCTGGAAAATTTCACCATGTTGCACGGTCCCTCCACAAACACAGATGGCTTTCCCCTGGGACGCGCCCTCATCCTGGAAAACATCGACGGCTTCGATCAACCGGAAGTATTCCGGGCATCGCCACCATTGTTCAACGTGGCTGAGACAGCGCCGTATGGCTTCAGCTCAGAAATTCCCACCCTGGCCGAGTTTTCGCAAGGGGCCGTTGTGCAACACGCCACACGCAGCTTGAACCGCATACCCTGGGTCGATTTTCGTCCACCGACACAGGATGAATTGGCCGCTTTGGAGGCGTTTCAAAATAATATCCGCATCCCGGCTGACGGTAATTACGATCTGGATCGCTTTACCATTTCTGACCAGCAAATCCAGGGTAGAGACCTGTTTTTCAGCAACGAAATCCAGTGCTCCCGGTGTCACTCTGGCCCGGTTCTGGCCACCACCGATGGCACCATTCCCGGCATTGCCGAGGGCGTTAACGCCAGGTTCAACACCGGCACCGATGAAGTGACCTTTAACGATCCGGACGGCGTGCCCAACGAACCCCCCAGCTCCGCGCCAGGACCGAGCACCCGAACATACAGTACGCCAGGTCTGTTTGGCACAGCTCTCACCGCACCGTTTTTCCACAATCACGGTCGAGCAACGCTTTTGTTTGCCGTTCAATTCTATCGCGTACCGGAATTTGTGGACTCTCCTTCTTTTGACATTACCGGCTTTGTGCCCATCGGGGCAACCTCCGGCAACGACGTGCCCGTAGTGGCTTTTCTGGAAGCGCTGATTGAGCCGCCAACGGTCTGCGCCAGCGGCTGCGACTTCCCCAATTTACCTACGGCCCTGGCCAATGTCCCTGATGGCACGTCGCTTACTCTCAGTGGCGTTCACAATGTTTCCACCACCCTGCAACCAACACAATCGGTCGTATTGTATGGTGGGGATGAAGCGGTCATCAACTGGACCGGCGGGGCAAACGACAGCCTGATTGAAGCCGGTAACAGTAATCTAACCGTCATGAATCTAACGTTGAACTGCGCCCAAAGTTGTGGCACGGCCACGGCCGTTCGCAGCACGGGCAGCGGCCAACTACTCATCAAAAACAACAATATCAATGGCTTTGCTACGGCCGTCCAATCTGACGGCACAGGCGAAGTGACGGTTAAGGGCAATACGCTGTCCAACAACACCAATCCATTCGAGCAATCGGCCGGAACGCTGGAAGCATATGCCAACAATGTAAGCGGCTTCAACACCGCTTTTAGCAGCAGCAGCGGCACGGCCAATCTCAACAACAATTTTTGGGGCACAGCGCTGGGCAACGCACCCGCAGGCCTGCCCCAGGCCGCCTGGGACACTCGCCTGGCAGCGGAAGTCGTAACGTGGACAGACACGTCCAGCCGCATCGGTCGCGCCAAGCTGGGTGATGCCGAACTGGAAAGCAGCGATGACAGCGGAACGGCCGTTTTGGTGAGTTACGGCCGTTCCCCGGCCAACGCCCCGTTCAGTGAACCACTCACCGGCGGAGCGCTCTGCTCTGACTACTACGAGCTGTTTGCTCGAGGTGCTATCACGGCTGGTGCTACCTGGACCCTCAACATTCCCGTAGATAACAACGCCGCCTGCAATGCTGACGTTTTGGCCCAGCAAGCGCTGCGGCAAGTTGGCAATCCCGCCGACTGCACCGGCACGGGCAATCCCGCCTGCTGGGCCGCTGCCGCCGACGTCACAACCAGCGGCCAGACGCTGCAAATAAGCGGCCTGACCACAACAGCACTGACGCGCGGCACTTTTGCCGCTGACGTCAGCAGCAGCGGCCAGCCAACACCGACGCCTGAACCGACAAACACGCCGACGGCAACGGCCGTACCACCCACACCTACCAATACACCGATACCGACCGACACTCCCACTGTTGGCCCCAGTCCCACACCAACGGCAACGGACACCCCAACAGCGACTGCAACCTCAACGCCGACGCCAGTTCCCACAAATACGCCTTTACCGACGGACACACCAACACCTGTTTCCAACTTCGTCTTTAATCCAGAAGCAGATGCGGTGATTCTCAGCAATCGGCCGGAAAATAACCTGGGATTATCTACGCAGCTCAGTACCGATGCCGCCCCAGAAATCAACTCGCTGCTGCGCTTTAATGTACAGGATATTAGCGGCACCATCACAGACGCCACGCTGCGGCTCTTTATTCAAACGGATTCCACCATTGGTTTTGACGTGTTTGAAGTGGCGGATAACAGTTGGGGGGAAACTTCTGTGACATTCGACACTGCACCCACGATCGGCAGCTTCATTAACAGCTCCGGCGCTACCATTGCAGGCAATGTCATCGAAATTGATATTACCAATGCCGTCTTGGGCAACGGTCAGGTGAGTTTTGCCCTAACCAGTGCAGACAGCAATCGAATTTTGATGAGCAGCCGTGAAGGGGCAAATCCGCCGGAGCTGGTTATCAATGTGGCGCTTGGCCCAACAGCAACGCCCACCATCACGCCAGTCCCGCCGACGGCTACGAGCACACCAACAGCTACCAATACACCGCTGCCACCAACCGCAACAAATACGCCTACGGTCGGCCCCAGCCCCACACCGACCAATACGGCCACAGCAACACCCATTCCGC
>CALBTC010000480.1 GCA_937967805.1 uncultured Anaerolineaceae bacterium
AAAAGTGTACTCTGCCTTTTCTCTATGTCCACTTTTTCGGGGGAAGGTCAATTTTTGCAAAGTACGGAACATAGGTTAGTAGAAAAAGGAAGACTGGCAGAAGAAGTTTTTAGTGTATACAAAAGTAAATCTCACTCGTAGAGATCTTCCGTTTCATCTTGACCCCTGACTATATTGCAATATTCGTAGCGCCTCTAAACGCAACACTTCCGGGAAAAGCGCCTTATAAATACGGCAATTGGGCGACTTAACATCGAAACGACCTGTTGCCCGGTAAGTGAGAGCCGGGCATCCACCAGCACACCAATAGCGCCAGGTACAATCCCGACAACCTTCTTTTTCTTCTACCACTATATTTTGTATCCCAACCCGATCCTGCCTGATGATTTTCAAAGGATCTTCTGCAGCTATATCGGTGATAGTTTGTTCAATTTCCATGTGACACTTTGCCACACTTCCATGCTGATCGATCACCATGTATGATTGTCCAACGCCACACGGCCGATCGTGCATGGTGTCTAGGCGCGCTCGATCTACTAGCGTTCCTAGCAAGTTATAGGGTGGCAGGTTGTTAGCGATAACAGCAAAAGACGCTTTCATAGCTGCAATGATTTGCTCCTCCTGATAGCGTAGTTGAGTAAAGTGGGCTGAGCAATCATTTTCGCGGTAGAAATTCAACGTAAACGGAAGCTGGCGTTCAAGCAAGTAATTAACCAGTTGCGGTAAACCTGTCAGATTTTCGTTAGTTATCGTGACAGAAATTGAAGGTATGAACTTGTGTGCTTCCAACCGTGCTAACGAGCGCTCTACGTGCTGGAATGACCCTTGTCCATTAACAAACGGCCGTTGCCTATCATGAAAATCACCAATCCCGTCCAGCGAGATCATTAATCGTAACTGATGATCTCTCATCTGTTCAATCATGCGATTGCTAATAGCAACACCATTGCTCAGAACAACACCATCTAATTCTAGATTATGCCGTTCGGCCAGCAATTGTGCCTCTTTGTGCAGCGCCAGAACCAGTGAAAAATTAAGCGTAGCCTCGCCACCAGCGTACTTAAGTTTAACGCGGCGAAAGTCATGGGTAATAGCCGAACGAAAAACAGCCGCAATCGCCTGGTAGCCTCGTTCCAAACTCATTTTATTTGGGGTTTTATGCACGTAGCAATAAGGACAACGCAAACTACAATCATTGGTAACATGAATCCAGGCAGTCAGCGTTTGTGGGTGAGATCGTTTTTGACCTCTTTGGATTCCTGATGGTTCCAACATACCTAACTTCGCCAATCGCTGGGCAACAGATAATCCATCTTTGGGATCTCCTGCAAATTGAACACCTTGGACCAAATTGCGTGGCCGCGTAAAAACTTTCATTAAGTCATGAACAAACTGATTGAACACTACTACACCTGAATTGCCTAGCGGATTAAAACCCAGGTGAAATTGATCATTGATGCTATCTATATGCAGCAAGGGATAGTGATAACGTTGGTCTTGCGAAATTAGGGCTGTGTCGGATGTCAATCTAAAATCATTGTCCGGACAGGCACAGTCTGACTCGGTTATGGCGTCCATTTGACAATCTGATTCGACCACGGAAGAGGTATGGTAGGAAATATCATCGGCCGTTAGAATTATTAGTGGCTCGGTATAAGGCATTCTTTTCTCCTGGCAGCTTATGACTGGATTTCATCTACTTGCTTTTTATAACGTTGAGAAACGGAGCTAAATCAACGCTATAGCGAGTCGCAACCTGGTTCACAATATCAAGGGCATTATCAATGGAAGCGCCAATTCTGTCAACGTATCGTGCCATATCTTCTAATTTGCCGTTTAACGCCTCTGTACCAGGCCAGTAACGTTCAAAGAAAATGGCCGCCAGGCAAAAATGCTCGATGCCTGTCTTGATATTATCACCTGTTGGATTGTCGATGGTGCTTTTTAGTCCAGATGGACGCAGCGTCCAGATTCCTTGTTGCAAATGGATCTTGCCCAGAATAAGCCAGTAAGCTTCACCCTGTTGTGGCGCATTGGCAAAGCCTGAATCAATAGCACTACGATACGCTGGTGGCACCAATTCTAGGCAATGTTGCAGCCATTGGTTCGCTTTCGCCATTTCCTCTTGGGCAGCCCAAACCACAGCCAGATCATCACAAGTATCAGCTTCTTGAAAGCGCAAATTATATTGTTGGGTAATGCTCAATGCCTTCATGTGGTGATCCACAGCCCGGTGGAAATAGTGGCGCGCGTTTGCGGCGTCACCTTGTCGCTGGTGCCGATATCCCCAGTCACGATACAGACTGCCCAGTTCGTTATGCGCCTCCCACAGGCGCAGAGGTTCCACGACTTGTTTAGAAAAAATAGTAACAGCTTGCTGTAAGTAAGTATCTGCCTGTTGGAAGAAAGGCGCGGCTTCGCTTGCCGGGAACCTGCCTGTTACCCAACCTGCCCCGCGGCGGCGCAGGATAAATCCCAGCCCGTTGCAGGCCAGGCCGATCCCTCGCGGCGCTTCAAATTCCTGAAAGAGATTATAAGCGAGCAGGCAGTCGCGCTGTCCCCATTCGAACTGCCCTGCTAAAGCATAAATCAGCCCTCTTGTATTGTAACTTAATGCTAGCGGATGTTGTTGCCCTAGGCGTTGCCGAAGTGAGAGGGCTTCATTGATATAGGAAAGTGCCTTTTCTGTGTCGCCCACCGTGGCCAGCAAAAACGCCAGATTGTTGAGTGTATCTGCCTGCTCATCCAGAGCTTCGGCCGTTCGAAAGTGAGGCAGAGCACTTCGATAAAAGTGTGCAGCGTCAGCATAATGCCCTAAGGTTCGCAGTAGATATCCAATGGTGTTGTAAGCTCGTCCTAACGTTCGCGTGCGCAGCCAACCAAGGGATGCTTCGTTTTCCGGCACCTCCTCGTTTAGACTTTGGATCGCCTGTTCCAGCACAGATCGCGATTTTGTTTCAGGCGCGCCGGTATAAGTTAGGGCTTCACCGTAGGTAGCCAGTAAGCGGCCCCAAAACAACGGTGCAGATTGATTAAATATTTCTTTTGCTTTCTGCTGCTGTTCAATGGGCACAGCTTCCTGGTAAACTCTTGTATTCTCAACCAGGAATGAAAAAGGGCCAAGAGCCAGAATGGTTTCGGCCACGTTGATCGTTTTCTGATGCCGGCCTCGCGCCAGATACCGTTTGGCCCAGCGAACGGCGCTGTCTTGCTCAATCACACCCAGGTTTATTCCCTGTTCGGCGGCCTGCTGTTGGTTGGCAGGTCGATGAAAGAAGCGTAATAATTCCTCCCGTAGCTGCATATCAAAGCCAGTTTCATGTCCTTTGATCGCCATTTCCGCCCAGTGGATGTAGCTATCGGTAAACGCCCGGTGGGGTGATTGTTGAAGTTCATAGTAAAGTAAACTAAGTGTTGTTTGTTCCCAGCTTGCCTGGTCGTGCTTGCGGCTAACCTTCACTTGCTGTCTACGATAATAGCCGGCTAATCGCTCGTACCAGGGCGTCAGTTGCGCTGCTGCCGGCCCGTATGCATCAAAAAACTCATACAAAACATCGTGAAGAAAAAGGGCCTCCTCTGTAGCATGATACTTTGCCCTGGTTTTCACAATGCTTAATTGGTTGGCTTCTGCCAGCCGCTGCCGACAATCTGTTTCCGACCAACCAGGCTCAAGATAATGCAACAAATCCGTTGTCAGACCCTTACGCGCCAGCCCCAGATAGAAAAAAAGACGGCTGTAATGATTATCATAATCAAAGAGCCTGTTTACGATTTGGCGCCCCCATGCTGCAGGTTCGTTGGAGCTTTGCCAGAGAGCCTCGTCACTAAGCCCAACCTGAGCAATCAGTTCAATGATCAGCGCCAGGTGTACCGGCATACCATTTGCCAGTTGCCACAGATGATCGGCATATTCCTGTAAGGTTTCGGATATTGACGGTATCTCTTGCAAAAGTAGTGACAACAAGCGATGGCTGTCCCGGCGTGTGAGACCGGCAAAGTCGACAACTTCTACCGCGCCGGGATTGTCCTGGTAAAGCGTTTCCAGGTCATGCCGCCAAACTGATTGTGGACGTCCCGCCAACAAGAGCACAGAGTTTTGCAAACGTTTGGCCCGATGTAATAGCCAATCCCGCACCACCACAAAACTGTCTTCAATCTGGCATAGGCTTTGAATCAAGTCTGACTCATAGCTTAAATTCTCCAGGGTATCAAAGGCCAGCACGGAACGATGGGCACGGGCAAACGCCTGGTAATCTTCTAAAAAGTGTTGATCTAATGCCTCCCGCTCACTTTCCAATACCGGTATCCCTTGGGCGCGCCGCTGCTCGAAGCGTTTTCGGGCAGCCAGGTAACTATCAAAAAACTTCTCCTGCGGATCAAGGCCTCGGATGATAGCGGCGTGGAGGGCAGTTACACTGTGCAGATCTGTATGGTATAAATCAATAATGCCACCCCAGACCAACTGCATTTTAATTTTAGTACGTTTGGGAGAACATAGATTGGCAGCCTCTTCCAAGAGGCGAGTTTTTCCGGCGCCGCCGGGGGCAGTTAAATAGAGGACACGCAGACTGTTGCTGTCTTCTAAGGCGCTGTTAATAGCTCTTAACTCGGGTTCACGATTGACTAGCGGCGTGCGATGGGTGAAAAAGGAGGAGGAGCGGCGGAATTCTTTAAGCTTCTGCCAGACTCTTTGCCCTTTGGGCCAGATTTGGCGCGCAACCTGTCTAAAGAGAAATTCTAAGACTACTTCGGTAAATGCATCCACAACCATAGGGCTATCTACTGGGATCGGGTCAGAAAATAAGCCATTTGCAGGAAGTCAATATAATCCATGCCATGTTTGATTTGTTGGCGCAAACAACCTTCCTGGACAAAATTGAATTTACGGTACAGACGAAGGGCTGGTTCGTTGGTAGCAAAAACAGATAAGGTAATTTTTTCAATTTTTTCGGCCTGCACTGCCCAATCCAACATCCATGCCAGTAACTGGGTGCCAACACCCTGACAGCGATAAGGCCTTAAAACGAACAATCCCAACTCAGCCACGTGTTGGCACAAGGTGTTTTCTCCACCTGGAAATAGACGGCCGGCCCCAACAAAACAACCATTCTGTTCAGCAACTATAAGCAAATGGTCCGGCATAGACTCAGGCCGGTTAAGCACCTGCTGCCAACGTGGCGAGGGAATAAAGCGTGTTGTGTAGAAAGCCCCTCCTTCCTTACAGATGGTATTGATACCCGCGACAATGTTAGCAGCGTCTCGAACTTCTGCCCGGCGAATTCGGCACGAATTCATAGCGATTAGAACAGTTCCGGAGGGTCCTTCAATGCCAGCGTCTCGTCAATTTCTTTCAGCAAAATGGATACGTCAACGTGGTACTCAGCGGCAACCTTGGTTACTCGCTCCCGTACTTTCTGTAATCTTTCGAGCTTGTAAACTTTCAGCAGCCGATAAATTTCACTTATCGTTTCCTCATGCAGCCGGCGGGCTTTTGAAAATTGCCAGAAATAAGCTATCGCTAACGCATACTGTTCCATTGCCTCCAGTAGGATATCCTCCTCTTCCTCTGTTAAAGTGGTAAGATCGGGTACGGGACGCAAGGTTAGCTTGGCTCGCTGCAGCCGTAATTTACCCAGCATTGACCAGAAACCGGCAATCGGTTCAACTATTTTGGTGAAGCCGTAACCTAAAGTAAGATGATATTCTGATGGAATTACCGCTTCCGCCTGACGTATAGTTGCTTCTGCCTGGGTAAGCTGGTTGCGCTTGATGTAAATGTCCGCTTTGTCCTCCAGGCAATCAGCTGCTAAAAGCGGCCAACGACCACCATTCATAGCCAGGCATTGCTCTAATTGCTCCATCGCTTTATCATAGTGGCTTAGTGCCTGGTCTTCTTTACCTATTTTCTGCGCCAAAATGCCTCTGTCACGCTCCAGCGCTGCCAGTTCAAGAGTTGTAATGACAGCTTCCTGCGGATCGTGAACTTTCGACTTCTCACTACCATAAATTCGGAGAGCTTCTTCCAGATACATCTGGGCCTTCCGAAAGTGTTCAACAGCGTCTTCGGGCTTATAAACGCCGCGCCGCTCTAGTTTACCTAGATCACGATATATTTGCCCAAGTGCCTGGGCGCTCATCCCAATACCTCGCAAGTCTTCTACGTCGCGAAAAATCTGGAGTGCTTCCTCAGAAAGCGCCCGCGCCCGGTGCGGCTCATCTGCCTGGCGGTGAACACGGGCACATGTGTTTAAGCTTAGGGCCAGGGGTAAGCGTTTTCCTAACCCACGGCGTAATTCCAAAGCATCGTCAATTAATTTGTCGGCGCGAGAGATGTCCCCAACCAGACTGTAAGCATAAGCCGCATTGTTTAAGGAATCAGCCATTTCGGCCTTCAGGTCAGCCTGGCGGTAATGGTGAATGGCAGTGTTATAATAGCGGACAGCCTGGAACAAACGAAAAGCGCGTCTGTGCATATACCCCAGGTTATTGTAGGCTCGGCCCAGAATCCTTGCTCGCCACCATCGTTCATCCTCGTTCCAATTCCGATCTACTGTTAATAAAGTAATAGCCTCTTCTAGTTTCGGCCGAATGTCTTTTTCATCTGCACTTTTATATAGCAGAAGCTCGCTCCATGCTGTTAATAACCCCGCTTTATAAAGTAAGTCATCTATGCTTTCCCAGTCAAAGGTAGAGTTGGTGCTGGCGCGCAATTTTTCTGCAGCCTTGATGCCATCATCAAATTCCCCTCGGGCCATAAAACGCTTTACCCAACGGACGGCACAGTCGCGGTCTATTGCAGCTCGATTCACCCGCCCGCCTACGCGCGGTGCATAGTAGGGGGATTTTTCATTAGCATACCGGTTCATAAACAACAGACCTTCATTACGCAAGCGCATATCAAGACCCACGTTGCGATCAATGATGGCTTCCTCATCCCAACGCGCGTAACATTGCTGGTAGCCGGTATAGACGTCAAGCTGGAACTCATAATATAAAAGGGTCACCAGAATTGCTTCCCGCTCTTCTCGTGATGTCGCATCCAGTTGCTGGCGATAATAGTCCGCAACTGTCTTAAATATCTCGCCGTAGCCTGGTGCATCATGGAAGTAGCGATCAAACAATTCGTACACCTCGTCATGTAAAAACAATTGTTTCGTATCAGGCCGGGTCTTAACAAAGACGAAGTGTGCCATCTGCGCCAGGTTTTCCTTGATTTCTTCTTCCAACCAGGAGTCGCCCATCAAAGGCCTTAGCAGGTTTTCATCTAATCCCTTTCGCGCATGAAGGAGGATATAGACCATTTCGCCGAACGGGGAAGGAAATTTTGTGTATAGATACTCAATCAGGTGTTTTCCAACAACATCTTGATCCTTTTCAATCATCCTCCCGGCATGTTCGGCATCAAGATGGGGTGGCAGAATGTCTCTTACCTCTTCACTGCCGTGCAATAATATCTCAATAATGAGTGTCAGGTAAATAGGTCGCCCGATGGTAAGGCTGTAAAGCCGGTCTCGATTTGCTTTCTGCGTCAAGTATTGTTGCAGCTCGGATTCATTGGGCAAGAGTTCTATGAGTTTCTGTAAATATTGCTCGGTTTGCTCAGCAGACAAAAACCCTAAATCATATTTCTTATAATGGCAGTCAGATTGTCCAAAGTGCTCTTCAAAGTCAGCCTGCATCTGCTCATTAGGTCGACCAGCAAATAATGTCACCGTATTGGGTAAGAGACTAACGTTCTTTTCTAGCCAATTTTTAGTCACCGTGTCTACATCTTCAACACCGCATACGTCTTGAACAATGTCACTTTCGTATTGCGCCAGCTCCATGGTGTCAAAACGCAATACCAAACGTCGGTCCTGGGCGAACAAAGCGTATTCTTCATGGAAGATTTCATCCTGTTCACGCCGGATAATTTCCAAAGCATCGCTACGCACACCAGCATCTCGTTTTTCCAGGTATTCCTTCCTTTTCTCGCTATACCCTAGAAAATAGGATTCAGCTTCCAACCCTTCAATAATAGCTGCGCGCAGGCCACCAGGGCTATGATATTTAGCGTCATACAAGTCGATAAGGGGTGTGGAGAAAAAAGGAGGCATTTCCTTTTCTTGAGCAAGTATATCTACCTCTTCCAACAATCTGGTTTTACCTAGACCTCCAGGCCCGCAAAAGTAGAGAATGTGAGAATTGGCAGAGTCTTTAATTGCTTCACGGATGGCTTTTAATTCCAGGTCGCGGCCTATAATTTCTGGCAAACGAGGTGCGAAAGGAGGGTTATTGAAAGAATGATCAGATGCCATCTGCAAGGTCCCCATCGTAGATTAACTCCTTCGTGAGTAGAGTAAACCTGGCGCAAGGTGAATTGATTATAATGGACTGGAACGTTTACCAGGGCTAATAAACAAAACAGGTAGTTGCTTGTTTTGCCACTACCTACGAAACTTTATTATTTTTCTTTTTTGTTCTGGATATGCTCTAATTCTTTAGTTAAATAACGGTAAGTGCTTTCAGGTAACAGGTCACAGAGTTCATAATCAAATTGCCGCTGTTTATTGTCAATTTGCTGCTTTAGAATTATGAAGCGATCCAGCTGCAAGAACTCGCGCGCAAATCCTAGTGTGTTTTCTATTTCTTCTTGTAGTTTATGGCTATCATGATGAAACTGGTAAAGGCAAGCAGCATGAAACCAAATCTCAATGAGAAAGTCCTCACTCGTTTCAGAATATTTGCGCGCCCACCGCCAATACATGTCGATTGCACGTTGATGCTGCCGTTCATATGCTGCTCTATCAACCAACAACTGTTTATAATTGACTACACGCCGCACTATATCATCAGTTATGTAAGCTTTATGTTCCCGACTCCACCATACGATGGTTGTCTTTTGATCAAGTTCCCGTAACTTTCTCATGTAGTGCCCATCGCTGGCAACGGCTCCATTTGGCTCTTCAATCATAAAACGTAAAGCCTCTAATCGGTAAGAGCGCAAAGGCGCTACTGCTTGCAAAAAGTTATGTAGATCTGCAGGAACTTCCTTAAGCAAATATTGCTGATAAGCTACTAAGACAGGCCGTAATAATTCGTTTTGTTGTTGAAGCCAGATCTGATCAGCTAATTTTTTATGTCTACGCTGGTGAATAAGGAGTTGGCCTAAAACATCAACCAAGTGTGGACTTCCAGCCGTGTAGGGAAAGAAAAGATCTAATGGAATATTGTAGTGGCGATTGCGAAGTAGTTTTTCAACAGAGGACTTGGGGAATATTCCTAGATGTGTTTCCTTTGTTTCCATTACCCGACGCCGCACTTCAAAACGATGCCACTGTGGTCTAGGGCGGCGACCGGCCACTACAAAAAGTACTCGACCACTTAGTAGCAGAGGCTCAAGTAAATGCTGTTCTAATTCCAGCCATCTTTCCTGTGAAACCGCCTCAGCATCATCTAATAGTATAATAGGGACAAATTTGGTTGATACCTTTTGCAAAACGTGTACTAATTCGTCAACATCTCCTGTTTGCTGCGCAGAGGATAAATGTTGACGCAACTCAGTTGAGATTGTCGTCGATAATTGTGCTAAAGTATCAGCAGCCAGATTAATTACCAGCGAAGTTAAGAATGGAGCGGTAATCTCAGTTAATGAAGCAAAAAGGGCAAAAGTAGGTTTGTTGCTAAATGATGAATTTGCTGAATAATGATAACGATCATATAAAAAACGCAAAAGCCATGTTTTGCCCAGCTTACTCACACCCCAAAAGTTAACCAGCGGATCCAAAATACCTTCTTCATCCTGTATCTGTTTAACTTTACCCTGGACAATTTCTAACTCTCGGAACCGGTCAACAAAGGAACTTTTGTCATAGGGACGGGAGTTTTCTACAAGATTTACTATTTGATCGGGTGTGAAAGCCATATCCATCTTTATCCTCCTAATGCAGCAACCACCGGCGCGATGGCTCCGACTCTCTTCCCGATTGAGCAATAGGAACAGGAGTAAACCTCTCCGCTTTCATAGGAACCCACCACAAGATAGGGAAAACACCTATAATGAACACTACAATTGGAAATCAAAACTTCTATCTTGTTGAGAATCGTACGTTTTTTTGCAGCCTGAAGCGACGGTGAAAAGCAGCGCCAGAGCTTACCATAAATGATTGGAGGTGTCAAAGGCAATGAAACAAAAAACAGCGGTGACTTAATTGGACTCATTACTAACCGGCCTCTAACAACCAATTTGTTTTCACTATTAGCATACTATCACAAAAATAAGAAGTGGCTTTATTGATTGTTAAACAGGAAGCTTGCTTTTTAACTTAACTTTCTAAAGGTCCTTTAATCTAAACTGCGTTCATCTTGAAATCAGGAGTTTTCCGAAACTCAGCCACGACGGATAGTGTGCTAATTTCAAGGCTGAAACTTGGATTTTATTTTGAGTTCTGTTTACCATGGTAACTATATCAATGAAAGTTGCAACATGACATTAATCTTACACATGTGGGATTAACCTCTGTTCATTTCCAGAAAGCATTTTGAATTAAAGCCATTTTTTAAACGGCCGTAACTCCTTTTGCAGCAGAAGAATAAGTTCACTGAGTTGTCCTCTCCGATAGAGATATTTAACCAATTCCTGTGTTTTGCGCTGCAACGTTCCCCCTTCTAAGTTGTCATAGTGTATACCTAAATGGGCGCAAAGACCGGAAAGTTCATCCAGGTTAAAGCTTTCTTCGAGACTTTTTGCCAACTTAACCTGCTGATTCAAGTTCTGGTACTGACTTTTAACAAGTTCAGTCAGCTTATCTTCATCAATAAGTAAAGCCTCTACATTTTGCTCTAGTTCTTCTTGAACTTTAATTTGGAAATCTTCCCACTCATGACGAGTAATCAAATGATCGCCCATTTGTGCAGTCTGCCAATGGAATAAACGCCTGGCCAGTTCCAATAATGCACGAGGCGGCCCAAAGTGGTGTCTTAAAGCCATCTGTGCTAATTCTTTTTCAATGTTTACATCTCGAATCAGATCGCTTTCACAAATGTTAGCCATTTCAACAATTGAATTATTACTGGCCCATTTCAACCTCGCTTGCAGAAAGTTGATCAGGTGGTCTTCATCATTATCCCAGTGAATAGGTACGACTCGCAGTCTTCCCTGCCGGTTGACTACTGGCAATTGAGCCACGCGCTCCCCAAGAATATCAGGCAAAAAGCATTTCCAGATAACTCCTGGTATAGAAAGTAACCTTTGTATTAAAAGAGGAGTGATGAAGGCTGCCAGATCCGAAAGTGACTGATTCTCATACCCATCAATTCCATCTACCAAGATGAACATGCTATCAAGCCCCAGCGCCAGTAATGGCCCACGAACATGCAGCAACTGTTCCAGTGCGTGTTCAAGCGGAACCTCTGAATCAGCCCTTTGAACTCCTGCTAGCAAATGAGGTAATACTTCCATCAGGCGTTGATCACGGATTCGATGGATAGGTGGCCGTCCATAGAGATGGTTCACCATGAATTCCACGCATTGCTTTTGCATCTCAAGTTCTAACGCTAAGAATTGAACAGGGTAAGCGCTAATAAATTCCCAGACAGCTTCAGCAATAGCAGCTAATAGCGGTTTAGCATGATCTTGCGTATTAATCGTCTGCCCTGGAAGTCGTGCTATTACTTTGCCAAACGTATTGTAAGTAACAACCAACGGCCGAACGGGAGGCCTCTCATCGGCCAAGGTGCCACTAAAACTTCGTCGTCTCCTATCGAGCAAAAAGGTTTCAAGTCGACGCAAGCCAGCCGTTTTACCCCCGCCTGGCTGGGCAAACAAAGCGGCAGAGCGATTTAAATCCATCACATCTTCATCAAAACCAGGAGGGGCCACGAATGTTGCTTCTACCAACACGGCAGGCATTCGCTCAGCTTCAGGATAGGCAAATGGATCATATTCAAATCCTAAAGCCTGAAGCCGAAGGCTGGGAGAGGCCAAAATATAGTTCGTATCCTCTATTGTTGGAGGTTCAGTTTCGAAAGTCGTATTGTCACCCCTTTCAAGCGTGCTTTGATCTTCCTCATAGTTACTACTTTCATCACTGCCCTCTTTATCTTCAGGTGATTCTTGATTCTGGGTTCTTCGCAGATGTTTAGTCGCCTTTTGATACTCTTGTTCCCAGGTTTGAGAATTGGTTAAATCAGGACAATAAAGCCATTTGTATTCCGGAGGAATGTCAACCGCAGCAATTTTTACAGGGATAAGCCGACGATTACGGTTATCTGGATCTAAGGCTTGATTAACAGCGCTTTCAAACGTACCCCACTTAGATATCAGATAAGATATTGAGAGGCAGCACATTACATGTTGTGACTGCTTTATACCACTCGTCATCGCTTGGCGCAGCGGGTCGCCCCCCCCTATTTGTTCTTCGTCTATCCATAAGGTAAAGCCATCTGTACGTAAGCGGTTGATGAGTTTGGCTACAGCCTTCTTATCAGCATGACTGTAACTGATAAAAACGTCAAATAGTGAAGATTCTTCAAGGGGGATAGATGGTGTTGAAGGTATAGGCGAAGGAGAATCATCTTTCAGGCGTTGTTGCCATATTAAAAGAATAGCGCTCAGTAGCAGAAGCAACCCAAACAGAGGCCAGGCCAGCCATAAATAAGGTTGCCAATTTTTTGGAAATTGATTTGAGGCAACACTGGCTACTAACCCTGTTAGCCCGGTAAGAATGGTAATCAAAATTAAAACAAGTGATCGTTTTTTATCGCCAAACATTTTTCTACGTTTTTTAGGGAGCGCGAGCCTATATTAGTTTTTGCGAAAGTAACTATACAGGGGTGAGGTCAGGCACAAGAATATCGCCAGACCAGACAGA
>CALBTC010000481.1 GCA_937967805.1 uncultured Anaerolineaceae bacterium
GCGGTGAGCATGAGGATGGGAAAGCTGAACTCCTTGCGCAAAATGCGGCACACTTCAAAGCCATCGATCCCCGGCAGCATCACATCGAGCACAATCAGGTCTGGTTTTTCCTGGCGGGCAAAGGTGAGGGCAGAACGGCCGTCCTTCGCCGTGACAACCTGGTAACCCTGACGGGACAGGTTGTATTCCAGCATTTCCAACAAGGTGTTGTCGTCTTCCACGACGAGAATTTTACTATCCATTTTTTCTTTTGTAACCCTGAATGGTGGCGGTGTCAATGGGAACGGAACAGATTGGTCCAATCTTTGCCGCTTAACCTGAAAAAATATACGGTTGAGATTGGACCAATCTAATGAACTCGCTACTCGCCGACTCGCCCACGTAGTACTATACTCAATGGTGCAAAAATAATAACACAACAGGAAGAAACCAATGACTCAAACCGGAACTGATCGGATAACGGCCGCATTCAAACAGACCCAAAGCAAACAAACGGCCGCACTCATGCCTTACTTCACCCTGGGCTACCCGGATGCGGCTACCTCGCTGCATATCATCGAGGCGATTGCGCCGTACAGCGATTTGTTGGAGCTGGGCGTGCCGTTTAGCGATCCGCTGGCCGACGGGCCGACGGTGCAGCACAGCACCCAGGTGTCGCTGGAAAATGGCACAACCACGGCCGGGTGCCTGGCGATGGTGCGTGAACTGCGCCAGCGCGGGGTGCAAACGCCTATCATGCTGATGGGCTACGTCAATCCAATTTTAGCCTACGGTGAAGCCAACTATGTTCGTGATGCCCAGGCTGTCGGGGTGGATGGCTTCATCGTGCCTGATTTGCCACCGGAGGAAGCTGAGGATTTGGACGAGATGGCAGCGGCAGCCGGGCTGGCGCTTATTCAGTTTCTGGCCCCCACCAGCAACCAGCGCCGGATTGAGCAGGTAGCGGCGCGGGCGCGGGGCTTCATTTACCTGGTAAGCGTGACCGGCGTCACCGGAGCGCGCAGCCAGGTGCGGACTGATTTGGCCGGCTTTGTGAACAAGGTGCGGGCGGAAACGGCCGTTCCCCTGGCGGTCGGATTTGGCATCAGTAATCCGGCACAGGCGGCCGAAGTGGGACAAGTGGCGGATGGCGTGATTGTGGGCAGCGCGTTCATCAATGCCGTCAATGAAGGTGAGGATAAGGTGGAAACGGCCGTGCAGTTTGTGAAATCGTTGCGAGACGCGCTGCAAAAGTAGCTTCATAAGTTAAAATAATTGGGTTAATTGTCATTCCCGCGAAGGCGGGAGTGACACGTGCCGTACCCTTCCTAGTTCTCATCCACCACCAGGCGCGGATTGGCCCAATAGCCGCTTACGCCCTCCGCCACATTCTCGGCCCAAATTTCAAAGCGAAGGGTGACGGCCGTTCCCGCATAATCCTCCAATGAAATAACAACTGGCTGCCACTTTTCCACCTCACCTTCACTTGTGCCCAGCAAAATCAGTTCCTCACCCTCCAGCGTGCGCAGGCGCAGCCGGTAGCGCAGGCCGGGGCGAGGCAGGATGGCGGTGTGCAGCTCGCTGTTGGGCGGTATGGTGGGGAGGACGCGATGCGACAGCCAACGGCCGTTTTGCGGCGTCATTTTAATGGACAGTTGGCTGCCATTTTGCGCTTGTACGATGGGGAGTGACGTGTCAGGATCGGGAACGGCCGTTTCCCCTCCTTCTTCCGTTATCCAAAAACGCTGCGACTCCTGTGCCCAGAGAAAAATTGTCTCGTCATACTGCTGGAGCTCCGGCATGAGGTTGTACACCTGCCCATCGGCATAATCCAGCACCACAAAATCGCGGTTGGCCCGGCCCCAGGCAAACAGATGGTCCAGGCTGCCGCCGGGTCGTTCTAGCGGTGTGTTATACCACAGCTGGACCACGCTGCGGGTAAACTGCGGCGCAATGGGAAAGCGCACGGCGAAGAAATGATTGTCCGGGCTGATGCTGGGGAAAAGCGCCATCAACTGCTGCCGCGCCTCAGCTTCTTCAGTGACGTTGTTAAGCCAGACCTGCTGCATGTTTCGCGTCTGGTTGATGTGGTGTAGGGAAACGGCCGTAACAATCACCGTCAGCACGATTTGATTGAACCGCAAAGGACGCGAAGCACGCAAAGAAAAAATAGAAAACCTTTGCGCTCTTTGCGTCCTTTGCGGTGAAAAATTCTCACGCAAAACCATCTCTAGTGAGGCACCGATGGCCAGAACCAACCCAATCATCCCCTGGTAGATGTGCCGTCCGGCGTACAGGTTGGGCAGCTGGGTCCACAGCGCCCAGTAGATAAACGCCAGGTGCAGCAGCAGCCAGACCAGCCCCAGCCGCACAGTGCGGTTGCCCCAGCAAAACCAGGGCCCCAGCAAAACCAAAACGCTAGCCACAAACAACGACGCCGCAAAGCCTCCCAGGTTCACCAACTGCACAATAAAGGTGAAATGGAACAGGGTCACAATGACAAATTCGGCAAATTCGGGCCAGGTGAGATACGTCAACCACTCCGTCGCCCGGCGGCCGGCGATGTCGATGGTGTTGTTGGGCCGGGTAAGTTGGACATACAGGTAGGCGAGGGTGAGGATGGCAAGTGCGGCGAAAAGCAGGACTTCTTTTTTGCAGATTGGAGATTGGAGATTAGTAAATTTTTTGCTTTTCAATCTCCAATCTCTAATCTCCAATCTCTCCGCCAAAAGCACCAGCAGCAAAAACGGCGGCAGCAGCACGCTTTCTTCGTGAGAGAGGAAGGTGAGCAGGCAAAAGAGCAGGGTGAGCAGCAGGTGACGGGTGGACGGCCGTTGCAAATACCGCAACCACGCACTCACCGTCAGCAAAGAAAAAACGGCCGCCAGCACAATGGCTATGCTGCTAATCCAGGTAACCACATCAACCCAGTGGCTGTGAATGGCAAAAAGAGCGGCGGTGAGAACGGCCGTAAATGCCCCCAACTTAAACTGCCGCGCGACACGATACACCAGGGCAACGGCCAGCGCATGAAACAGCAGCGCCACCCAGTAATAACCATTGGCCACAAAGTGAAAAACCGATTCCAGCAGGGCAAGCCAGACGAGTTGCAAGGGGCGATAATACCAGGAGAGATAATACGGATTAAACAGCGCAAAGCCCAACCACGGATCGGCAATTACTTCCTTGATGTAATCAAATTGCACATAGTCATCGCCCACAAAGGCCCAATCAAACGGGGGATAATAGATTGAGAGCGTGATGAGAATGAGGCCAACGAGGGCCAGTCGGGTAAGCAGCTTGTTTCGTATCATCAGGTGTTGATGTATCATGAGATGGAAGAAATGGTTAACGGTTAATTGTTAATGGTTAATGGTTAATTGTCAAAATTTAGCATTAACCATTTACCGTTTACCATTAACCATTAAGGAGTTTTTATGCCGAATAAATTAGCTCAAGAAACGAGTCCATACTTGCTGCAACACGTCGATAATCCTGTGGAATGGTATCCCTGGGGCGAGGAGGCATTGCAAAAAGCGCGCCGGGAAAACAAGCCGATCCTGCTCAGCATCGGCTACGCGGCCTGCCACTGGTGCCATGTGATGGCTCATGAATCGTTTGAAGACCCGGCCACGGCCGAATTGATGAACCGCTACTTTGTCAACATTAAGGTAGACCGGGAAGAGCGGCCTGACCTGGACGCCATTTATATGCAGGCGGTGGTGGCCATGACCGGGCAGGG
>CALBTC010000482.1 GCA_937967805.1 uncultured Anaerolineaceae bacterium
GGGTTCTATTAATAGAACCCCCCTATTTTTGCGCAAAAATAAGGTGAAACGTGAATTTTCTCACGCATCACGCATCACGTTTCACACAGATTCGTCCAATCTCTACCTGACTATGGCTGAAACTCTCGTTACCCGCGAACTTGACCAGAAACAAATCCCCTACGAACTGTTCATCCACGATGGCCCGGTGCGCTCGTTGGAGCAGGCCGCTGCCGAGCGTAACCAGCAGCCGGCGCAGGTGGTGCGCAGCCTGCTCTTCCGCCTGGCTGAAGACGACTTCCTCATGGTCCTGGTGGCCGGGCCGCAGCAAATCGACTGGAAGCAGCTGCGCCGCACCCTGGGCCAAAGCCGCCTGACGATGGCCAGCGCCGACGAACTGCGCCGCGTCACCGGCTACGAGATGGGCGCGGTAGCCCCCTTTGGCCTGCCTCAGCCCGTGCGCGTCCTCGTCGACCAATCCGTCCTGGACCAGACGGAGATTTCGCTGGGGAGTGGGGTGAGGGGAACGGCCGTCATGATGAAAACGGCCGATCTGCTCGCCGCCCTCGGCAACGATGTGGAAATTGTAACACTGTAGGGACAAGCCCATTGACACTTCTTTGCCATGTCATTCCGAGCGAGCGAAGCGACGAGGAATCTTTCGATGCCCAGGTGGAAAGATTCCTCCCTCGGGTCGGAATGATAGGCAAGGCAAATTGGCACAGCCTGGTGTATGCTCAAGCCATGCGAAACGAGCCGGGAAACGGCCGTTTTTGCAGCATCATTATCCTGTCATGACGTACGGTTGCCTCAATGGGCGTATTGCTTGCTACTATGTCGAAGCGACTTCAAAGTGCAGGCGGCCATTATGGACCGAGACTTGGCAATTCGAGCAAAAACTTTCGAGTGGCTTGCCGCTCAAACGCGGATCTTTGGAGATGTGTTGCCTAGAACGTTGCTGCAAGAAGGATTTTTTTACAAGGAAAACCGGATACCGCTTGTGTCACCCCAAGGTATCTTTAAGCCAAAACTTCTGGATATACCGCTTTCAATAACAACGTCACCAAATAGCCCATATGATGACAGCTTTAACTCGGAAGGCTATTTGGTATATAAATATCGGGGGACAAATCCGAATCATCCTGACAATGTTGGCCTTCGTGAGGCAATGAGGCAGAATCGCCCGTTAGTTTACTTTCACGGCATCACACCTGGAAAGTATCTAGTAGTCTGGCCAATTTACATTATTGGAGATAATCCAAAGACACTTTCATTTACAGTGGCGGTTGATGAATTGACGAGTGTGGAATTAGAACAAGAAACGCACCTCGTTATTTCAGATTCAAGTGGAGCAAAAAGGGCCTATTTAACTGCTACAGTACGAAGAAGATTACATCAGCGTAGTTTTCGCGAAAAAGTACTTGACGCTTACCGCTCCCAATGTGCAATGTGTAGACTCCGCCATCGTGAGCTACTAGATGCTTCTCACATAATTCCAGACACAGAGGAGGCTGGTCATGCAGTGGTCAGCAATGGGTTGGCACTCTGCAAGTTACACCATGCAGCTTACGATAGTTTCTTGCTGGGGATAACTGCCGATTACGTGATTGTTGTACGTGAAGACGTGCTGGCTGAAACTGATGGCCCACTGCTAAAGCATGGTCTTCAAGAGCTTCATCAATCCAAAATGGTTTTACCGTCAAGACGCGAACACTGGCCAAATCGGGAAGCTCTGGACTGGCGGTTTGCTATGTTTCAGGACTCTATGCCCTGAACAAGCGGATAACATTGCTGACAGTGGCCCTGTTTTGGTCTCGTGACCGCTGAACCTGGCGTTACAAAAGTCTATTGGCAATATTCCAAAGAGCATCAGGGCAAAGATGATTGAGCAATATCTCAAGCAGTTTGGCAAGCTGAATGCCAACAAGAACCGGTCGCACTGGACGGCCGTTACCACCCATCGCGCTCCCCACAAACCTATTCTGCTCCTGTCTGTCATTGACCTGTTTGCCCAGGGTCACATCCACAGCAACCTCATTGAACTGGATGAGGAATTGATGGAACTGTTTGGCCTGTACTGGCAGGCCGTCAACCCGCCCAGCCTGCGCGGTGACATCACCATGCCTTTTTTTCATCTGCACAGCGATGGCTTTTGGCACCTGCTGCCGCAGCCGGGCAAAGAAAATGTTCTGGCCGCCAAACGGCGCACCGACGGCCTGAAGCAGCTGCGTGAACTGGTACTCGGTGCCCGACTGGATGAAGCCCTTTATGAACTGCTGCAAGACGAAAGATCGCGCCATCTCCTGCGCACCACGTTGATCCAGACTTATTTTGCGCCGGAAATCCATACCCGGCTCGTCGAGCGTGGCCAGATGAATGCCCAGGCGTTTCAATACAGTCTTGATTTACTGCAAAAAGCCAAAGAAAAAGTGGTCAAAGAAGTGCCGGACGAAGCATTCAGTCCGGCCGTGCGTGATCAAGGCTTCCGGCGGGTCATCGTCACCATTTACGAACATCGCTGCGCCTTTTGCGGCGTGCGCATCCTCACCGCCGACGGCCACACCGCCATTGAAGCGGCTCACATCATTCCCTGGTCGGTCAGCCGCAACGACGATCCGCGCAACGGCCTGGCGCTCTGCCGCCTCTGCCACTGGTCATTTGATGAAGGGCTGGTCACGCTCAGCGACAGCTACCAGATCAAAATCTCGCCCCAGTTGGCCGCCCCGGATAATATTCCCGGTCATCTGGCGGCTTTTGCCAGACGGCCGTTTCTCGGCCCCCAAGATCAAACCCTCTGGCCCTTCCCCCAATCCATCATCTGGCACCAACAAACTCTCTTCCGCAACCGGTAACCATCCAGCAGCACACATTGGTTGATTTTGAGCCGTTTGGAACGTTACTCCAACTAATTGATATGGTTGTGCTACAATCCATTTAGGAAACTTGAAAAATGTCTAAACCAATTATCTGGACAAAACATGCCGAACTAAATCTGGTCGAACGTGAAATAGAACGCTCTCTGGTAGAGCAGACGATCCGTCAGCCAGAACAGGTAATGCCAGACCCGCCTGACAGGCATGTCAATATGCGTCGTTATCAGGATGCGTTGCTCGGAAAAGAGATGTTGTTACGAGTTGTTCTGGCCGAGACGGATGTAGCGATTACGGTGATTACGATATACAAGACATCCCAAATCGGCCGTTATCTAAAGTAAGGGTAAGCTACATGAAAATTGTTTACGATCGTGAAACAGATACACTTGTCATCACACTGCGCGAGGAGCGCATTCAAGAAAGCGACGAAATCCGCCCCGGTATCATCGCCGACTTTGGTTATGACGGCAACATCGTCCGCTTTGAAATTTTGCGCGCTTCACAGACAGTGCAAAAGGCGACCGAAATGCAGTTTGCCGTAGAAGCGTGAGATTAACAAGCAATGGCCCGAAAAAAGATAATTTCCGACGAAATCCGTGAAGAAGTGATTGCCCGTGTAGATGCTTTTAACGAAAAACACGTCAAACCGGCCCAGCCCTCCGGCATGATGCAGCTGCTGCGCAAGTTAGGTATGGCTTCCCCTGCGCAGACCGGCAAACCTATTGGCAGCTATGTTCCCCGTTTCAGAGGCGCATTTCTGTACCTGGATCGCATCGGTTGGAACGGCCGTCCGTCTGAAATCTGTCGCCTCAAATGGACCGGGGATATGGAAAATTGGGAATTTGCCATCTACCGCCACAGCCGCAATTTCTACGATCCCGATGAGTGGATGTTTCCCGGCTCCGGCCATGTGGACGGTACGGTTGAAGGCGCTATGCGTGCCGGAATGGAAGCATATCCACAGTAACATGTCTTTGCCAGACGGCCGTTCCCCACCCCAAATAACAAAACATTGGTCTACAACACCGTCAGCAAGGTTTCCTCGACCTGGGGCGATAGTTCCAATAGCAGAAAACGATCTGCTGAATAAGCATAATCTTCCCCGCTTTCATCGATCACGCGAACATAGCCGTGGCTTGTTGCCTGCTCATCGGGAACCAGTCTATACAGTTTGCCCACTTCCAGCGACGCTTCGTATCCTTGATTGTTCAAACAAACAACAAATTGTTGGGGAGTAGAGATAGTTTTCATAGCGATATTAATCCAGTAAAGGAAATTTAATTTTTAACTCTTTACGGCCAATGCCGTGCGCTTCATACCAATGAACTTCAGCCAGATGTATTGTACCATCTCGCAGCAACACTGTGGCAACCCCTTTTTATTTGCGCCACCTGCCAGGCCCATACCGGCGCTGTAGACGTGCTAATTCTCGAATGCCCCTGCCACTGGCGATTGTCTCTATATCTGCTATCTCGCTAAGAATTTCAAAATCCATCCTTTTAATTCTTACACAGTTACGCTGAATTGGGCAACGGCCGTTCCCCATCCCAAATTAAAAACGCTGTAATCTGGCACTAACAAACCCGCTTCCGCCAACGCCATTACGGAAGCAAAAAAGGCCACCTGCCAGGAGGTGGCCTTGCACTATGCTCATCAAGATTGGTCCAATCTGGCAGATTGGACCAATCTCATATCCATCGTTAACTTTCGTACGCTTCGAGGGGCGGGCAAGTGCAAACCAGGTTGCGGTCGCCGTAGACGTTGTCGATGCGGGCCACGGCCGGCCAGAACTTGTTGCTGCGCACCCATTCGGTGGGGAATGCGGCCGTTTCGCGGGAATACGGCCGATCCCAAACATCGCCGGCAATCACCGACGCCGTGTGCGGCGCATGGGCCAACACGCTGTCCTCATGAGCCACCTTGCCTTCTTCAATCTCGGCAATCTCCTGGCGAATCTGAATCATGGCGTCGCAGAAGCGGTCCAGTTCAACCAGGGACTCGCTTTCCGTCGGTTCAATCATCAGCGTGCCGGGGACAGGGAAAGACATAGTGGGGGCGTGGAAGCCGTAATCCATCAGCCGCTTGGCCACGTCGTCTACCGTTACAACATCCTTAAGCGGCCGTAAATCGATGATGCATTCGTGGGCGACACGGCCGTTTTCACCCTTGTACAACACCGGATAATGCGGATCGAGCCGGTGGGTGATGTAGTTGGCATTCAAAATCGCCACCTCGGTCGCTTTTTGCAGGCCATCGTCGCCCATCATGGCAATATAGGCGTAAGGGATGGGCAAGATGCTGGCGCTGCCCCAGGGCGCGGCCGACACCGGGCCGATTGCCTGGGCCCCACCGACACCTTCGACCACCGGATGCCCCGGCAGGAACGGCGCCAGATGTTCGGCCACGCCAATCGGGCCCATGCCCGGGCCGCCGCCGCCGTGCGGAATGGTAAACGTTTTGTGCAGGTTCAAATGACACACGTCCGCCCCGATGTTGGCCGGGCTGGTGTGGCCCACCTGGGCGTTCATGTTGGCGCCATCCATGTACACCTGCCCGCCATGCTCGTGAATGATCTGGCAAATCTCTTCGATGGCCGCTTCAAACACGCCGTGGGTGGAGGGATAGGTGACCATAATGGCTGCCAGATTGTCGCTGTGCTTCTTCGCCTTGGCACGCAAGTCGTCCACGTCGATATTGCCGTTGTCATCGCACTGCACCACGACCACATCCATGCCGGCCATGACGGCGCTGGCCGGGTTGGTGCCGTGCGCCGAGCTGGGGATGAGGCAAACGGTGCGCTGCCTGTCGCCGCGCGACAGGTGGTAAGCGCGAATGACCAACATGCCGGTGTATTCACCCTGCGCCCCGGAATTTGGCTGGAGGGAAATGGCGGCAAAGCCGGTGATTTCGGCCAGCCAGCGCTCCAGGCGGCGGAACAGCATTTTGTAACCGGCCGCCTGGTCCTGCGGCACAAAAGGATGCAGCGTGCCAAACTTGGGCCACATCACCGGCAGCATTTCGGCCGTGGCGTTCAGCTTCATGGTGCAGGAGCCCAGCGGAATCATGGAGTGGGTCAAGGAAAGGTCGCGGGCTTCCAGCCGGTTGATGTAGCGCATCATCTCCGTTTCGGAGTGGAAACTGTTGAAGACGGGATGGGTGAGGAAGTCGCTGCTGCGGGCATGGGTTTCCGGGTAGGCCAGATCGGCCTCATCGGCCATGGCGTATACGTCAAACTGGCCGGGTTTGGCACCAAAGATCGCCAGCAGGTGCTCGATTTCATACGTTTCGGTAATTTCGTCGATGGAGATGCCGGTACGGCCGTCATCAAAGTAACGTAAATTGATCTCTTTTACCAGCGCCGCTTCGCGAATTTCGTCCTGCGTTTTGGGGCCGCCAGAGACGGTGATTGTGTCGAAGACAGGATATTGGTTGATTTTGTAGCCCAGTTGGGCAAGGCCGTGGTGGAGAACGGCCGTTAGCAGCTGCACCCGCCGGGCAATCTTACGCAAACCATTTGGTCCATGATACACGGCATACATCGAGGCCATGATGGCCAGCAGCACCTGCGCCGTGCAGATGTTGCTTGTGGCCTTCTCACGGCGGATGTGCTGCTCGCGGGTTTGCATCGCCAGGCGCATGGCCGGGTTGCCCTG
>CALBTC010000483.1 GCA_937967805.1 uncultured Anaerolineaceae bacterium
CGGCGGAATGCGTCCGGCGGCATAACCGGCCAGGGAGAGACGCTGCTGGGTGCGGGCCTCGACTTTGGCCTTGTCCTGGCCTGTCAGGGTATGCTCTGTCAGGCCGGCTGCCTCTCCCAATTTGTTGTCGGCTGCTATGGCTCCGGCTGCCGCCAGGGCCGCCCCACCTGTAGCGGCCGCCGCCGTAGTCGCCACGGCCGTGGTTGCCATCTGGCGCAAATCTTTGCCGGTGGCCCCACCGGTAAACGTGCCGCCGCCAAACATATCAAAAGCGGCTGTGGCCAGCTTGAGCGCGCCCTTGATGCGCCAGATGAGGATAATGGTGCCGATGAAGCTGGTGCCGATATAAAGCCCAACGCCGGCCTGGGAAGCAGCGGCCACCAGGCCGATGACAAAGGAAACGATGATGACGCTAATGAACGTTTCAAGGCACAACTTGATGAATTGCCGTACATAGGCCGTAAACAGTGCATCGGTGTAGACAAAAAAGGAGAGCATAGCGGCCAGGGGAAAACCGACGTAGAGCAGCACGGCGGCAATGGTGAGCACCAGCCAGAGCAGATGTTCACTAATGGCCGTGGGGGTGGCCACAAAGGAGAAAACCAGGCGATTAATGCCGCCCCAGCCCTCCTCGATGGCCTGGTTGCGCTCGTCTTCGTTGGACAGGTCAATCTCAGTCGGATGATCCGGAAAATAGTCAACGGCAAAGTCGGCCGGAAAGTCACCGTTAAAAATCTCGGTGATATTAGCAATGGAGAGAAAATAGGCCGCCAGATCAAAGGTGCCGATGATGCCGTCGCTGTTCACATCCGGGATGGTATCGGGCAGGGGATCATCCCCGCTTCCCGTGTCAATGTTGAACATATCGGCGATAGCATCATCCAGTATGGTGGCTTCTATGCCCTGGGTCAGGCTGGTGCGCACGGATTCCAGGGCATCAATAACCAGAACAGGTGTGGAAAAGAAGACGAGGGTAGCCAGGCCATAGGTCAGTAAACGGGAAGGCTCGACCCACTTGCTGGTAGCCACGATATTGTTGAGTAAATACCACATCCCCAGAGCCGCAATCGCCAATACCAGGAACATACCGACAGGGGCTGACAGCGCGTTAACGGTGTATTGGACAAAATCGCTGATATTGGCCACCAGCCCGTCGGCGACACTCTGGATAAAACGGGCCATCGAGAGCAGGATACGGGCGAGGTTCCATAACAGCAGCGCCACGTAGTATTGGAGGGTATAGATGAGCTGGGCCACAACTTCGTCAATGCCTGGTAACATGATCTCCTCTCCGTCTCCTTAATGCCCGCGTCGCCGGTTGACGATGAATCCAACCAGGCCGATGGTGATGCCGATAAGCGAGATGATCTGCAGGAACCGGTTGTCGCCGGCATCTGTTACGGCCGTATGGCCCGGTGTGGCCGCAACGGTGGGGGTAGGTGTCATGGTCTGTGCTGCCTCATCGGCGATTGCCGCCAACGGCAACGGTGTTGGCGTTGGTTGCCCGGCTCCGCCGATGAAGTGCAAATCTGCCAACTGCGGTTTGATGGGCGACGGTGTGGCTGCTTCTGGCGTGTCGTCAAAGTAGACGCGGCTATCGGCTTGAAAGGTAAAGTGGTAGGTGATTGCCATATCGCCAACGGTGATGCCAAAGCCGTGCAGCCCCCCTTCGGCCACGGCCAGCGCCGATACCGCGTCTAGCCGGGGCGTGAAGGCGACTTCGTACAGACCGCGGGGGACGTGGAACAGGCACTGGCCGCCTGTGTTGGTAACGGCCGTTTCCGTCGTCAGGCTGGGATGGTGGATAAGCCGCACTTCCTCGCCAATCGCCGGAGCGCCATCGGCTGTGCGGATAACAATGGTCACCGGTACGGCCGTTTGCGCGGCAAGGTGGTCCGGCTGCGAGAAATGCAAGGTTATTATTGCAATTAGGACTATGAGAAATAAACGGTTCAAGATAAATTTCCTCAAATTAAACAGGCTTGTTTTGGCTGCGTCTTAGGCTACGGTGGCGGCCCCGGACCGGCCCAGGATTCAGGGTCAATGAGGACGCCGTTGTCATAGACAATCCAATGCAAATGGCTGCCGGTTGAGCAGCCAGTGCTGCCCATCTGGCTCACCTGGTCGCCGGCCGCAACGCTGCCGCTGGTCAGGACAAAACCACTCAGGTGGCCCAGATAGTGCAGGGTTTGCCCATCGCCGATGCGCTGGTAATTGCCCAGACCCTGGTGCGGCGGTTGGGAGCCGGGAATATCGGCGCAGTCCGGCGCATTGGGGTTGAAGCCGGCGTACTCGAGGCTGCCGTCAATAGGCGACCAGATAGGGTTGCCAGTCACGTTGGCTACATCCACCCCGTTGTGGAACCACGGCCGTTCCGGCGGGCAGCCAAAGCCGGCACCGTCAACGCCGGTGTAGAATTCTTCACAGCCGTAGCCACGGATGATGATGCCATTGGTGGGCCACAGGCCGATGCCCGGCGGTGGTGTCGCTTCGCCAGCCCCGCCCCCACCGGTATAGGTGCCGTTTTCATCAAAGATGATGGGGGTCGGCGGCGGCGGGATACAGCCGGGGGTGTAGGGATCACAGGGGACACCCAGGATGGCTATGGGATCGTTCTCCAGGCGCACCCAGACCGGCACGCCGCCGTTGACTTCCCGGCCCAGGTCGGTCACCAGCCCCACCTCAACCACCTCTCCCTGGGGCAGAATGAAGCCAATGGTGTAATCCCGCTGGTCTAAATCTGGAATCGGCAGCGGCTGGCCGTCCCCGTCTTCCAGCTGCTCCCGGTAGGAGGGGTAGCCGTTGTACGCCAGGGGTTCATGGGCAGCTGACCAGGTGCGCCGGCGGGTGCCTTCAGCGGCGTCTACCTCGCGGACAAAGAAGATGTCGGCCACAGGAACAAAAGCCGGACTGCCGCTATAATTCTTGACAGTAACATCCAGGAGGAGGTAGCTTTCCGCCTCTGGGTTAGTGACGCTGTCTACTAACTGGTAACTGTTGACGCGAATAACCACCGGGTTGGGATAGTCGATAAAAATGTCCTGGTTGAGATAGAAGGTGCCCACCCGGTAGTAGGGTGTGCCCACCGGCACCGGCGTGGTGTAGCCGATCTGGGGTAAAGCCGGCGTCGGTGTAATCGGTGTCTCCGGTGTTGCTGTGATCCATTGCGGTGTTGTCGTGACCCAATAAGGCGTGGCCGTAAATCCAGCGGGCGTCGCGGTAGCTGGGGGGACGATAGGTGTGGCCGTCACGGTCGTCCATTCAGGCGTCGTGGTGATGAGGGCCGGTACGGCCGTAGCGGCATAGACCGGCGTTGTCCAGCCGAGAAAGCGGGTTTCCGTCGGTACGGCCGTTTCCGTGACGGCAGCAAAATAAGCCAGGCCGGAAAGGGTGTGCAGGTGCTCAACCTGGCCGGTGAGCAGGCAGCCCAGGCTGGTCAGCGCCAGCAGCAGGATAAAGCCAGTCAGTGCCATGTGTCGCTCCCGGTTCATTCGCTGCCTCCTGCGATAAGCGGCAGGTACAGCATTTCCCGTACAAATAACGTGTGGCTGGACCAGGCAACATTGAGGGCCGGGTTCGGTGAATCGCTGGTGGCGAGTGCCGTAGTGACAACCGTTTCCGGCACGGCTGCCTGCACAACGGCCGTATAGGTAAGCGTGGTTGTGTAAGGGTTATCCGGATAGCGTAAAACGGGTGCCAGGTGCAGCGTGGTGCCGACGGCCGGCGGATACCCTTGTGGCGATGTGGAGCCGCAGCAGTCTGAAAAGGCATGTGTCAGGCCGCGGCTGCCCATCGGGCCGGACAGGCCAATGGTGTAACCGGCCGCCACCACCTGGTCGGGCTGGGCGACGTTGTCGTAGATATAAAAAACATGGCCGGCATAGGGGCCGTCACCCAGCGCCAGGGCGATGGCGTGGCGTGCTGTGTTATCCGGGTCGGACGCGTGCGGGGCATTGTGCCATTGAGCGTAAAACAGGTCGTGATCTTCTAGTAAGCCGGAGAGGATGGCGGCGTGCCAACGGCCGTTGCCCGTGCCGTCGTCGCCGTTGCCACCGCCCATGTCCACATCGCGCCACAAACCGGCCAGGAGAGCCTGCCTGTCAGGGGCCGGCAGCCAGGTGTTGTTGTTTGTATCCGTCTGGAGCTCCGTGGCTGACAGGATAAGTCCGTTGGGCGAGACGGCAATTTCGGAGAGGATTTCGCCGTAATAGGGAAAGGTGTAGTTATTAATGCCCAAATTAAAGGTAACGGCCGTTTCGTCACAGTCGGGCAGGGCATCACATAAATTGGGGACACCGTAATCGGCCAGGTCGACGTAAGGCAGCGTGAGACTGTCGGGCATGAGCCCATAATCCAGGTAGGCCGGTGCCAATGACCCCTGCCAGGTTAATTGCCGCGTGGACGGCTCGTAGGTCATGCCCGTGGGCAGCGAAGCAGTGATGACCGTCAGGTTAGCTGGAATCGTCTCGGTCAACCGGACGGTGCGGGTGGCCGCTTCATAGTTGGCCAACTGAATGTGATAGGTGACTGCCTGCCCTGCCCCGGCAAAGACGGGACCTTCCTGGCGAATGACCGCATAGGGATTGGCCGGATTGCTGCCATTACGGGCTATCTGGCGAAAAGCGGCATCACCGAGCTGGATATGCGGAATACAGGTGTGGTAGGTTGGCGTGTCCGCAGCACAAGCAGATGCCTCGGCGTTCCAGTGGATGACGATCAGGCCGGTGAGGAGCAAGAAGGCCGTGACTAGTAGCAGGTGATAAGAACCAGGCAGCCAGAATCTTCTGGAACGCCGCACCTGCAACCTGCCATTTGCGACCTGCAACCAATTCTCAAGCACACTTTTTAGCCATTGACCGAACTTCATACACATTTTTCGCTTCCTTTCTAGCTGCATCCGCTTGCTCACTGCTCTAACGACAAAATCGTCATGTGAATATCTTTGCTCTCATAGTCGGCTTGGAGTGAGTCCCAAACCAGCACGATGTGGCCGCTGCTGGCATGCTTTTGGGTAGCCAGGAGGTTAATCGTCGGCCGTACCA
>CALBTC010000484.1 GCA_937967805.1 uncultured Anaerolineaceae bacterium
CTCTTTCAACCCATCCCGAATGCATCGAACCAGTCGCAAAATAAATAGGAACAATGCTGGCATAAAATCAACCTACCGAGCCAGAACGGCCGTGCATCACTTCAACGGCCGCCCGGGCCATCAGCGGAATCATGGGGCCAAATGCAGCAAACCGTTCATCCTGCGTTTGCCCCCGCGCATACCTTATGTAAATTTGCGCAATAATCACCACCAGGCGGAACAACCCCAGCGTATGGTAAAAATTGATGTGGTGGACGGAACGGCCGCTTTGCTGCGCATATCGTTTTACCAGTTCCTGGCGGGTTAAAAAGCCCAAATCCCCCGTGGGCATCATCGCCATCCCCTGGAAATAAGGCGGGTCCGTCGGCTCTGTCCAGTAACAGAGCAGCGCGCCCAAATCAGACAGCGGGTCGCCCAATGTGCACATGTCCCAATCAAAAATGGCCACCAACCGACCCGGATCATCCTTAGCCAACATCACATTGTCAAGCTTGTAATCATTATGCACCAATGAATATTCGGTTGAAGGTAGCAAATTGCCCTTCATCCAATGATAGACCGCTTCCATTTCCGGCAAATCCTCTTCTTTGGCAGCGTGCCATCGTTTGTACCAGCCTTCCACCTGTCGTTCAATAAACCCTTCCGGCTTACCTAAATCAGACAATCCCAGCGCGGCATAATCGACCGCATGGAGCTCGGCCAGGGCATCAACCAGCGCTTCGCTCATGCGGCGCGGCGCATCGGGCATATCGGCAAACTGCGGCGGCATGGTGCGCCGTACCACCACCCCTTTGCGCCGCTCCATCACAAAAAAGTCCGCGCCGATAAGATTCTTATCCTCACAGTACAAAAAGGCGCGCGGCGCAGTAGGCAGCGCTTGATGAAGCACGGAAAGTACCTTGTACTCCCGCGCCATGTCGTGGGCCGATTTGGCCACCGGCCCCAGCGGCGGCCGGCGCAAAACGTATTCGTGGCTGCCGTAATCCAGCAGGTAGGTAAGATTGGCCGCCCCACCGCCAAACTGCCGCACGGTCAGCTCATTTTCGCTGCCGGGCAGCCTGCCGCGCAGGTAGGCGGCCACCTTAGCCACATCAAACCGCTCATCCGGCCGTACTTCGATTGTGTCTTTCATCCTTTCAAAGTTCCAAATTAGACGATTTTTAGTCGATAATTAGACGATTCGTGTGTAGAGTCGTTGCAATTGCAAATCAGCAAAATAGTTAGGTAATCGGCCCGAATCAAGTGGCTTGTGACTCCAAAGATTCCTCAGAGCTGGCAACTAAATTTTGAAAGAGTCAGGCCAATACCGCCCTTCGGAATGACATGAGGAGATTTTCCTGTCATTCCGAACCCGGCGCCGGGGCAAACCTGCTCAGGTGCTGAGGCAGGGTGAGGAATCTTTCCAGGCCCTCTACTAAGGAGCGTCCATTACCCAGATTAATTCCTAATGAGCAAATGCAGTGTTTCTACGACGCGTATTTCGCAAAAATCCGCCGCGCCACGGACCATTTATGCACCTCATCTGGCCCGTCGTAGATGCGGGCGGCGCGCTCGTGACGGTACCAGTAAGCAATGGGCGTATCGTCGGTCATGCCCAGGCCGCCATGCACCTGCAAGGCGCGGTCCAGCACCGTTTGCAGCACACCGGCCACGTGGAACTTAATCAACGAAATGTCGTCGCGGGCCGCATACTGCCCTTCTTCGTCGATGCGCTTGGCGGTGGCCAGCACCATGAGACGTGCCGCATTGATCTCGGCCCGGCCCTCCGCTGCCCAGTTTTGGATGGTTTGCTGTCCGGCTAACGGCCGTCCCGGAGCCACCTCGCGCTGCAACGCATAGCGACACATCAGCTCAAACGCCCGCTCGCAAATCCCCAACCAGCGCATGCAGTGATGAATGCGTCCCGGCCCCAGCCGCTCCTGTGCGATGGCAAACCCCTCGCCTTCCTTGCCCAACAGATTGGTTGGCGGCACGCGCCCCTCGTCGTAGCCCACCGCGGCTGGGCTGGCCCTTCCGGCGCCCGACTCGCCCATCACGGAGATGTTGCGCACCAGCGTGTAGCCCGGTGTGTCCAGCGGCACCAAAATCTGGCTGGCGCGTTCATGCCGGCCGGCTTCCGGATTGGTGATGGCCATCACCACGGCAAACGCCGCGCCGTCGGCCGAGCTGGTAAACCATTTGTGGCCGTCGATGATATAGCTGTCACCTTCGCGAACGGCCGTGCAGCTCATCATTGTCGGATTTGAGCCGGCGTGCTCCGGCTCCGTCATCGAAAAGCAGCTGCGAATCTCGCCGCGCAGCAGCGGCATCAGGAACTGCTCTTTCTGCTCCGGCGTGCCGTGGTCGATCAAAATTTCCATATTACCCGCGTCCGGCGCCTGGCAGTTAAACACGTAATGGCCAAAGGGCGTCTGGCCCAGCTCCTGGCTCACCAGCCCATGCTCAAACAGCGTCAGCCCCATGCCGCCGTATTCTTTGGGCACCTGCGGCAGCCAAAGGCCTAAATCCTTCACCTGTTGCCGCTTCTGCTGCAAGTTAGGCTCCAGCGCCTTAAATCCGCTCGCCAGATACGTTTTCTCCAACGGAAAAAGCTCTTCGCGCACAAACGCACGCATCGTCGCTAAATTCTTTTTAAATTCAGGAGATAGATCAAACATCGTTGTTTCTCCTATTATCGGGTGATCGGTTATCGGTAAACGGTAATCGGTAAATTCTCCGGAATACCGATTACGGATCACGGCTTACCGATTACTGAAGACTGTTCCCAACAAACTGCCCGCCATCAATCAACATCGTTGCCCCCGTGGTAAAGTGGGACGCGCTGGAGGCCAGGTAAAGGGCGATGCCGGTTAGTTCCTCCGGTTCGGCCATGCGGCCCTGCGGAATCTGCTTCAGCACCGCTTCGTTGATTTGCGGATCGCTCCAGAGGGCGGCGCTAAATTTGGTTCTGACAAACCCCGGCGCAATGGCGTTGACCTGGATGTTATCCCCGGCCAGTTCTGCCGCCAGCACTTTTGTGAGCATGAGAACGGCCGCTTTACTCACGCAGTACACCCCCATCCCCGGCTGCGGCGTCAGGCCGGCAATCGAGGCAACGTTGATAACTTTGCCGCCGCCGCGTGCCTTCATGCTGGGTACACACCCTTTGGCCACGCGAAAATACCCTTTCACGTTTACGTCCAAAATTTTGTCCCACTGGCTTTGTTCGGCCGTTATCACCGGTCCAAAATGGGGATTGGTGGCCGCATTGTTCACCACAATGTCGATGCCGCCATACGCGTCCGTCGCTCTATTGACCAATGCTTGAACCGCGCCATCATCCCCTGTGTGGGCGGCGACGGGCAGCGCCGTGCCGCCATTGCCGCGAATTTTTTCGGCCACCTCGTTCAGCGACTCTTGTTTGCGGCTGGCCAGCACCACTTTGGCCCCGGCAGCGGCGTACGCTTCGGCAATGGCCTGTCCAATCCCACGCGAGGCGCCGGTAATCAAGGCAACTTTGCCGCTTAAATCAAAATCAGGTTGACTCATGCTTCCTCCTAGAAAATGACCTCACGCAAAGTCGCAAAGACCGTTTAACGCACTTGGCGGCTTAGCGTGAGGTTTACATTGGTGGTGATGTCCGTCTGCGGTACGGAGACGCAGAGCAAAAGACTCTGGAATGTGCGTCACCGTGCTCAACTGGTGATGTATCCCATTTAACGCCCCTTAAATTTAGGGGGGCGGCGTTCGGCAAAAGCCCGCTCCCCTTCGATGGCAATCTGGTAAGCGCGACTGTAGCCAATCTGCCGCAGTAAAAACCAGCAGGCCCCGGCGCAAAATCCCTTACCCGCGCCCGTTAGCACGATGGTCCGCACGCTCTCATCGTCCTGGGCATGGCTGAACGCGGCAAGTAAATCCTGATTTAGCCGGGCGTTGAGCGCATTGCGTCGCTCCGGACGGTTGAGGGTGATTTGCGCAACCTGATCATCGTGCACATACAGAAGGGTTGAGAAAGCCGGAAGATTTGCGGACACAGCGTCTCCTTAATGGGCGTTTTTATATTCTGAGGAAAGCTACGTGTAAAACTATAAACGTCACCCGGCAATTGTGCAACGGAAAGAATGTATAAAAATTCACACAAAAAGCTCACGCTGGAGACGTTGGGCAAAGCAGTAACCAATCCCGACAAAGGGTGTCAAGAATCATACGGTAAACTCACCAAATTCAAGAATCTTTGTAACTACAGAGCTCAAGAGATTGGGCCAATTTTCTCCAGGAAGGCAATTCGCAGAAAAAATTGGCCCAATCTTGGCCACACAAGGAGTGAACACCTATGAAATATGGTTTTGTCATTCCCAGCGGCGATGCGCGCACAGTGGCCGATCTGGCTAAAACGGCCGAATCCGCCGGCTGGGATGCAATTTTTGTCTGGGAACCGGTCTGGGGCATCGACGCCTGGATCAGCCTGACGGCCGCCGCTATGCAAACTGAACGCATCCGCCTGGGCACAATGATCACCCCCATTTCCCGGATGCGCCCCTGGAAGCTGGCCAGCGAAACGGCCACGCTCGACAATCTCTCCGGCGGGCGCGTGATTTTGGGTGTGGGACTGGGGGCGGTAGACACCGGCTTCAAGGCCTTTGGCGAAGTGACCGACCGCAAAGCACGGGCCGAACTGCTGGACGAAGGGCTGGACATCCTGACGGGGCTGTGGCGTGGTCAGCCGTTCCGCTACAGCGGCAAACATTACCAAATCGAAGAATGCGACTTTTTCCCGCCGCCGCCCCCATTGCAGCAGCCGCGCATTCCCATCTGGATGGTGGGCGCCTGGAATTGGCCCAAGTCAATGGAACGTGTGCTGCGTTACGACGGCCTGCTGCCCAACGTGCTGGATGCCAACAAGGTACACCAGCCGCTCACGCCGGAAGCCGTGGCCGACATGTCGGCCTTCATGCAGGAAAAGAAACCCAACGAGCCGTTTGACATTGTGGTGGAAGGGGAAACACCAGAAGATAAGCCGGAAGTGGCGGCGGAACTGGTACGGCCGTATGCCCAGGCCGGCGCAACCTGGTGGCTGGAAGCCCGTTGGCAGGTACCTCGTTCGGCAGAAGGGGCACAGTTGGTCGCGGAGCGCGTCAGGCAAGGTCCGCCTTCGGTATTCAGTAATCGGTAAGCAGTAATCAGTTTTCAGTAGCGGCTTTTTCGGCGACCTGGGCCAGCAGCTCGTAGGGTTGGGCACCGGTGACGAGGTATTTGTTGTTGTACACCAGCGCCGGGACGCCGCTAAGGCCATATTGAAACGCCTGCTCCACGTCGGCCATCATTTCTTGCTGGTAGTGCGGATCGTTTAGGGCGGCTAAAAATTGATCGCGGTCCAGGCCAACGGCCGTTGCCACCTCAGCCAGCACATTCAAATCCTCAATATTTTGGGCGTCTTGCCAGTAGGCCCGGAAAACAGCATCGTGGTATGCTTCGCCCACGCCTTGGGCCTCGGCAAACTTGGCTCCAATGAGCGCCGGGCGGCTGTCGATGCCAAACGGCCCGGAATCGATTTCCAAACCGTATCGCTCGCGTGCCATTCTGACCATTTGCGGCCGTTTCGCTTCAATGGCCGCGCGGTATTCGGGCGAAATCGGTGGCCCGCCCGCCGGCCGCAGTTCAAAAGAGCGCCACTGAATTTGTACGTTATGTGTTTCCTTGAGCTTCTCCAAACTGGAGGAGACGAGAAAGCAAAACGGTCAAACAAAGTCTGACCAAACGTCGATGGTAACTTCATTTTCAGACATGATTTCCTCTTCAAGTTTTGCGCGCTAAGAAAGCGCGCTACGGCATTATTAATTGGACGCTGATTTCCCTTATCTTCCTGATTACAAAGCAGTCACTCTATGTCATCATGGGAATCAGGCGAATCTGCGTTCTATTCTTTTGCCTGGCAGGTTGGACAGTAGTAGAGTCGCCGCCCGCCGATGCTGTCTTTGATGATGGCTGTACCGCAGTTGTAACAGGGACGGCCGTCTCGCCCGAACACCCAAAAACGATACTCGCGGTAACTTTGTCCTTCTTCCTTCAGCTTTTTGGCCAACGCTAAATCGTTGGTGATGCCTTTGGTTTGGTACGATTGGCGCGTGAGGCAAACGGCCGCTTCTGCCAGCGCCTCGATTTGTTCATCCGTGCAATCCATCGGCCGCAAATCCGGGTGGACGCGGGCCACAAACAGCACCTCGCTGCGCAAATAGTTGCCCAGTCCAGCCAAAAAGCCCTGGTCCAACAGCAGTGAGGTCAAGCGCCGCCGCCGGAACTCATCGGCCGCAAAACGCTCCGCAACCTGGGAGACGGTAACAGACTCATCCAGCAAATCCGGCCCCAGCTTGCGTAAAAACGGATGGCTGTCCAGCTCTTCATCGCGCAAAACGGCAATATCTGAGGCGCTGTACAGCAGGGCTGATTTTTCTTCGTTGTGGATGGCCAGCCGCAGCTGCCGGTTGGTGTCGGGAAAATCATGGGCGTCACGCACCATCCATTTGCCGTAAAGCTGGTTATGGCTGTAGATGTTCCAGCCGTTGGCAAAGCGGGTGAGCATCGCTTTGCCTCTCGCCTGAACGGCCGTAACCTCCACCCCGGTCAATTTTGCTTCATACTTTTTTAGCTGGTCGAAGGCGAAGCAAACGGCCGTTGTCGGTCGCCCGGCAATTGCCGCGGCCACGGCATCGGCCGCCAACTGAATTTCTGGCCCTTCAGGCATACAAGCTGCTCCACAATGTGAAAATAGTTATTAATGGGCTTGATCTTACCAAAAAACGAAGGATTTGCCGCTCGAAGAAAAAAGCAAATCACGAATGGCACAAAACAACGAATAAGACGAATAAAGACAAAAAACCATTCGTCCCATTCGTCCATTCGTCAAATTCGTGATGATCTTTTTTAGGATTCGGCCGTTTCGGAGGCGGCCTCGAGGAAGAGGCTAAGTTCTGCTTCGGAGAGTGGCTCGGAAGATTCGGTAGCATAGAAGCCAGTTTCCCACAGGCTGCCGTGCATCTCAAATTCCTGGCGGATGGTTTGCTCGGAGCCGTTTTTAAACAGGTAAGCGGCCCAGGCATTGTCCCGGCCAGGCGGCACGGTCACCACAAGCTGGACCAAATCGGCCTCAACCTGGACGTGGGTCAACACACAAGCATTGGCCACGGCCAGGCGGTTCATGGCCCGGCGCAGCGGAATGCGCAGATGGCCGGGCAGTGGCTCCAATGGCCGCCAGACAATGACACAAGACGGCCGTTGCCCCATGCCAAACCCATTACCCAACAATCCCGTCTGGGCCAACACGCGTCCTTCGACGACGGCCGTTAACTTTTTGGCCATACGCCGCGCCTGCTGCCGGACTTCGGTTAAAGGTGCTTCCGGCAGGGCTACCAACGTGACCAAATATTCTTCGGTGACTTGATGGGTAAACAGGAGTAAGTCACCCGCACGAGCGGGCAGATGGATAAATTGCAGACGAGAGGGCAGGGAATTTCCCACCCACCCTTCACCGACGTGAATGGCTACGGTGGCGGCCTCGCTTTCGTTCAGTTCACCCCAGTAGGCCAGCAGCTTATCGCCCTGGGCAAACACAACCGTTTGCATAAGCCGGCCCAAATGGGCCTCTTGCAGGGTAGCAATGAGCGTGGCGGTGTCTAAAGAACGTGTTGGGTCGTGGGAAACGGCCGTTTTCGACTGTGTCGTTTGCACCATCGGCTGCCGGGCCACATTTTCTACCAACGCCTCCAGCTCGACATCCACCAAAGATTTGATCAGAACCCCCTGCACGCTGCCCGAGTATGTCAACGGAATTTCTTCATCACCGGAGGGCATCACCAAAATAACGCGCAGGTTGGGCTGCACCGCCCGCAGCGAACGGATGATTTTGGCGCCCTCCTCCACGGGCACGAAGGCCAAATCCTGGTCATTTTGTACAAGCTGGAGGCACGCTTCTTTTAAAGTCGGCACCATCGACACGGTGTATTCACCCATGCGGCTGAGGGCACGCACCAGGCGCAAAGCAAACGTTCTGTCCGGTTCCAGAACAAGGATATGTTTCATCTCCGAAGGCATAGTTTGATTCTACTGGATGCCCAAAAGCAAAATCAATCCCCGATTGCCCTACGCCCATGAACCTGCCGTGAAAAATTTGCTTATTGTCATTCTGACCGAAGGGAAGAATCCCACCGGAGACCTTCTTGTAAAAGCCATGCCCGCGAACGATGAACGCCGTAGGAATGCTTCGTTTCACTCAGCATGACAAGGGTAGGTGCTATGTTTTCCTGGTGCGTTTTCTTTTTAGGAGGAAGACGGCCGTTCCTCCACCCCCAGCCACCAATCCAGCCACCAGCCACCAAATCCAGCCATTGCTCACGGTAGGTTGCTCGATTGGTTCGCTGTTGATCGGTGTTGGGTCGGGAACGGCCGTTGCCGTCACATTCGGTTCCGGCGCAGGCAGTTTATCCAACTGCAAAACGAGCAGCGGCAAATCATGGTCGGTGGTTTTGAACAGCAGCGCTTCTGGCGACACGTCTACCGCCAGCGCGTCGGGATAATCGGCGTTGACGTGCAGAATCATCACGTCCGTCACGTTGTCCTGCAAAGCGGGCGACACAAAAATGCCGTCGATGAGCTGAGAGACGCCGCCAAACACGTAGCTGTAGCGCGTTTCGTCCGGCAGGCGCAGCAGCACGTTTTCCAGGTTGCCGTTTTCGGCCAGCGCCAGCAGCGGCGGGGAGTGCTCATAATCATTGAAGTCCCCCAGGACGATGACATTAGCCTCCGAATCGGTCGCCAGGATGTCTGCCACCAGCCCGGCAACATGGTTAGCCTGGGCCAGCCGCCACGGCGCAGTTTCGGCCTCCCCACCCCGCTTGGATTTGAAGTGATTGACGATGATGATGAACGGCCGTTCCCCCACCGTCATCTCCACCAGCAGCGGCGGCCGCGAAAAGAGCGCATCTTGCCCCGCCGGGCATTCGATGCGGGCATCGCTCACGCCAGTTTCCAGCGTGGTGCAGGTTTGCTTCAGTTCCGCCGACAGCACCGTCACCACGGCGGGATTACTCATCAGGGCCACGTCGATGCCGCGCACGTCGGCGCTTTCCAGGTGGGTGACGGCGTAGGTGAAACCACAGGCAGGCGCGGCCAGTTGCGCCAGATCATCCAGCAGCGTGCCTTTTTCTACCTCCTGCACGGCCACCAGCGTGGGACAGTTCAGCGTTTGCGTCAGCGCCGCCATCAATTTTTGCTGCTTGAGGGAGAGTTCCAGCTCCAGCGGCTTGGGCTCGGCGTCGTCGCCCGTGTCGTCGATGAGGTCAAAATAGTTTTCGATGTTGAAGGTGGCAATGCTGATTTGATTGGCTTGCAAAGCCGGCGCGCTGGGGGGTTCAGTAAATTCACTGCTCGTCACCGTCAATTCATCCGCCGCCTGCTGCACAATCTTGAACTGGTCAAAGTTGTAGGTGAGCGGCCCGATGAGCCCGCTGACCAGATCGCCCGTTTTCACCTGGGGGAAGCCATCGCAGAACTGGTCCGACCGGTACAAAATCGGCACCACCTCACCGATGGGATCGGCCAAAAGGCGGCGGAAAATGCGCGGCGTGGACACGGAAGGCGAAACGACGGCAAAGCCACAGGTGCTGAAGGTGGGCCCCACTACCCGCGCCGGATCGGCCAGCTGCACCCGCATCCCTTCCAGCGGTTCAAAATAGGCAGCCAGCGCTTCGGCTTCAGCAGGCGGATCGATCAAAATCGGTTCAGGCAGCGGCTGCTCGCTGAGTTCTACCTGGATATCCAGGTTGTTGTCGTCCAGCTCGGTCAGGCCGAAGAACTCGGTCACCAGCCCGGAAACACGAACCTGATCGCCGATTTGGAAAGACGGCCGTCCCCGCCCCAAAAACAGGGCAATCCCATCAGATGTTGCCGGATCGCCGTCTTCAAAGCCGGGAATGTCCTGCACAAAGGCGGTGTAGAAAGTAGTGCCGCTGGCATTGCGGTCTTCGTAAACACCGGTGACAATACCGCGAAAGGTGACGTTTTGATTGATTGCCGCGGCTACATCGCCTGCACCCTGAATGGTGCCAATGGGCGGCAACTCTTCCAGTTCGGCTGGATTCAACGGGACGCGGCAGGCATCATCGAACTGGACAACGCCGGGGGTGGGCGCTTCTTGCGGCTGCCAGTCGGTGGCCGTGTCGCTGTCGCAGTTGGCCGGGTGGCGCTCGATGCTGTGGCCTTCGAATACGGCCGTTACTGCCGGAGCAAAAAAGGTCGTCTTGTCGCCATAATTGACGCTGTCGATGATCAGATTGCGCTCGTTGAGAAGAATCACTTCGTCGCCGTCGTTGGCCAGGGCAATATCGCCGCCGGCCCACAGTAGATAGTTGCGCATGTCGGGCACGTCGGGATCGGTATCGGTCAGTTCAAAGTCGGGATTGGTGCCAAAGAGGGTGCGGGAACCAACGGCCGTTCGGGCCACTACCAACGCTTGCTCCGGCGCCAGCAATGTGCCCTCGGGAAAACGACGCATCCCTTCGCCGCCGCCCGTCAGCTCTTCATCCCCCAGCTTGATGTTGCTCAGGTCGAGAACGGCCGAGCCGACGTTGGCAATTTCAAGCCATTCGCGCTCGTCTTCTGCACCGGGCGGATTGTAGTAGATTTCGGTAATGAGCAATCCGGGGTTGATGATTTGGGCGTGGGCTTGATGGGTGATGATGAGAATGAGCACGGCCGTTCCCCAAAACAGCCAGCGCCAGACAAACTTCTTGTGCATTTTTCTGTTCCCTCCAAACAGTTATTAACGGATTTTACCGCAGAGAGCGCAGAGGGCACAGCGTTTGTAAAAAAGGACACAGCCGCCCACGACCCTGTGCCCTTTTTTATTCTAGGCCATTTTTGACTTGATGAAGGTGCGCGGGGTGAACGGCCGTCCCAACAGCAGCCGGTACAATTGGCCAAAAATCTCAAGAATGACAATGATGACCACAATTGCCAGAATAGATTTTGCGATGGTCGTAAAGAACGGCACCGTTGAAATTTCTTCCAGGCTAAAGATACGGTAAACCACGTATAGGCCGAAGGTTTCGGTACCTATCTCCAGCCAGCGGGTGACCCGGTTCCAGCACCCCTGAATGAACACGATGGTCTTTAACACCACGTCCAGCAGCAAAGACGCGCTAAACAAGGGAATGAGAGCAATCATCTCGGCTGTGAACAAGACAAAAAACCACGGCTCATCATCGCCAAAGTTGATGCCGCCAAACCAGTTGGGG
>CALBTC010000485.1 GCA_937967805.1 uncultured Anaerolineaceae bacterium
CTTTGCTCATTGCCGGGCATGAAACCACGGCCAACACGCTGGGCTGGATGTGGTATCTGCTGGCGCAGCAGCCGGAAATTGTAGAAAAGATTGAGAGTGAATTGGATTTGGTTTTGCACGGCCGTTCCCCCACCATCACCGACTTTCCCCACCTGTCATACTGCGACAAAGTCATTAAAGAGTCGATGCGCCTCTACCCTTCTGCCTGGTCCATCAGCCGGCACACCGTGGCCGACGATGAAATTGGCGGCTGCTACATCCCCGCCGGGGCGATTGTCGCCCTTAGCCCTTACACCTTGCACCGCCACCCAAAATTTTGGCCAGAGCCGGAGAAATTTGATCCGGAACGCTTCACGCCTGAGCAAGAAGCGGCGCGCCACCGCTACGCTTATATCCCTTTTGGCGCCGGGGCGCGCAAATGCATCGGCGATCAGTTTGCCCTCATGGAAAGCATTATTATCCTGCCCATGATTTTGCAAAAATTCCGGCTGCACCTCGTCCCCAAACATCCCATCGAAGAACATGCCCTGGTGACGCTGCGTGCCAGGCACGGCATCCTGATGACCGCCACAAGGAAATAGCATGGAATCAGCCACTAGAACCCCTTTTCAAGGCAAGCGTGTGTCGCTGTTTGTCACCTGCATGGTGGATATGCTCTCGCCGCAAACCGGCATGTCTGTCGTGGCGGTGCTGGAGCATTTGGGGCTGACGGTTGATTTTCCGGTGGGGCAGACGTGCTGCGGCCAGCCGGCGTTTAATGCCGGCTACCGGAACGAGGCGCGCCAGGTGGCGCGGCACTTTATCGAAACGTTCCGTGAGGCCGAGGTGATTGTCACCCCGTCCGGCTCCTGCGCGGCGATGGTGCGTCACGAATACCCGCGCCTTTTTGCCGGTGAACCCGCGCTGCTGGCCGAGGCGGAACGGCTGGCCGGCATTACCTGGGAGTTCAGCGAATTTATTGTCGATGGGTTGGGGATTACGGATTTGCCGGCGCGGTTGCCGGAACGGCAAACGGCCGTTTGCCACCACGCCTGCCACGGACTCCGCCTGCTCAATCTGAAAGACGCCGCCGAAACGCTGCTGGACAACATAGAAAATCTTACTGTGCAGCCGTGGGCCAGCGGCGAGATTTGCTGCGGCTTCGGCGGTCTGTTCAGCGTCAAAATGGCCGACGTCAGCGGGGCGATGCTGCGTAAAAAGCTGACCCACATCGCTGAAAGTGGTGCCGACTGCGTGGTCACCGGCGACATCAGCTGTCTGACGCACCTGAACGGCGGGCTGGAGAAACAAGGCAAACGGCCGTCCGTCCGCCACATCGCCGACGTGTTAGCCGAAGGCATCCAAGAAAAAAGAGAATAGGACACTGATAAACACAGAGATTCACAAATTTATTGCTCATAATCTGTGTGTATCTGTGGAAATCTGTGTCCTATTTTGGATGGAATAACTATGAAGGTTCAGTCAAACAATTTTATTCCAACGGCACGGATTGCGATAAATGATGCGGATTTGCAAACGGCCGTTACCAACGGCACCAACGCTGCTTTTACCAAGCGGCAGGCATCGATGTACAGCGTCAGCCAGGAGCATGGGCAGATGCTGCGGCGGCAGGCGGCGGCTATCAAGCGGCACGCCCTCAACAACCTGCCCGATTTGCTGGAGCAGGCCGAAGCCAACATGCAGGCCAACGGCATTCAGGTGTTGTGGGCAGTTGACGCCGCCGAAGCCAACCGGCACGTTTTGGAAATTGCTCAGCGGCATGATGTGCGCTCCGTAGTCAAAAGCAAGAGCATGGTGACGGAGGAGGTGGGGTTAAATCACGCGCTGGAAGCGGCTAACATCGACGTGCTGGAAACCGATTTGGGCGAATACATTGTGCAGTTAGGTGGGGAAACGCCCAGCCACATTGTCGCCCCCATTGTGCACAAAACGAAGGAAAGCATCCGCGATTTGCTCATTGAAAAAGCGGCCATGCCGCCCACCGACGATGTGAATGAGATGACCCGGTTTGCCCGCCAAACGCTGCGCCAAAAGTTCTTAAGCGCCGACATGGGCGTCTCCGGCGGCAACTTTATTTTGGCGGAAACGGGTTCCATTGGTTTGGTGATGAATGAGGGGAACGGCCGTATGGTCACCAGCCTGCCCCGCGTTCACGTGGCGCTGGTGGGCATCGAAAAAATCGTGCCCACCAGGGCCGATTACGCGCTGCTGACCCAGGTTCTGCCGCGCAGCGCCACCGGGCAGGCGTTGGCGGTCTACACGCATCTGGTCAACGGCCCGCGCCGCCCCGATGAGCCCGATGGCCCGGAGCATGTCTATGTGATTTTGGTGGATAACGGCCGTTCCCAAATCTACACTTCACCATACGCCGAAGCGCTGGCCTGCATTCGCTGCGGCGCGTGCCTGAACGGCTGTCCCGTTTACCAGGTGGCCGGCGGGCACGCTTACGGCTGGGTCTATTCCGGGCCGATTGGTGCGGTCATTACGCCGCTGCTGACCGGGTTGGAAAATGCCAGCCCGCTGCCGCACGCCAGCACCCTGTGCGGCATGTGCAAGCAGGTCTGCCCGGTCGATATCGACATTCCCCGAATGCTGCTCGATTTGCGCCATGAGCTGGTGCAGCAGGGAATGGGCGATACGGTCTGGAACGTGGGGATGAAGGCGTGGGCTTTTGGCAATCGCTCGCCCGGGCGGTTCGTCTTTGGCGGTAAGGCAGCGGCAAGAGCCACCAATTTGCTTAAGCCAAAATCGCTGCCGGGGCCGCTCGGCGGCTGGACCAGACACCGCACCACGCCAAAATTTGCGCCTAAATCGTTCCACCAGCTGTGGCAGGAGCAAGAAAAATAAGTATCCGCGAATTTTTATCACGAATCAAAATAGAACGCAGATTTTCCTGATTGCCCTGATCATTTTTATCAGATAAATCAGGGTAATCTGCGTCCTATTAAAGAAACTATGATGAGTAGTCGAGAGGAAATTTTAGGTAAGCTGCGTGCCGCAAAACGGCCGTTCCCCACCATCATGCCACCCACAGCCCACCAGCCGGTAGTGCCACTTAACGACACCTCGCCGGCGGCGTTGCTGGCCCGCTTTGTGCAGGAGGCGGAAAAAGCAGCCTGTGTGGTGCATCAGGTGGATGGCGCTGAAGCTGCGATTGCCGCGATTTTGCAGATTGTGGGGGAGGATACGGTCGTCTCCAGTTGGGACCTCACTCACATCCCCAACCCCGGTCTGGCTGAAGCGTTGGACAAGGCCAACGTCAGCCGCGTGGGGCTGGATGCCGGCGTGCGCGTGGGCATTACCGGGGTGGATGCCGCGTTGGCGGCGACGGGCAGTTTGGTACTGCTGAGCGGTAACGGCCGTTTCCGCGCCTCGTCTCTCCTGCCCCCCATTCACATTGCCGTGTTCACCGCCGGCCAGATTGTGCCCGATTTGGAAAGTTGGTGGGCGGGCCAAAAAGCATCTGGACTGGAACAAACCCGGCAGCACAGCAACATTGCCGTCATCACCGGACCCAGCCGTACGGCCGATATTGCCATGCAGCTTGTCATGGGGATGCACGGCCCGCGCGAATTGCACCTGGTGCTGCTAATTTAAATGTTTGAGTCTGGGACTAACGGCCGTTCTCCCCAAATCGACTGGCTGGAACTGCTGAACACGGTCACCAATTTCATTCTGTTCAACCTGCTCTGGCTGTTTGGCTCACTACTGATTGTGACCATTCCGGCGATGACGGCCGCTTTGTTTGCCGCGGTTGCGCCGTGGGCGCGAGGACAATCGCCAAATGCCCCGTTGAGCAGCTTTTGCACGGCCGTCCGGCGCTACTGGTTCAAAGCGACAATGATGGGCATCATCGACCTGGTTTTGGGTGGATTGATCGTTTTGAACCTGCTGGCCGTTCAGCGGATGGGATTTGAGCAATTTATTGCGGTTCCGGCTTTCACGCTCACCGTGTTGTTTGGCGTGTTTCTTCTTGTGGTCAACGTGTATGCCTGGCCGTTGCTCGTGACGCTGGATCAGCCCCTGTGCAGCCTGCTCAAAAATGGGCTGCGCTTAGCCGTGGTCCATCCATTTTGGGGTGTGCTGGTAGCCCTTGTGGTGATTGCTCTCTTCTTGGTCAGTCTATTTTTGCCCCGCATGACCTTACTCACCATTTCCTTTGCTGCCGCTGCCCTCATCACCTATTGGGGCGCGTGGCGCATCATGCAGCGCTATCTGGATGAAGACGATTTGAAAATGTTGGGCTTTGATCAAGCGGAACAGGCCGTGGAGGTGGTTGGTGACGAGCAAACGTGAACCAGGGCAGGCGTATGTGGTGATGGGCGTGTCTGGCTGTGGTAAATCCACCGTGGGTCAGGCTTTGGCGCAGCGGCTGGACTGCCCTTTTTACGATGGTGATGATTATCATCCGGCCGCAAACGTGGCCAAGATGCGCCAGGGCATTCCGCTCGACGACGCAGATCGCTGGCCGTGGCTGGATCGGCTGGCTGATTTGATTGCAGAACATTTGGGGCAGGGAGAAACGGCCGTACTCGCCTGCTCCGCCCTCAAAGAAAAGTATCGTCAGCGGCTAAAAAGAGGCCAGGAAAATGTTGTTTTTGTCTACCTCAAAGGCAGCTTTGATCTCATCTGGCAGCGAATGCAGCAGCGCGAAGGCCACTACATGAAGGCCGAGATGCTGCAAAGCCAGTTTGATGCTTTGGAAGAACCGGACCCAACCACAGCTATCGTAGTAGACATCGATCAAGATATCGCTTCCATGATTTCAGAAATTATTGGACACTGATAAACGCGGATTGACGCAGATTGAAAACAAAAAATCAGTGTTTATCTGCGTTCATCAGCGTCCCATTTTTTAGACGAGCAATTAATGATATGAAGCAAGCAATCATTCACACCGGTTTATGACATCGATCAATACACCTCTAGAAACGCCTGACGTTCCCGTTGTGGAGCGGGGGGACCGGGACACCTGGCGCATACTGTGGCGCGCGTTTGGTTATTTACGGCCGTATCGCAACCTCGTCATCGGCACCTACCTCACCATGATCATCATCAATGGGCTCAGCCTCGTCATTCCCCAGTTTATCCGGCTCATCATCGACCGGGGGATTCGCCAGCAGGAGATTGGCTTTTTGGGCTGGTCGGTGCTGGCGCTGCTGGGATTGACGCTGGTCAAGGGCATCTTCACTTTTTTCCAGGGGCGTTGGACCGAGGTAGCGTCGCAAACCGTGGCCTACGACCTGCGCAACGCCATCCAGAACAAGCTCACCGTGCTGCCCTTCTCCTACCACGACCGCACCGAAACGGGCCAACTGCTCTCCCGGGCCATTCAGGACGTGGAGCGGATTCGCTTCCTGACGGGGCGGGCCGCCTTTCGCATCATCGACGGTGCGTTTTTGTTGGTGACAACGGCCGTTGTCCTTTTCATCATGAGCCCCAACCTGGCGCTGCTGGTGATGCTCACCATGCCGCTGCTGGTCTGGCGCTCGCTTAGCTTTGGCCGCCGCTACCGGCCGCTTTCCCTGGCGATTCAGGACCAGCTGGCGGTGCTCACTACCAATTTAGAGCAAAATTTGCGCGGCGCGCGGGTGGTGAAGGCGTTTGCCCAGGAAGATGCGGAAATCGGCCGTTTTGTGGCGCAAAACGAAAAATGGTTTTCTCTTTCGGCTCTGTCTTCCCGCCTGCAGGCGATCAATATCCCCATGATGGACCTGATTGCCAATCTGGGCACGGTGGCCGTGATTGGCCATGGCGGCTGGCTGGTCACGCAGCAGGCGCTGACGCTGGGTGAGTTGGTGGCGTTCACCACCTATTTGGGACAACTTACCACGCCGGTGCGCCGCATCGGGCTGGTGCTGCCGGCCATCATCATGGCCTCGGCTTC
>CALBTC010000486.1 GCA_937967805.1 uncultured Anaerolineaceae bacterium
GCTACTTTAAGCCCATTCGCCAATTCCGCTAACTTATTTGCGAATGGGCACTTAGTTGGCCGGTTCCAGGAAATAAGTGCTGCCGCTTTCCTCAACGCTCCAGCCTTGAACCTGTATGCGCTCACCGGCAGAGTTGGTAAACGGCTCGCTGCGAATCTCATACCAAAGCTGCCCGTCATCACATTCTGGTCCACCAATAATGTCAACCAGGCGGCCGGGCAGCAAGGTGTTTTCCACGCCAAAGTTAGTGCCCGGACCGGAACGCACGTTGATCTGGTAGTTAACAACCCGGGCCTTGTCCCCCACGGAAAGGCGCGTGGGCGAAGCGCCGACACAAACCACGGTGGTTGGTGTCGCCGTAGGCAGGTTGGTGGCCGTCTCGGTAGGTAGTTCGGTGGGGATGGGTGTGGCCTCAAGTGTAAATGTGGCCGTAGCCGGTGGTGGCAAAGTTGGCTCGGTTTCTTCTGTTGCTGGTTCGGGCGTTGCTGTTTCCTCGGCCTCATTGACGGCAATCAGTTCCGCTTCTGCTTCAGGCAAGACGGTGATGGCGGCTTCGGGGGCTGTGGTGGGTACGGCCGTTTCCTCTTCTACGACAGGCGGCTCAGGCGCATCATCCGGTCGCAGAAATGTAAAGGCTCCCAACCCGCCCACCAGAATGACGACCGAAATGATAACCCAGAGGGGAACAGAAATCCGTTTGCCGGGCGGTGGTCCAGCCACGTTGGGTCTGCTTGATTTCGCGGTTGAAACCAGATGCAGCGTGCCGCCGCGACTGATCAGGCTGCTGTCGTCCAGGCGAGTCAGCACCTGGGTAGCCTGCGGATTGGGGCCAAAACCACCTTCGGCGGCAATGGCCCGGTCAATGGCGGCCACCAGGGCATCGGCCGTTTGGAAGCGCTGCTCCGGCTCTTTTTTAAGCAACGTTTCCACAATCGATAAAGTTTGTGGCGTCAGGTCGGGACGCAGGCGATGCAGCGGCACCGGCTCCTCATGGACGTGTTTGTACATGATGGCCGTAATGTCTTCGGCGTCAAACGGCCTATTCCCGGCAAACAGTTCATAGAAGATAATACCCAGGGAGTAGAGGTCGGAACGGCCGTCCAGCGGCAGGCCACGAAACTGTTCCGGCGACATATACGCCGGGGTGCCGACAAAGCCGCCGGTATGCGTCAATTTGGCCCCACTTTGCACCGCAGCAATGCCCAAATCCACCAACACCGGCGTGCCGTCCGGCCGGATCAAAATGTTGCCCGGCTTTAAATCACGGTGAATCACCTGGGCCTGATGGGCAATGCCCAAAGCAATGGCCAGCTGGCGCATGATATTTAGCACCTGCTCCGTCGTGAGCAATTTATTGCGCTCGGCCAGCTCTTCCAGCTTCTCCCGTAGCGAACCGCCGGGGATGTATTGCATGGCGATATACGGTTGGCCCTGCGGCGTTTGCCCGGTGCTGTAAACCTGCACAATGTTGGGATGGTCCAGCCGGGCCACCGTACGCGCCTCGCGCCGGAAACGTCGCACAAACTGCTCATCCGTGGCCAACGTATCCAGCATCACCTTAAAAGCGACACGCCGCTGCAAATCTTCATCTTGGGCCAGATACACGTCGGCCATCCCGCCCCTGGCCACGTGCTGCTCAATTTTGTACTGGTCAATTTTTTGCCCGAGTAATCGTTCGGTGTCCATGCTTTGCCTCTTTTGCTAGGGGCGATATTCCACGGAGAGCCCAACAAGATTGAGCGCCGGATCGAGAGAGCCGACGGTTTCTGTGGAATTGTCTATAAGTTCGATACTGGTGAGACGGCCGTCCTGGCAAATCGGCGGCAGTTCCAGCGACAGCAAATCAATTGTGCCCCGCACGTCATCGGTGATCGGCTCACTCCATACAGAGCGGGCCAAAGGAGCCACCGTGATGACGCCCTGCCCATTGTGCCATTCGCGCACATGGACCCCCGCCTGGAGTTCCACCAGCACAATCAGCGTGTCATCACACACAATTTCCACACGCCCCACTACCTGATCGGCAAACCGGGTAAAGCCATTACCCAGCGTTAGCAGTAGGTGGAGCTGCTGAGCCTGCGTGATGTCGGCAGCCAGCGGCAGACGGACTGGGGCGTTGGTAAAAGGGCCGGAGGAAGCCTGGCTCTTGAAAATAGATGTGGAAAGCTGAAAAGGCACATCGCCCAAAGTGACTTCGCCGACGGGCGGCGCGCTGAAATCAATCGTGCCGTTGGCCACCGCTTGCAGCGGAATCGGTTGAAAAACGTTGGCGGGAACGGCCGTTGCAGTTTCGGTGGGTGGGGGTACGGTGGGCAGTGTCGTTTGTGTTGGGGCAGGTGGTTCTGTTGCCGTCACAGGAATCTGTGGGGTTGGTACGGCCGTTGGCGGGTCGGTAGGAACTGTGGTGGGTACAGCCTGTCCTGAGCTGCTCACCTCTGTTAAGTCTGCCGAAGGGGTCGTTGCCATAATAGCAACTTCAGGCACCTCCGTTGGGTTATTTTCCGGCTCATCGCGCCCTTGACTGATTAGCAAAAATGCCGCTGCCAGCAAAAACACAACGGCCGTGGCCATAACCCAGACCGGCACCCTCTTTCTTTTCGTCGATTTGGCTTCCGCTACAGGAGCAGCAATTTGTTTTCGGCTAATCAAGGCGCTGTCAGGAAGGTGGGTGAGCACCTGGGTCAGCTGGGGATCATAGGCGGCGCTACCTTCTGCCTGGAGCGCGGCATCAATGGCCGGAATGAGGTCTTCGGCTTTTTGGTAACGGTCATCGCGATTTTTCTGCAGGCAGGTGGCAACAATTGCCTGGGTTTGCGGCGAGGTATCGGGACGAAGCTGCTGCAAGGGGACCGGTTCTTCGTTAACATGTTTGTAGAGGATGGTCGTGAAATTTTCTGCCTCAAACGGCAGTCTGCCCGCCAGCAGTTCATACAAAATCACGCCAAACGAGTAGATGTCGGAACGGCCGTCCAAAGGCCGGCTGCGTGCTTGCTCCGGCGACATGTAAGCTGGGGTACCCACAAAGCCACCCGTCTGGGTCAGCTTGGGGCCGCCGCCACTGCTAATGGCGGCAATGCCCAAATCTACCAGCACCGGCGTGCCATCAGGCCGGATGAGAATATTGCCCGGCTTCAGGTCGCGATGGATGATACCGGCCCGATGGGCCACGCTTAAAGCCAGGGCCAGCTGGCGCGCCAGGTTTAAGGTTTGTTCCGTCGTCAGCAGCTTGCCCCGCTCGGCCAACTGCTCCAGCCGGTCGCGCAGGGAGCCGCCGCTGATGTACTGCATGGCAATGTACGGCTGGCCCAACGGCGTTTGCCCGGTGCTGTAAACTTGAATGATGTTCGGATGATCCAGCCGGGCCACGGTGCGGGCCTCGCGCTGAAAACGCTGAACATATTGCGGATCGAGCGCCAGGGCGTCCAGCATCACCTTAAAGGCGACGTCGCGCTGCAGGGTCGTATCCTGCGCCAGGTAGACGTCGGCCATGCCGCCCCTGGCAATATGGCGGGTGATGGTAAATTGGTCTATCGTCTGCCCAACGAGTCTTCCTGTTTTCATACAGATGTGTTATACCCCAAAAACCCTAAGCGCTTACTTACCTCTAGCAAATCAAGATTGGTCCAATCTTGGAGATTGGACCAATCTGGAGCAGTTTAATTGCATTCATTAAGCCGATCCTGCCACAGCCAGCCGGTGGCCGAGCCGTCCTCTGTGGTGAGCTGCCACCACCAGCCCTGGGCGTCACTATCCAGGCGGATGGGACCCCAAACGGGGCCATCAACAACCCGCAGCGAGGCACCGTTGGGCAAGCTCTGCCCCAGCGAACCGGCCACCACATCGGGCTGTGACCAGAATCGGGCGTTGGCGCCGGCGGTTACGGCCGTTCCCACCGGCAAAGGACATGCCGCCACACCCGTCTCGCTGACAGGCCAATCGCTGCTGTCATCGCTTGCCGGCAGCGTGATTAGGCCGGCCTGCACCAGATTATCCAGCATCTCCACCGGCACAACGGCCCAAGAGGGATCATAGCAGCGGCCGTTTTGCGTCAGGCGCACCGGGAGTTGCGAATCCAAATTCATCACCCAAATATCCACCTCATCCCCATCAGCTTGCAGGTGGTTGGAATGGAAGGCAATCTGCCTGCCGTCGGGCGACCAGGCGGGGCGTTCATCACTGTTACCCAAGGCAACAACTTGGCGCAAATCAGAACCGTCGGGCCGAGCAATCCAGATATCGCGATCCCCCTCAATACGCGATTCAAACGCCAGCCACTGCCCGTCATGCGACCAGGCCGGCGTACTGGCAGATTCGCCCAATGTAATGAGTTCCACGTGTGGACCACCTTCAGGCGGAATCAGAAAGATGCTGTAACGGCCGTTTGCATTGCTCTCATAAATAATCTGTCCATCTGGTGACCAGGAAGGATCATCATTCACAGCGGTATTGGACGTTAGCCGAAGCTGGTTACTTCCGTCGTTGTCCATCATATATATTTGTTTGGTTCCATCCCGACTTGAAACAAACGCAAATTGGCTATCATCGGGTGACCAGACGGCCTCAAAGTTGGGACTGCTGCTGTCGCCGCTGGTAATCTGGCGCAAATTGGTGCCATCGACGTTGCTCACATAAATCTGCCAGGAGCCTCCCACATCGGAACGGTACGCAATCTGACGGCCGTCACGCGAGAAGGCAGGCACAACGCTGTTGCCGGGCTGTCCGGGCAGCCGGAATTGAGTACGGCCGTCGGGCGAACTCAGAAAAATCCGGTTTCCGCCACTGTCCACGGCACAACTGTAAGCAATGAGCCCATCGGGAAAAGGATTAGCAGCCGAATCCGCTGCCGCTGCTGTAGGCGGAGCTGGTTCAAGGGTTGGGGCGGCGGTAGGAGCAGCGGCATCATTGAACGGTATGACAGGCTCCTCGGTGGGAACGGCCGTTGGTTGTGCGGTGCTGGTAGGCAAAGCCGTCTCCGCCTCGCTGGCCACAATGCCGGCTGCCGTGGTTGTGGCTTCAGCCAGCTCAGCAGGCTCGACCGTGGCGGTGGGTGATGAAATCGTAAAGCCATCGCGGAAAACAAGAATGCTGCCGGCAATTAAAATGAGTAAGCCAAGGGGCAGGATGTAGTGCCAGTACGGCCGTTTCTCTCCATTTGCCGCCGGCGCGGCCCCAGCCGGTTGCTGGAGGCGGCGGCGCGTGGTGGGCGGGCCATCGATTACTCGGGCCGCTGCCGCCTCCCAACTGCCCACGGACACATTTTGGTTCATATCTTCAGCCGCCATCGCCTGATCCAGGGCGGCTACCAGTTCACCGGCGCTTTGGTAACGATTTGCCGGTTCTTTTTGCAGGCAGGTGGCCACGATTTGCCGGGTTTGCGGTGTAAGTTCGGGGCGGAACTGCTCTAGCGGGTGCGGCGGCTCGTAGATGTGCTGGTGAATCATGGCCCAGGGGGAATCGGCTTCAAACGGCAGTTGGCCGCTCAGCAGTTCATAGAGGATGATGCCCAGGGAGTAGATATCGGAACGGCCGTCGATACTTTTCCCCGCCCCCTGCTCCGGCGACATGTAGGTGGGCGTGCCCAGCACGTTGCCCGTTTGCGTCAGGCGGGTGGTGGCCTGCTGGATGGCGGCGATGCCCAGGTCAGACAGCACCGGCGTGCCGTCGCGCCGCAGCAAAATATTGCTTGGCTTCAGGTCACGGTGGATGATTTCTGCCTGGTGCGCCACCCGCAGCGCGTCGGCAATCTGGCGCACAATGGAAAGGGCGTAAATGGTGCTGACCCACTGCTTTTGTTCGGTTAGCTGGCGCAAATAATCGCTCAGCGAGCCGCCGTTGATGTACTGCATGGCGATGTACGGCTGCCCGGCCGGCGTCGTGCCGGTCACATAGATAGGCACAATGTTGGGGTGTTCCAGTCGGGCCGTGGCTCTGGCCTCGCGCTCAAAGCGGCGCATCAGCTCTTCATTTTGGGCCAGAGCCGGCAGCATGGTTTTTAGCACCACCTCACGGTCCAACGTCAGATCGCGCGCCAGGTAAACGGCCGCCATCCCCCCCTGCCCAATCAGGCGGATCACTTTGTACTGGTCAATTTGCTGCCCAACGAGAGAATCAAAGTCTGTCATGGTCGGCACGATAGAGAACAGGCTGCCTAATTTTCAGGCATTGCTCTTAGGAGTAAGTTATCATATGCATTCAAAGAAGAATAAGATACAGGATCACAGTCCTGAGTGGGTTCATAGTTATTTAAAATCGTTGGCAAGAAAACAGATTCGGGACCACCTGAAGGCAGCGGGCCTGCGTCCAGCACGCGAATGTTGTCCACAAACGTCCAAATGCCCAGAGAAGAACCATCGTGTAAATTACGATTGGAGAAAAAAAGACGAATGTTTTGCCCTTTGAAGAGAGAAAGGTCCTGACTATAGGTTCGCCAATCCAATTCGGTTTTAGCCGGCGGCGCAACATTCCCTAAACAGGATTGAAAGCCGTCACGAAGTACGGTTGCCAGGTGGTTTCTGCCGGAACCATCTTGAATAGCCACAAAAAAGTCAGAAAAGTCAATGGTGTCATTGACAAACATCTTGTAGTCAAACGACAAAACAGGACGCTCCCAGGCCGGATCAACGTAAATGGTTTGGTGTGTCCAGGCAATGCCCTCATCATGAGGTACCTGCCCGGTTTCCATGCCTAACTGGAGGGATGAATTCCCCAAACTGGCCCGCGTTCCCGACGTGGCCACGGGCAGGTTACCACCATAGGCCCATTCGGTCAGGTTCATGTTGCTTTCAAAGGAGCCATTTAAGACCAGGCCAGACACGGGGTCCGGCGGGGGATAGCCAAGGCTAAATACCTGAACACGAAAGATATTGCGTTCAACAACGTAAACATTACCTTCTTCATCAACATCAACGCTATTCGGGGAGTCAAATTGACCATCATCAGTTCCATATTCTCCCCATTCAGTCACAAACGTCCCATCTGACTCAAATTTCTGGATACGATCATTTCCAAAATCGGAGACATAAATATTGTCCTCTTGATCGATAGCAATATCAGATCCATTTGAGTCCCAAGACAATATAAAAGCGCCATCATTGGTATATTTTTGAACTTGACCATTTGCTAAAACATAGACGTTATCATCACTATCGAGTCCAATTCCAGATATAAAAGTAAATGGACCAGGTTGTACTTCCCAATCAGCAATAAAATTCCCGTCATTATCGAATTTTACAATGCCATTAATCCACTGACCCACATAAAGATTACCTTCAGAATCTATACTAATGCTATTTGGTTCGGCTAAGTCAAAGCTTTCTATTGTCCTTAGATGAGCTCCATCGGGAGAATAGTTTAGTATGTGTGGCTCATTTCCATCTACGGTATACAAGTTACTCTCCGGGTCGGTTACGATGTCAAATACACCAACACCTGGCCATGCACCAATATCCCAAGACGCAAGATGCGTTCCACTTTTATCAAAAACATGGATAGGTGGCGCAAATCCTGTTTCGTCTCCAACAAAAACCCATCCATTATCGCCAATTTCTATGTCTTCGAGTGAGAAAAATTCCCAGCTACCACTGATGTGATTGCCCCATGTTGCTTCCAACTGACAATTATTATTAAATTTATAAATGTAGCCTAACCAATCGCCAGCCAACACATACATGCTGCCATTGTCATCAACATCGAAAGCAAGCCCATAGTTGAACTCGGACCCTAACGTACACATCTTTGTAAATTCACCGCCGCTAGTAAAAACTTGGATACGGCTGGCATCTGCAACATAAACATAACCATTTACATCTACAGCAATATCAATAGGTGAATTGAATTGCCCAATGCCAGACCCTGAACTTCCCCATTGCGCTAAATAGCTACCATTAACGGAAAACTTTTGCACGCGATCGTTGCCCGTATCCGCTACAAACACACTGCCAGATTCTGTATCTACGGCAATCCCTTGGGGTGAATCGAATTGCCCCGAACCACTTCCTTGTCCACCCCACTCTGACAAATATTGGCCATCATTGTCGTATTTAAAAACCCGATGATTTATATTATCGACTAGGAAAACTTGGCCGTTATTGCTTATCGCCAAATTTCTTCCATTTTTGCTCCACTCAGTCAGATATTCTCCTTGGCTGTTCAGCTTTTGAATCCGTACGTTTCCATTGTCAACAACAAAAATATTGCTTTGATCGTCAATAGCTAAAGATGAGGGATAACTAAATTGACCATTACCATTGCCCAAATTGCCAAATGTTTGAAAGGTTCTATCAGTAGGCGAAAAAAGCGTAATTCTATGCAACTCAGGATTGGCAACATAAATGACCCCATTCGGGCCAACGGCAATATCTCCCCGACCACCTGCCAGCAGAATCTTATCGCCTTCTGCGCCCCAGCTGCGGCGAAATACATATTCTTCAGCCGTGGGGATAGCGTTGGCCGTTTCAGAACTGCCAACAAAACTAATAAGCAACGTAATCACACCACTCAGGAAAAGCAAGAACATTGTTTGGGCACGAGACACGATATTTCCTCCTGAAAATCGTAACGATTTCCAACCAGCCTGACTCCGTTGCAATGTAACATAGATTCGATCCAGCCGTCAACGACCGGATGAGTTTGCCAAGCTTAGGGCGTTGGCGTGGGCTCCCGCGTTGGGGGCAGAATTGGCGTGTCGGTTGGAGAGACGGGATAAGCAGTAGGTACCGGCGTGTCTGTAGGTGATGGGGGATTTGTGGCCGAAGGTGGTTGCGGTGCACCTGCCGGCGGTTGGGTCGGCACGGCCGTATTCGCCGGCGGAACGGATGTGTTTGTGGCCAACAAGGCCGGAATGGTGGCCGCTACCGGCACCTGGTCCGGCTCCGTCCCGGCCAGGAACTCGGTAACGCTGCCGGCAATCCAGCCCGTGGTTGAATCATCTAGCTCAACATTAAACCAGAGGCCGTTACTTGTTTTGGCAATCACGCGAACCGTATCCCCTTCTGCCAGTGTGGTGATAGTGGCATAGCTGGTGCCGGGGCCGCGACGCACATTGACAGAGCTTTGGCTGACGCGCAGCAGCAGTGTTGTAGCAGTGGCCGTGGGCGTCGATGAAGGTGTGGCGGTTTCTGTCGCCGGTAAGGGCGTTTCGCTGGGTTCGGCGGTGGGGGTTGGGCTTGCAGTCTCAGCGACGATCTGAGCAGAAGACGGCGCAGCTTCTGGATTTTCGTTGGTGGCTGTGGCAACGGCCGTATTTGTAGGCGTGTCAGCTGCTTCGGTAACGTTGGCTATGGGCACGGCCGTTCCCGCCTCATCGCCACTCACAAAGCCGGCAATGCTCCACCCCAGCAAAACAAGGCCGATCAGCACAGGAATCAGCCAAAATATCTGGCGCGGCACGGCCGTTAACCAGCGAGAAACCAGCGATCTTTCATTGTCGGTTGGCGGCAGAACTTCTGTTTTGCTAACCGAACTGGTGCCGACATCAGGCAGCGCTTCACCACGGGCCACCGTCTGCACGGCAGCCGTTAGGGCGCCGGCCGTGGCAAACCGGTCTTCCCGATTTTTGGCCATGGCGCGATTGATTAGCTGCTCATAACCGGATGCCAATTCGGGATTGATTTCCCGGATTGGCGGGATGGGCTCGGAAATATGCATCAAGGCCAGACCAATGGGGGTTTCGGCACGGTAGGGCTGCCAGCCAGATAACATCTCAAAGAGGATGACGCCCAGGGTGTAGATGTCGGAACGGCCGTCTAATTCAACCGTACCTCTGGCCTGCTCAGGACTCATATAAGCGGGCGTGCCAAGAATACCCTTGCCGGTAAAGGTTGTGGTGGCCTGGGCCAACTTCACAATGCCAAAATCAGAAAGAAAAGCGTTTTGGTGCTGATCAAACAAGATATTTTCCGGCTTTAGATCGCGGTGAATAATGCCTTTGCTATGGGCAAAATCCAATGCCGAACCAATCCGCCCAATAATTTTTATTATTTCTTCCAGGGGAATGGCTCCCCGGAAAATACGCTCGTTTAAGGTACCGCCGGTCATATAACGCATGACCAGAAAAGGTTGTTCGTCCTCTTCGCCAAAATCGTACACGGGCACGATGGCATGATGTTCCAGAGTGGCAATGGTTTGCGCTTCCCGCTCAAAGCGGGCGCGAAACATGGGGTCGTGGGTAAATTGGCGCGGCAAGACTTTCAGCGCCACATCCCGCTTAAAACGCGGATCATGGGCCAGATAAACGGTCGCCATTCCGCCCCTGCCTAATTCATGTTTAATTTCATAACGGCCGATTTTTTGTGGGTTCAAAAACGTCATGCTCTCCTGGTTGCGATGGTTAAGCAAATCACAGAAACCTTTTTTTGCTTTTACAAAACTGGCCTAAACTTGTTCTGAAATGTAGCACAGCTTAAGTGACTGCGTCAATGCGTAAAAATTGCTTTGCGCCTGGTTCTTTCTCTTGAGAGGTAGCCAGAAAAAGTGTACACTTGCCAGGCGTGAAGGTTCGCCAGCTTGACCCGTCCTACGGTTTACAAACCAGAAATAAATATCATGCCGAAAAAACGAAGTGCCAGGGAAAAAAATGATGGGACACAAAGCAAAAGAAAGTGGTGGATACGGCCGTTAACCCTCCTCACCTTACTCCTCCTGCCCGCTCTCATAATTTGGAGTCAACGCTCCACTATCAGCCACGCCGAAATCAGTGCCTCAACTGCGACAATCTATTTTGGACCGCAAATAGTTATCGACGGCACCGCTACAGATGCCCGCTCGGTTCATGCCGCCGATTTGGATAACGACGGCGATTTTGATGTGGTAACGGCTGCCCGAGGCCAAGACCAGATTGGCTGGCATGAAAACTTGAATAGCAAAGGCGCTTTTGGTTCGGTCAACGAGATCGAATCCACTCAATTTAGCGATCCCTATTCAGTGGCAACGGCCGATCTGGACGATGACGGCGATCTGGATGTTTTGGCGGCATTAGGCGGGTGGGATGAAGTGGTGTGGTATGAAAACCGGTTCATCCCCACCGGGAACGTCACCTTTGCTGCAAAAGAGATCATCAACACACCCGCCTCAGCCGGAGCCATCTTTGTCACCGTCGGTGATATGGATGGTGATGACGATCCTGACGTGTTGGTGGCTCACCAGGGAAATTCGGCCGGCAACTGGGATGGCAGCAAGATTGCCTGGTATGAGAACAGGCTGGCAGACGGCCTTGCCTGGACAACACATATTGTTGATGGTTCCGTTACCAGAGCCCAATCTGTCTTTGCCGCTGACGTGGACGGTGACGATGACCTCGACTTTTTGGCCGCCTTGTCTGAATTAAAGGATGGTACCGGGGACAATAAGATTGTTTGGTACAAAAATTTGGACGGGAACGGCAATTTGGGGACAGAAAACGTGATTGCGGTAGTAGATTTTGCTGTGTTTGTAACGGCCGTTGACATCAACAACGACGCTAAAATAGACGTTCTTTCCAGCTCAAGCGACGACCACAAAATCACCTGGCACGAAAACACCGCGGGAGACGGCACCGCCTGGACCGATCACACCATCGACAGCTTTCCCGACACCATTCAACCAGACAGCCTGGTTGCCAAAGATTTAGACAACGACAACGATCCGGACCTAATTGTTGCCGCTTTCCTGGTGGATTTACCCCTCACCGACAGCCGCATTACGGTATATGAAAACACCGATGGGCAGGGCACCTTCGCCCTGGCGCAGGTGGTGGTAACAGAACCAGACATTCAGGCACCACAAGCGCTGGATACAGCCGATCTCGACGGCGATGGGTTTCTTGACCTGCTCTCGGCCTCATCGGACGATAATAAGATCGCCTGGTATAAAAGTCCGCCCTTTTTCACTTATCTGCCCACACTGATGAATAACTACTGTCCCCCGTTCACAGGTACAAACGAACGTGAACCCAACGATACAGCAGAAGAAGCCAGCGGCTGCTTAGTTTCAGGCGTTACATATTCGGGAAATTCAGATGAATATGGTTCTAATGCGGACAATGATTTTTTCTACATTTATTTACCAACGGCCGGAACGATCACCATTGACGTAACAAACTTCCTTAGTAAAGGTCAATTGCTGCTTTATGATGGGTCAACGGCCGTTCCCCCAGTAACATTCATCGCCGATCAAGCAGATGGGCGTTATTACCTCACCCACAACGGTGACCCCGGACTGTACTACATTCGTCTAGTCTCCCTTGACGGCCACAGCGTAGGCATCGGGGATTATTCTTTGAAAGTAACCTATCCATAAGGCATGCTATCTTTTAGGGAGAAAAGGCAATAAGGCAATGACTAATCTCTCACACGCTAGGGCAGAAATGCGTTCTGGTAAAAAGCTCCTAATTACAATGCTTGTTTTTCTCGTGATTGTAGTTGGTGCCGGCATCCCTACCAGGCAAGTACTTTTTTCAAGTAATGAACCACCCCCATCAGACAGCTTAACTACCTCCTTCAGTTCAAAGAGCATCACGACTTCAATTCCTGATTTCGAGATCAACACAGTTGATGGTCCAGATGCTGTCGGCTGGGACTCTTCTATTGCTATAGGCACTGATGGCCTTCCCCTCATTAGTTATTATGACGCAACCAATGACGACCTAAAGGTAGCCCACTGTAACGACCCTGCCTGTAGCAGCGCAACCATTTCTACCATAGACAGCATGGGCAATGTGGGCTCAGCCACTTCAATCACCATAGGTAGTGACGGCTTAGGTCTTATAAGCTACTTTGACGATGGGAATTTCGACTTGAAAGTTGCTCATTGTAACAACATCATGTGCAGTTCTGCGTCTGTTGTCACGTTAGACAGCGAAGGCATTGTTGGTGTCCTCCCCTCAATTACGATCGGTAGCGATGGCATGGGCCTTATTAGCTATAATGATGTAACAAACAGTGACCTTAAAGTGGCGCATTGTAATACCCTAACTTGTAACAATGCCACTATGTCCATTATAGACGGTAATAGTTCTGGCCTATATTCTTCCATCACAATCGGCTCCGATAATCTTGGCCTCATTAGTTACTACGATGGTGATTCAAATTTAAAAATTGCACATTGCAACGACTTGGTTTGTTCCAATGCCACCGTTTCTACTCTTGACAGTGATGGTGATGTCGGCACCGATACGTCCATTACAATTGGTAAAGATGGTCTTGGCCTCATAAGTTATTATGACTTGACGAATGATAATCTGAAGGTAGCTCATTGTAACAACGTAATATGCAGCAGTGCCACCAATGCCACTCTGGACAGTGATGGCATTACTGGCTTTTCAACGTCGATTACCGTTGGCGCTGATGGGTTAGGCTTGATTAGCTACCGGGATGAGATTAATGATGATTTGAAGATAGCTCATTGTGATAATCTAATCTGCAGCAGTGCATCTACTGCTACTTTGGACAGTGATGGTAATGTTGGTCATCATACATATATCACCATAGGCAGTGATGGCCTCGCCATTATTAGCTATTTAGACATAACCAATGGCGACCTCAAGGTAGCTCATGAGATCATGCCAACAATTTACTTGCCGGCCATATTGAGTAATTATTGCCATGGTTTTGCAGGTCCTGACGAAGAAGAGCCAAATGATAAAGATTTTCAAGCAAATGGCCCTCTCTGTTTTGGACATATTTATTCTGGTGATCCAGATGAACATGGTTCGGAACAGGACAGCGATTATTATTTTGTTGATTTGTCTACTGCCGACATGTTGGAAATAGATGTCACAAACTTTTTGGCGATTGGCCAGGTGCAACTGTATTATCAATCGACGACCGAGCTCATAGAAACAGTTGCCAACCAGTCCAATGGCAACTATCACATCACTTATTCTGGTGATGCCGGCAGGTATTACATTCGCGTCGTGGCGCCGTCCGGTCATGCTACGGGTAACGGGAATTATTCGCTGACGGTAAACACCCCATAAGCCGCGCCATTAGGGCGGAATCGGCGTTGGCGTTGGCGTTGCCGGCGGGGGAGAGGTTGGCTGGGGTGGCGGCGATGTGGGTTGTGCGGGCACGGCCGTATTCGTAGGCGCAGACGTCGCTGTCGCCGCCGGTAGAGGAGGCGCGGGTATGGTAGCCGCTATCGGGATCTCTTCGTCGCACACTTCGGGGTTGACCGTTTCCACCACGCTGGTAGATATCCAACCAAGTTGCCCACCGATCTCAACAATGTACCAGGAACCAATCTCCATTCTGGCAATCACAGGAAACAGGTCTCCTTGATAAACAACAGCAACCTCCCCATAGTTGATGCCGGGACCGCTGCGGACGTTGGCCGAAACGAGGGTCACGCGCACAAACGGAGGAGGGCAAGGGGTAGCTGTGGCTGTAGCCGTTGCCGATGGGGTCAACGTAGGCGGCACGGCCGTTTCTGTGGGCACGGCCGTTTCCGTCGGTGTTTTTGTGGCTGAGGCCGTCGCAGTGGGCAACGGTGAGGGCGTTAGCGTGGCCGTCGGTTCCAGCGTAGGCGTTTCGGTAGAATTGGCGGGAAGGATGGCAACAGCCGTTTCCGTCCCATCCCCAATTGTTTCAGCAGCAGTCGGCCCATCCCCGCCGCCCCAAATTGAACTGATGCCCCAGGTTAAGAGGAGCAAGCCGGCAACGGCCGTAACAACCCACACCCAAAGGGGAACTGGTCGTCTTGTCTGTCCGGCAGCCACCTCAGCCGGTTGCACAATGGCTGTCTGCGGAACAAGTGGGGCAGGCTCTGCCGGCCCTGGCAGCACCTCTGTCGCTTCAACAGCCGGGGGATCAACAGAATCCACTTTTTCAACGGCGGCAGCGGCTTGCAATGGCGGTGCGGCCGTCCCCAACGACAAGGCCGCCACGCTTTGGGCCAGCTCGGTGGCTGTCTCATACCGATCATGCGGCCGTTTGGCCATCGCCCGATTGATGATTGGTTGAAAGTGGGGCGGCAAATCGGCGTTTCTGCTGCGAATGTCGGGAATGGGCTCGTGCACGTGTTTGTAAGCCACAGAGATCGGATTTTCGGCCGCGTAGGGCTGTTGCCCGGTTAGCAGCTCAAACAAAATCACGCCCATGGTGTAAATGTCGGAACGGCCGTCTACCGTTTCGCCCTGCACCTGTTCCGGACTCATATAAGCGGGCGTACCGATGATGGTGCTGCCGGTTAAATTAGCCGTCGCCTCGGCCATTTTAACAATGCCAAAATCGGCCAGGAATGCGTCCCCATATTGGTCAAACAGGATGTTTCCCGGCTTTAAATCGCGATGAATGACGCCCTGACTATGGGCATGATCCAGCGCCAGGGCAATGCGTTGAAAAATACGGCTTATCTGGCGCGGCGGCAAAGCCCCTGCTGCCAGCCGGTCGGCCAATGACCCGCCGGGCATGTAACGCATCACCAAAAAGGGCTGCCCTTCCTGTTCGCCAAAATCATGAATGGTGACGATGGCTGGATGCTCTAGCGCGGCAATCGTTCGGGCTTCTAGAAGAAACCGCTCGCGGAACATGGGGACATCTGTATATTGGCGCGGCAGCACCTTCACGGCCACATTCCGCCCAATGCGCGGATCATGCGCCAAGTAAACCACTGCCATGCCGCCACGACCAATCGCTTCTATGATTTTGTAACGGCCGATCAGTTCATGTTCCATAATCTTCGGCTATCTCACCCAGGAAGGATAGCTGCCCCGTTCGGTGATTTTGCGGACGTTGCTGCCGTCGGCATTCATCATGTAGATGACGCCGGTGTTTGCCTGATCCTGCGTAAAAATGATGTGGCTGCCGTCAGCTGTCCAATCGGCACCCCAATCATAGTTGGGACTATTGTAAAGCAGTTGGCTGTTGCTGCCATCAGCATTCATGATGAAGATGGCCGGGTCGGTGCCAATGAGGGACAGGTAGAGTATGAAACGGCCGTCTGGCGACCATTCCGGTGCCCAATCGCTGATGCTGTTATCCGTCAGCTGTCGCTGGTTTTGGCCGTCGGCGTCCATCGTGTAAATCTCCCAGCTGCTGCTGCCGGTAGGTCCCGCATTGTACACGAGTTGGTCATTCACCGACCAGCTCATATGTCCCTCGCGCATCTGGTTGAAGGTGAGCTGCCGCCGGTTGGTGCCATCAGCGTTCATGATGAAAATTTCGTAGTCGCCATCTTCATCCGAAATGAAGGCCACCTGTTGGCCGTCGGGCGACCAGGTGGGTAGGCGATCGTCGCTGGTGGGAGTGTTGGTCAATCGGCGCTGGTCGCTGCCATCGCTGTTCATCACGTACACTTCCCAATTGCCGTCCCGGTTGGACTCAAACAGCACCCGGCTGCCGTCCAGCGAAACGACGGGGTAGTTGTCCTCGGCGCTGTTGTTGGTGAGGTTGATCTGGTTAGAACCGTCGGCGTTCATGATGTAGATGTCAAAATCGCCGTCCCGATCGGATTGGAAGATGATTTTGTTTTGCAGGGGAACGGCCGTATCCGTCGGCGGTAGTGTGGCAGTTGGTGGGGCTGTAGGCACGGCCGTTTCTGCCTCAATTGCCTCAGCCGCTGGTTCTTCCGTCTCCTCCGGCCCGACCGGCACCAGCGTGGCCTCAGGCGTTGCTGTAGACACATCTTCAACAATCTGGGCGGGAACGGCCGTGTCGCCGGCAGTGGCAGTAGGGGGTGACGGCCGCTGCCAGACAAAATAGAGGATAAGCAGCCCGATCAGCGCGGGCACCATCACAAACACCCAACGGGGAACAGCGGCAAACTTGCCCGAATCATCTTCAAGCAGTTCTGTTTTGCTGCTGGGCGTTGCTGGTGGCAACGGCCGTAACAGTTCACTGCGACGAGTGTGCTGCTGGTAAACCGTCTGTGGACCCGTTTGCGGCAGGTGAAACGCGCCGCTGTCGCCCTCGGCTACCAGCGCCTGCTCCACATTGGCAACCAGCGTGGCCGAATCCGGTACACGCTGTGCGGGGTCTTTGTGCAAACAATTGTCTACCAGGCGATAGGTAGTCTCCGTCAGGTCAGTGCGGATGTGAGCCAAAGGCGGCGGCTCTTCATACACGTGCTGGTGCAGCACGGCAAGCGGGCTGTCGGCCTGGAACGGGGTGTTCCCGGCCAGCAGTTCATATAGGATCACGCCTAACGAGTAAATATCGGAACGGCCGTCGAGCGGTTTGCCGCTGGCCTGTTCGGGGGACATGTAGAAGGGCGTGCCCATAATGTTGCCGGTTTGGGTAAGCCGGGTGAGCGATTCGGCGGAAGCGATGCCCAGGTCGGTAAGTACCGGCACCCCGTTGGGATGCAGCAAAATGTTGCTGGGCTTTAAATCGCGGTGGATGATGCCTGCCTGGTGAGCAGCGTGCAGCGCATCGGCAATCTGGCGCACGATGCTGAGGGCGGCAGTGGTGGTAAACATCTCCTGCTGCTCGGCCAAAGCGTGCAGGCGGTCTTGCAGCGTGCCCCCTTTGATGTATTGCATGGCCAGATACGGCCGTCCATCCGGCGTAAAATCGGTGCTGTAAATCTGGACAATATTGGGGTGGTTGAGCTGAGCCGTAATCTGGGCTTCGCGGCGAAAGCGCGTGATAAACGCTTTGTCCTGCACCAAAATGGAGCGCATCACCTTGAACACCACTTCGCGGTTCAAGGTTGTGTCCAGGGCAACGTAAACTTCGGCCATTCCCCCCTGTGCCAGGAAAGAGAGAAGTCGGTACGGGCCAATTTGTTGACCGATGGTTAGGTTGCTCTCTGACATGATTGTATTGTCGCTTGCGACCAGACTGGCTTAGCTCAAGGCGTACAACTTTCTCCAGGTGAAAGTAGCTCGATGCTGCTTTCTAAGACCCAGCCTTGTAAAGACGGATCGGCAACAGATTGCACATTCAAAAATACATTTGTGGCTGCGCAGTTGCCAGGCTCGTTAGCAGTGCGGGACGTCGTATCTAAAATAATAACTTCCTGGTCATTGTCAATAATTGTTTCGGCAATGTCGTTATCATTGCAGCTAACAAGCTGTGCTTCCTGCCATACAATCCCAAAAACATTCGGTCTGATACAGCCACGAGCCTGCACAATGTCCGGCGGGGGCGTGTCGGTAGGATTTGGCGTTGGGGTGAACAACGGCTCAAGCGTGGCGGTGGGGGTAGGCGTGGTGGTGTCAATAGGGACGGCCGGCACCTCATCAGTGGGTGCGGGCAGTAAGGCAGGGCTTTCTGTTTCTATCGGGGCAACTTCTGTTGTGGGGACAACTTCGGGCACGGCCGTTGCCCCGGCGCTGTCTTGCTGGGCATTGAAAGCAGGCAAAACAAAGAAGAAGAGAATCGCTAAAAAAATGAGTACGGTCACAATCAAAGAGGCAAAGACCCAGAGCGGAATGCCAGACTTTCCGGCAGCGGCCGGCGCGGCTGCTGCGGCCGGCCGCACTTTACCAGGAACCTCGCCCACGTTGACAACAACGGCCGTTACATTGTCATGCGTCTGGGCATTAATCGAAGCCTGCACCAAATCTTCAGCCGCTGCCTGGGCCGATTTACCGCGCAGCAGGTGGTGAATCTCCTGGAAGTTAAGCGGATCGTGCAGGCCATCGGAGCAAAGCAGGAAGACATCGTTGGTATAAACTTCTACGGGATGGGTCAGGTGAACCTCGATTTCTTCTTTGTTGCCCAGCACCTGGGTGACGACGTTGCGTAGTTCGTGGTTGGCCGCTTCTTGCGGTGTGAGCACGTTGGCCTCCACCTGTTTTTGCACCCAGGTGTCATCGCGCGTCAGCCGCTTTAGCTGGTCGCCCATCAAAAAGTAAGCACGGGCATCGCCGACGTGGGCGACGTACAGATAACCGTTGTGGAGAACGGCCGTCACCACCGTGCAGCCCATCTTCCCCCCACCCCGCGTCTGGGCCAGATCATAAATCACCTGGTTCGCTGAGCGAATGGCCCGTTCCAGCGCCGTGGGAATATCGGCCTCGGCCTGGCGCTGTTCGTAAAACGCTTTGCTGATGATTTCCGTGGCCTTGTTGGCGGCGACGTCACCGGCTTCTTGTCCGCCCACGCCATCGGCCACAATGTAGAGCGCACCCAGTTCGGTGGGTGTTTCGGTGTGGCTCACCCAATAGGCGTCTTCGTTGGCAGAGCGAACGGGTCCTTTGTCGCTTTTGGCTCCCACTAAGTCAGGCATGAAGTTGTTCAATTGCACGCCTCCAATCACGCTTTGAAGGTGGTAAAGTGTAAGACGGTACGGCCCAGTTTAATTTGGGTGCCTTCTTGCAGCTCAACCTGCTCTTCCTTTTCCCAGGAATCCTGCCGGGCATCATACATAAAAAGGCCATTGGTGCTGTTTTGATCGTAGGCGATGTAACGGCCGTCAATCAACCGCACCCGTACATGCAGAGCGGACAAAGCCGTATCGTTGATAAAAATATCGCTGTTCGGGTCCCGGCCAATGGTTGTTTCTGCCTTTAGCTCAAACTTCTCTCCCGCTCGTTCTCCATTGCCAATGACCAGCCAGGAGACAGCCTTTGGTTCAACGTGCAGCACTTCTGTAGGCTCAATCTGTGGCCGCGGCCTGTCGGCAATGGTTGCGGCATAAAAGTCATCCTCATCCTCGTCGGGGGAACGAAACGCAGGATGTCCCATTTCTTTCATGTCTTCATCTAGCAAGGTACGTTTTGCTTCAATTTCTGCCGGTGCGGGATCGTCATCGACAATGGTTGCCTGGGGATCATGCGGCGGTTGAGCATCGTCAACCATCGTCACCTTTGGATCCACAGGATAAGCGCCTTCGTCTACCCAGGTGGCGCTACTATCTCTTGGGGCGGCACGCAGTGGCGAAGCAGGCGTAGGTGAGGGGTGAAAGGGGGTTTGTTGGGGTTGGGTACGGCCGTTACCAACCACCTGCTGTTTTGGCGTGCGCCACAGATCAAACACCGCCCCCAGGCCAATCCCCAGCAAGCCGGCCACCGTCACCCACAAGGCCGGCATAATCGTCACCTCAAACGCCCCGCTGCTGCCGCGCAGTTGCAGCCATTTGAGTACAAACACCAGCAACCCGGCAATAGAAGCAATCACCAAACCCCAATTGGCATTGTTCTCCCAGGCAGGCTGCCACAGCGTGCTGGCCAGCAGCAGCAGGGAAACCAGCGCCGCTAAAGGCACCATAAAAAAGATGGGATCACCACCGGCACTGGAATCGGTGGCCAGTTGCAAACCACTCAATTCACTCTGGGGCATCCCCTCACAAGAAACGGCTACCCAGGGCAAAAAGAAGAGGAATAAGATCAAAATAGCCGCTGGCCCCGATATAACTTTTCCATTCATTGCTGCTGTTTACTCCAATTATTAACTTGCAAATGCCTGTTCCAGAAGTTTTAAAACATGCTTGCTTTCCTCATAAAGCTGATTAAGCTCATCAATCTTTATCTCGTCTTTGAGGTAAGTATAGTAAAGGAACTGGTTCTCCACACCCTCAAAACTGCGATGAATAGCATGCTGAACCTGGGCATCAAGGTAACCGCCCAGCTCTCGACTAAACAAGTCATGAATCGCCGCCGGCTCAGTTCCAGTTAATTGGTACTGTTTAGCCAATGATGGGTAGCCGGATAACGGAACTTGTGGCTCCTCGCCGACCAAAACGGCGTTGAGTGCTCTTTCCACAGCATACCCTTTTGGCCGCAACGTAAATTGGGGCAGGTGCAGGCGTTTGTGCTGCCAACGAATGACTGCATATTCATCTGTAAAGCCTTGATTCATGCCGCTGTGTGTTAAAGTGGCTAGCAATATTTCAACAGGGGCATTTCCTTCCCTCCCCTGAATCAGGAGGCGAATACGGGAATTACTGCCCGTGCGAAAGAAATCAAAAAGCTTAAGCGCTTCATAAATTGGTTCGATGGCCGCTTTGGTGTCAAGCAGCGTAAAATTATGCTGTTCGGCAAATTGATAAAATGCGGACTTATGGCGCTGCTTCTGCCGTCGCAGCATGAAAACGGTTAAGCCAATCATGCCCAGGATAATGGCGGCAACACAAAGGATGCTAATTACTTTTATCATGGGATCAGATTTCAGGCTGCAACAAGCTGTTTAGAGCTTCCAGGAGTGCTGTGCTGTAGGCAACGGCCGTTACCGTCATAACATTCAACACAGGCTCGCCCGGCACGGCCTGCTGCATGAGCCAGGCAACCTGATCATCTTGCACCATCGCCAGGTTCCGCCCATCGACCACTTCCTGGTCATCCACCTGCATAAAAGCAATTGTGCCCCCAAGAGAAGGAGAATGAATCGTTTGTACAAGCCGCTCCGCTGATGCTGCCGCAAACCCATTGGCCTGCAATGCCTCTTCAGCTTGCGAAAATGCTCCCTGTTCGGCCCAGGTTTTTACCTGTAAGAACAGCTCCTGCTCGATTGTTTGCTGCTCGGAGATGGTTTCTTCAGTAAAAGTAACCGGCAAGATTTGCCGAATGCGCTCCAGAGCCACGACGGCATCCGGCAGTGCAGCCAGACGGTATTGCGCTTCGGTTGGCATCGTTAATTCCACATTGACCGGATCGTTGCGGTAATGAAAGAATTGCTGCTGCCCCACACCGGGTACATCGCGGGTAATAAAAGTCATCACCTGCGGAAAAGCAATGGCAGTGGCCATCATCATGAGATCGCCGTTTACAATGTGAGTGTCATCTTCCACACGCAGCAGCCCGCGCTGTTTCAGCGAATCTATGCCTTGCCAGGCCAGCTCCGCCTGTTTTTCCTGTGCATCGGGAATCAGTCGCTCATTGTCAATGCCCATGATAAGCGAGGTGTTTACGGCCGTCATCAAAGCCAACATTTCTGCCTGATCTAATATAAATTCTTTCATAGCTGAAAGCCTCTTTTTTGTCTATTAATCAACCCCGCCACCAAATTTGAGTCCGAATGAAACAAAGGGTAGCTTTATCTCGGTTTTTCTGCCAATCGTCAGGCCAAGTTCTGCCTTCAGGCCCACTTCTCCGACAACGCTCACATTTACCCCGGCCACGTTTCCACCAACACTACCTTCAACGGAGGCTAGATTTAGCCCGATTTTAGCTCCCACCGCCTGATCTTTTCTGTCAAATTTCAAACCAGCAAACCCCTCGGCGCTAAGTCCTTTGAAACCACCGCTGGCAGTCAGACCGTACTCCTTGTCCCCTACAAAAGCAGTATCCCATTCACCTTTAACCGTGTAAAATTCGCCACCGGCTCCGATCATTACTCCGTCCTTAAAACTGGCTTTTACACCCGCCTCACCAAACCCGCCAACAGCAGCTACCCCGTCTCCTTTAGGGCTGCCCCAAATTGAGCTTTCTTCCATACCAAATGTTGCTTTGATTCCAGGGTCAAAACTCCCTTTTTTGCCTCTTCCATCATAAGACCAGAAATCTCCCTTAATCCGGAAGTGATCCCAAATACTGCTGCCGTTGCCGGTCGGTTGAGGAATAGGAGTTATCGTCGGAGGTGTTCCCGGTTGGCCGGGGCCTGGTGTGGCACCTGGGGGGAACAGCCCCGAACCGCCGGAAATACCAGGCGTTCCTGTTCCGTTGCCGCCACCACCGCCAAACGGAGCAGAGGCTTCTTCTTCGGCTTGCTGGATGATCTGTTTGATTTCTAGTGTGGTAGTTTGGGCTTCTTCCAGGGCGTGGATGAGCCGCTGCAAGGCCGGATTGGTGGTGGTTTCCATCTCGGCAAAAAAGGCGGCAGCCCCTTTGCCTTCCCAACCGCCGTTTTGTAAGGCTTGCACGGCATGGGCAACTTGTTGGGCCAGGGCAGCGTTGTTTTGTGCCGCCTGGCCAAAGCGGCTGGCAATATTATCTAGCTGTTCATATTGCGCCTGGATGACGTCATTTGACATGGCAGGTTCCTTTGGCTCGCAAGGCCACAATTACCATTCGGATATGAGAGAAATGATGTCGGCTTTGACGGCCGTTTCCACCAGCAGCGGCCCATTGGCATCACCCGTTGGCGAAGTCATCAGCCAGCTATGCTCTTTATCTTGCACCAGGGTAAAATCCTGCTTGGCCACGCTTTGGTCGGCCTGCTGTTTTAGCATTTGCAAAATGGAGACGTGGGGAGAATGGCTTAAGGTGCTGACTAACGCGGCGGCAGCTTCCCGGTTTGCCTGGTGTTTGGTTAGATGGTTAACGGCCGTATCCACCTCACCTTCTCTAGCCCACTGCCGCACCTGCCCAAAATCGGTCACTTCCAGCGAATACGCCCCATTCTTCTGCCCCTTATTCTCCCAGGCACACAGCCGCAAAATCTGCTCGACCATTTGCCCCTTTGAAGGCAGCAAGGTAAACAAGTGAAGCACATCGTCTGGCCGCGTATGGGCCACAAAATCATCGCCGCGCATGTGGCCAAAGTAGCGCACCGGCAAATCGCCGTCCTCTTGCCAATGGTAAACAAAAATAGTCTGGGTAGCATAGGCACAAATGCCAACGGCCGTCAGCAACAAATTATGCAAAGCCAAACTGCCGTCCTCCTGCACCCGCGCCAGCTCCCTGGCCCGCAAGGCCCGTCCGGCCACCGTCAACGCCAGTTCTAGACCCTCGGGCGTTAAATTCCCCTGCGGATCATTGTCCAAGCCCGGAATTGAGTCTACTTGCAGCAGGCGCAGCGTCAGCAGCAGTTCTTCCCGGGAAAGAAGCAGGTTGATTGGCTCAGTCGAATCGTTCATACACGCTCTCCGTTTTTATCGTCGTAGGGTCAAGGCGTGCCTTGACCCCACTTTTAATCATCGTCGCCGTTGTTTTTGATGGCTTTGCCCAGCAAAGCCAAAAATGGACTGGCGGCAGCCACACCCAACCCGAGCCCAACGTTCGATTGAGTCGCCGGGGCAGCAGGCGCTGCTGCTCCCGCCGGACCTGAAGCGGCCGGTACGCTGCCGGGCACGCCGCTGCCGGCGCCACCGCCCAAGCCGCCCAATGATTGATAGCGTAAACCGCCTGCCTGTGGTGTTTCGGCTGCTGCGGCCGTGCCAAACCCACCACCAAAGCTGCGCGGCACGTTGCCCCGGCCAAACGGATCGCGAATGTCGCTGCTGGGAGACGAGCCGCTGCCGCTGCCGCCCCCACCGCTGCTCAAAGGGTCCGTTCCACCAGAGCCGGAGCCACCGCTGCCACCGCCCGAAAGCCCGCTTTCCGCACCGCCGCCACCGGATGCACTGCCGCCACCCGAGGCGCCACCGGCCGTCACGTCAGACAGCCAATCACGCGGAATGCCATAGTCATTGTAATTATCACTCATGTAGCCATTGAGCGAATCGGTCACGCCAGAAAGCCAGTCGCGGGGAATGCCATAGTCGTTACTGTTGGCGCCAAAGCCTGATGCGCCGCCAAAGAGATCGCCACTGAACAGACCGCCACCCAGCCCACTCCCCGGTAAACTGCTGCCAAAAAATGAATCGCTCAACGAACCCCCTCCGCTAAAACCAGCGCCACCAGTCCCTGCGCCACCAAAACCATTGCTGTTAAGGAGCCCTTCCAGGCCAGCAAAGCCTGCGGCTGCACCACCGGCACCAAATGCGCCGGTGGCACCACCAGAAGCCCCGGCCCCCGCTGCCGCACCAACACCGCCGGCGCCGGCCGCTGCGCCACCATCCCGGAACGAAGAGGAGGCTTCTTCATCGGCCTGCTGCATGACGTTGGCAATCTGGTTAGACACCCGGTTGGCTTCAGCCAACGCTTCCGCCAGCCGCTGCACGGCGGGCAAAATCTCGCTGTTCATCTCGTTAAAAAAGGCATCGGAGCCTTTGCCAATCCAGCCGCCACTTTCTAAGGGATTCATGGCGCCGCGAACGGCCGTCAACAACGCCTCAATTGCCTCTGACTGCTGCCCAAATTTGTCGGCAACTTGCTGCAACGCTTCATAATCAACGCGAATCACTTCGGTCATGTCTGGCCTCCATTACGATACTGACGCACGATAAATTTAAGGGTGATGTTGCTGCGCTCTAGCTGGATAAGATCGCCGTGCTGCAACGGCCGTTTCCCCTCCCCCACCGCTTCTACAGCACCTTCCTCATGTTTCACCGTCGTGGGATTGCGCGACAGGCTTTCGATGAAAAAACGGCCGTTCTGTTCCGTAATCTGCGCATGGCGGCGCGACACCCGCAGCCCCGTTTTGTACGATTCCAGATCAACAGCAATCCGGTCATCGTGCGGCTGGTTTTTGTCCGGGCGGCCAATGATGGCCGGCAGCCAGTGCAGCTTATACACTTTGCCGTTGGCCACGTCGCGCAGGTAGGCAGCCTGGCTGGGACGTTTGGTGCCGGGAGGTAACGGCCGTTCTACTTCCAGCAGCTTCAGGCGAGACTCATTGGCCACCTGCTGGGCCAACTGCACGTCTTCTTCCAGGGCAGTTCCCTCATCGTCGGCCGGAACCAAACGGTAATCGGCCGAACTGTCGCTTAAATATTCCAGCTCCTGAAACTCTTGCAAAATGGCATCGACCAATTCAGGTGGTTTCAGATTGGGCAGAGGTTTGGCCCACTGTGCCGGTTTTTCAAAGACATCTATGCGCAAATCAAGCCGCTTCTGGTTTGTGCTCATCATTTCGCTCCTGAGAAAGAACCTCCCGCAGGTTTCGTAAACGGCCATCAAACTGGCCAGAACCTGCGGGAGGTTGCAGTTTATTTTTTATCGGCTTCTTCTTTGGGCAGTTCCGGGAAGTAGCCTTCGGCTGCATCAAAAATCTCTTTGGCCGACGTGCCAAAGATCGATAAATCATCCATGCCCGTTTCAGCTTTGAGGGCGTCTTCAACAAATTTGCGCAGAACGGCCGTATCGTCCCAATTGGCAATTTCGGCCCCCTGTCCATTTTTCTGCTTGTAGATGATGCGTTTAAGCAAATCAATCACCGGTTTTGTCTGGCTGTCCACCGCAGCGCCATCGGCACTGGCGCCCGGCAGCGGCTGCGACCACGCCGCTTTGGCCGCTTTTTTGTGCTGCCGGCAAATCTTGTCTACCCAGGTGTCCAGCGCCTGGGCCACCCGCGCTTCATCCTCATCCATATCGCCGGTTAACGGCTCGCCGATGCCTTCGCCCTGATACGGCGAGGCCACTTGCAGCAGCGTGGCGTAGCCGGAGCGCACTATGAAGCCGCGGCCGGTGGTCAGCTCTTTTTCACCGCGCAGCGCCGGGGGTGTTTTGATCACGCCCAGGGTGTTGATCGATTGGCCCGTGCGCAAGCCGATGCCGTAGTTGGACGCTTTAATCCGCTGGCGCAGAGCACTGCTGCTGTCCAGACTGCCGGCAACGATAAAATGTAGTCCCTCACGGCCGTACCGCCGGGCCATCGCCGCCAGTTCCCGCGGCACCTCGCGCATTCGCTCCGTTTCTTCTACAAAGTCATCAAAATTGTCGATGATAATAAACAGTTCGCGGTTGTTATCCTCACGCGTCAGGGCTTCGCACTCGTTTTTGAGTGTGGGCAGCAGCGCCTCCAGCTCTTCGGCTTCATGAACGGCCGTTACCACATGGGGCAAATCGACCAGACTCTTTTCCCCGCCATACGTCACAAACCGGCTTTGCAAATCTACCAGCAGCAGCATCATTTGCTCAGGCGAATGGCGATAGGTGAGCGACAACACCCAGTTATAGAGCGCCGTTGTCTTGCCGGAGAGCGGCGGACCGACCACGGCAAAGTGCGGCCCCATCCGTTTCAAGTCAAACAAAGCCGGCTGGAGCATCACATTTTGCCCCAGCACGCCCTGCAATCGTTTGGTTCGCCTGTCGCCAACCGCTTGCAGCATATCGATGAGCGGTACCATGTCTGGCAAAATCTCGATTCCGTCCGGCAAATTGCTGCCAAACGCCGGCGTGGCGGCGATCTGCTCCTGCATGTGCTGGGCCATCAGGCGCAGTTCGTCTCCCTCAGTGCGATCGTCTCGCCCGTCCAGTTCATCAAAAATGCCTACCGGTTGGGCAGCGTGGAACAGCAACGGCCGTCGGCCCACGCGAATGTAGCCCCGTCCGGCGATGTCATCAATCTCAATCGCGCCGCGCCCCACAATGTCCATGTAGCGGTCCGGATTGCTCTGCTTAAACGTGATGCGCTCGCCAAACAGATTGTACAGCTTGCTGGGCATACTGTTGGGCGCGTTGCCCGTCACCACAAAGGCGATGCCCACGCTGAGCGAGCGGCGTATCAGCGGCATGACCGTGTTTTCCAGCAGGGTTTCGTAGTTCTCGCGCAGTTCGGCAATGTTGTCGATGGCCACTAAAACGGCCGGAACCGGCTCCTGGGGATGGCGCTCATTGTATTCGTACAAATTGCTGGCATCGGCGCTGCTAAACAGATTTTGCCGCTCATCCACCATCCGGCCCAGCTTGTCCAGCAGCCGCTGCAGCCGCTCCTCGTACGCCTCCTCATCGGAGTAAATCACCGCGCCAACGTGGGGCAGGTCCTCCAGGTTGCGGAAATTGCGCCCGCCCAGGTCCAGCACATAAACGTGCAGCTCCGCCGGAGAGTGGGTGCTCACCAGCGAGGTAACAAGCGTGCGAATAAAGGAGGTTTTACCCCAGCCGGAATCGCCAAAAACGGCCAGGTGGCCCCGGCTCAAATCGAAGCGCAGCGGCCCCTGCCACGCTTCTACCGGATTGTCCAGCAGGCCGGCCACCGGACGCATCGCTTCTTCACGCCAGTTCATACCCGGCCAGAGGTGTTCCGTGTCGCCGTTGAGCCAGTCGGTTACGGCCGTTGTCAACGTAAACCATTCATTCTTTTGCGCATCAAACAGGGGCGACTGCAAGCTAAATTGCTCCGGCAAAAAGCCCGGCCACGGCTTGCGCGCCATAACCCCGTTGACCAATTGTGATGTGATGGAAACGGCCGCATCAAAAAACTTGGGTACATCTTCATTGGTTTCGGCCGTCACCACCGTCTCGCGCTCCGGCCATTCAACTGGCGCGTCCCGCTCGTCCGGCTGGTTCTCGCCCGTCCACGACACCTGGATCAGCTCCAGATTTTCGTTGCCCACCTGCAAATAGCCGCGACCCGGCATCCCGTTAGGCAGCAGCGCCGCATCGGGACGGCGCAGCATTTCACGGCTGGTGTCCAGCTCCTCCACCCGCAGGCAGAGACGCAGCTTGATGTTGGCCCGCATCTGGTCCGTCACCCCCTTGGGCCGCTGCGAGGCCAGGATCAGGTTCACGCCCTGGGCTCGGCCCACGCGGGTGATGCTTTCCAGCTCGGCGCGATATTCGGGATTGTCGTCGATCATCTCTGAATATTCGTCAATAATCACAAAGAGGTGAGGATACGATTCACCGGTCAGATGCAGCCCTTTGCTGCGGTACTCCACAATGTCCTTGGTGCCCGTTTCGGCATTCAGCCGCTGCCGCCGGCGCATTTCGGCATTGATGGCAGCAAACATGCGGTTAACGGCCGCTTTGTTCAAATTCGTCACAATGTCCACACAATGGGGCAGTTTTTCAAACGGCTTAAACGCGCCGCCGCCCTTGTAATCCACCAGGACAAAGTTCAAAATATCGGGCGAATAGTTCAGCGCCAGCCCTACGATCATCGTCATCAACAGTTCGGATTTACCGGAACCGGTGCCGCCGGCAATGAGGCCGTGCACGCCGTCCCGCTTGGCCTCAAAGCGCAGCTCCCGCTGCCGGTTACCTGAGGTGATGCCCAGCACCACGCGCAGCCAATCCGCCTCTTCGGCCGAGCCGGTCTGCGCCCAGACGCGGGCCGTTTCCCGCCGCAAATCATCCAGGAAGCTTTTTTCCTGGCTAATCTTGAGAATTTCTGACTGCACCTGGCGATAGGACGACGTTTTGGGCAAGGCATCAATGCGCAGCGGCGGCTGACCCGACCACGCTTTGGCCCCCAGCTTGTCCATCTGCTCGCCCAGCGCCCGAATCGCCCGCGCTTCATCTTGCAACTGGCCCTGCTCGTCAAAGCGGCCCGCGCCGATGGCAATCTGGAACTCCAGCGGCTGCCGCCCCACCCGCACGTAGCCGCGCCCGGCAATTTCATCCACCTCGGTGACGTTGCCGCCCACCACAATGCGGTATTGGGCATTGTCGGACAGGCGCAGGGTGAGCCGCTCGGTGAACAGGCTGTACAGCTTGCTAGACAGCTCGTTGGTGCGCGTGGCCGAGATGACAAAATGCAGGCCGTACGCCTTGGCCTGCCGCACCAGCAGCACCAGGGCTTCCAGCAGATTGTCGTCTTCGGCCGTTTGGTTGGGGTTGCCAAAGCTTTCAATGTATTCGGCAAAATTATCAATCACCACCAGAATGGCCGGTTCGATGCGATCCGGGTGCTGCACGTTGTATTCATACAGCGTGGAAACGCCCGCCTCACTAAATACCCGTTTGCGCCGATCGACAATGTCGTTCAGCTCGCGCAGAAGCTGCTGGATGCGCTCTTCGTAGCCGCGCTCGTCGGGCATGATGATGGTGCCCACGTGGGGCAGCGCCTTGAGCAGTTCCAGGTTGCGCCCGCCCAGGTCCAGCACGTGGGCCTGGAACTCATCGGGCGAGTGGGTTGCCGCCAGACTAACGATGAGGGTGCGCATGAAGGTGGTTTTGCCCCAGCCAGACGCGCCGAAGAGGACAAAATGGCCTTTGGTGAGATCAACGATCAGGGGCAATTGGCTGGCGTTGTAGGGGTCATCCGCCAGGCCGACGATGGCCCGCATGGCGGTTTCTTTCCAGTTCATGCCGTGCCAGCTTACCTTGCCCTCTTGCCAATCTTGGATGAAGGGGTTGAGTTGAGACGGCCGTTCCTTCCGCCCCAACGTCATCAGCGGCACGTGCTTTTCTTGCATGTACGCCTCTACCAGGGGGGAAGACAAGGTGAGCTTGGTGGGTAAGAAGGGGGGCCAGGGGGTGCGCGGCCGTTCCTTTGTCAGCACCTCGTTGGCCAGACGAACCGCCATGTCATAAAACTTGGGCTTCTGCCCCCCTTCCGAACTTTCGGCGTCTTCAACCTCTTCACCCGTCCAGGCAATCTGGATCAATTCAATGTTTTCGTTGCCGATTTGCAAATAACCCCGCCCCGGCATCCCGCTGGGCAAAAAGGCGGCATCGGAACGGCGCAGCATTTCGCGGCTGGTATCAATCCCCTCCACGCGCAAACAAATGCG
>CALBTC010000487.1 GCA_937967805.1 uncultured Anaerolineaceae bacterium
AATCAAAGAGTTCCTGGAAGAGCGACAAGGCTTGAAGATTCGGTATGTCATCAATACCCATTACCATGCGGATCATACGCAAGGTACCTACCTCTTCCCCGAAGCCCAAATCGTCAGCCACGCCTTGTGCCGTCGTCTGCTAGACAGCATTGGGCGTGAAGGTTTGGCAGAAGCTCAGGCGCAAAATTCGGATTTAGAAGAAGTCCAAATTATCCTCCCTGAGCTAGTGTTTGCCGAGGGAATTTTTAACCTTTACCTGGGCGGTAAAACGCTGCAGCTGCACCACATGCCGGGGCACAGCATGGATTTGATTGGCGTGTACGTCGTCAATAATCAAATTCTGTTTGCGTCTGATAATTCGATGCCGGTGCCCACTATTTTTGATGGTGGTCACAAAGTGCTGGTCGATTCGCTGCACAAAATGCTAGATTTAGAGCCGGATACGATCGTGCAGGGGCATGGTGAAGTCATTTTGCGCGGTGAGGTTCACTCCGTGATTCAGGATGATCTGGACTATTTGGCAAAGATTAAGGATAGGGTTTCCAAAGTGCTACACAAAAAACAGCCAATCGAAACCCTGGATAAAATTGGCATTGAAAGCTGCGGCAAATCACGCATTCCGCTAAACGGCCTGGTTTCAGACCTGCACCGGGCTAATTTGTACCGGCTGTATGATGAATTACGTGAAGATGCAGCGGTTGCGGAAGGCAGTGTGGCCTGATGGTGGCTCGGTGCCTATCCGGTACCTGTGCCAAGTGGCTGGCAACCTTTCTTTTGAGGCTCTTTTTGCCAATTACGGCCGTTTCCCTCACAGCCTGCCAACTCACCCCACAACTTTTTTTAGCCACAGATCCCCTGCCTACCCTGGTCCCCACGCTGGCAATTGCACCCAACTCATCTAGCTCATCCCAGGCAACTGCTGTGGCCACGGCAACAATCACAAACACGGCCGTTCCCCCCACCAACACACCAATCAGCACGCCCACACCCACAGAAACGGTTCCGGCCAGCTATCAGCTTGCCCTTGACGCGGATCAGCCCCAAGGCTACCTGAGCCAGTTTCGGCTGGTCGCCTTTTACGGCAGTCCCACCGGACCAAGCCTGGGGCTTGTGGGCGATTGGCCGCGCGAGGAAATGCACCGGCAGCTTTTGTCCACCATTGCCACTTATGAACCGTTCTCGGATCGCCCCATCTTGCCCGCTTTTCATTTGGTCACCACCGTAGCCAATCCCCACCCGCCCGAATACCGGCATCACGTGAGCCTGGAAATGATTGAGGAGTGGATAGCGGCGGCTGAAGCGTTGGAAACGGCCGTTATCCTCGACATTCAGCCGGGGCGGGCGGATCTTTTGGCGGAATTTAGCCGACTAGAACATTTGCTATACGAACCGCACATTCATCTGGCCATAGACCCGGAGTTTACGATGGACGCCGGGCAGGTGCCGGGGGTCAACATCGGGCAGCTGCACGCAGGACAGATCAACGCGATTCAGGCGCGGTTAAACGCCATCGGCAAACAGATTGGGCTAAACCGGGTGCTGATTCTGCACCAGTTTCGGCCGTCCATGCTGCCGGACAAGGCGCTGATTGAAGATTTTCCATTTGTGGAAATTGTCATTGACGGCGACGGCGTCGGCCCGGCCAACGTGAAGATTCAAAACTACATCACCTACGCCAGCGAACCTGCCTTTGAGTACGGCGGCTTCAAGCTGTTCCCCACTGATGGTGACTACCCCATTCTGTCACCCGCCGAGGTGATGAGCCTGCAACCCCAGCCGGCACTGATTATTTACCAATAAGTCAGCCAACGAACAACTTAACATAACGGCATATTTGTTTAAAAGATCATTGCTTCTGAAGCTTTAATACATACAATCAATACATTTCTCCAACCGCAAATGTAATTGTCGCAACACAATTTTATGAATCCCATGGAAAAGAGAGACGGTGAGCTAAAAATTGAACTTCACTTATTGGGCACGCCCAAGATCGCTTACCAGGGGCAAACTTTTACTATGTCGCGTCGCCAAGCGCGGGCCCTTTTCTTTTGCCTGGCTGCAAACCAGCAACCTGTTCCCCGAGAGGAGCTTTCAAATTTATTTTGGCCAATCAAGCCACCTGCTACTGCCCGCCGAAATTTGACTCGCCTGCTCAGCTATCTTCGCAGCCAATTACCGCAGCCTAATTTACTCCGGACCAACAATACCAGCGTCTCACTCAATCCCGATTTGGTGCTGAGTGACGTTAATCAATTTACCGAACTTTGTTATACAGAGGAGCCTATGAATTGGGAAACGGCCGTTTCGCTTTATCGTGGTCCGTTTCTAGCTGGATTCAGCTTAAATAACAACCTTGAATTTGACAACTGGTTGGGGCACGAGCAGCGGCAATTAGAAAAGTTGTACTTGGAAATGATACGGCGGTTAGTCGAAACCCATTCCGGTAAACCAGCAATAGCAATTCAGTTTGCTCAAAAATATCTGGCAATTGATGATCTGGCTGAAGATATTCACCGGCAGCTTATTACCTTGTACGCTGCCAACGGCGAGCGCAGCGCTGCTCTGAAACAATATGAAACCTGCGTGGTCGTTTTGGAGCGGGAGCTAGGCGTATCGCCACTGCCGGAAACGCGGGCCGCTTATGATGCCGCCCGCAGCAGCAAGCGAATCGTACCAAACGAAGCTGTACCAACTCCAAAATGGGCCACGCTACCAGGGGCAGATTTGCCACTTGTGGAGCGAGAGGTAGCTCTGACCACGTTAGCTGAGGCATACGCTCAATTCTACAATGGCGGTGTCATCTTCATTACTGGTGAGGCGGGTGCGGGCAAGTCACGCCTGATGCAAACGTTTGCCAATGCCCAGAAAGCCGTTGTCTTGTCCGGCAGCAGCCATGCTGAGGCCACGTCTATTCCCTACCAGCCGCTTGTGCAAGCCCTGCGGCAGATTTTACCGCTGCGCAGCAAGTGGCAGCAAACATCACCCATCTGGCTGGCCGAGCTGTCGCGGTTACTTCCAGAGCTTCGTGTGCACTCCCCCAATTTACCGGCACCCGTAGATGTTGATCCTCAGCAGGCGCAGAGTCGTTTGTTTGAAGCGCTGCGGCAGGTCTTTTGCGGTCTGGCCGTCGAATCTCCGTTATTGTTGTGTCTGGATGATGTCCATTGGGCGGATGAATCTACAAAAGGGTGGCTGCTTTATTTCACACGTCAACTGCACGGGAGTGGAATTTGTATTCTGGCAACTTATCGAATGCATGAGCAACAAGCTGTTGCCAGTTGGCAATGGGCATTGAGGCAGGCGGGGCTGATGACAGAGCTGATCCTGGATGGGTTATCGGTAACGGCCGTTTCCAATTTATTGCGTCAATTAGACACTAACCTGTCTAACCTTAAGCCACTAGCTCATCGCATCCACACCGCAACCAGTGGCAACCCGTTTTTCGTACTGGAAACGATCCGCGAACTTATGGCAAGAGAACTGTTCGATAAAAACCCTGCCAATCTGCCACTGTCACCCACCATCCGCGACGCTGTTCTGCACCGTGTCGGCGACCTGACACCACTGGCCCGCCAGATTTTGGAAGTGATCACCATTTTGTCACCTTCTGCCACGCTCGACCTCATTGCGGAAACTGCCGGACGCGATGGTCTGGAAACTGCCACCGCATTAGAAGAATTGACGCACTGTCAACTGCTGCAAACAGATGACAATCAATTCAAAACACAACACGACCTGGCACAGGAAGCAATTTATCAGAATATCAGCACCTGGCGGCGGCGTTTACTGCACCAGCGAGCGGCACGTATACTGAAAAACACGATGCAGGATGAGATGATTGGAATGGTGACGATTGCCCACCATTTTGAACAATCAGACAGCAACGAAGCGGCAGCCGAACATTTTCAACGTGCCGGGGAAATGGCACAGAATGGACATATTTTTGACGTGGCTGTTCAATATTATGCCAGAGCGTTAGAAAATTACAGAAAAGCGCGAAACTTTTTACAAGCAGCTTCAACCCTTTTAAAAATGAGCTTGTGTTATCAGGCTCAATTCGAATTTCAACTGGCTCAAGAAGCATTAGCAGATTCATTTCGGGCCCAAAAGAAAGCATTAAAAGTTTCGGCGCAAAAGTCAGAACTTAAACCTAGACCACTACGTTTTACCGGCAGAGAACCGATCACCCTGGATCCTTGTCTGGCAAAGGATTTTGGCTCATCAAGAATCATCGATCAAATATTTTGCGGTCTGGTGCAATTGGGACCAGATAACACAATTTTGCCGGCAATGGCCCGAACATGGGAAGTAAAAAACAGAGGCTGCACCTACATTTTCCATTTACGAGAAAATGCATATTGGAGTGATGGACAGGCGGTAACAGCCGAGGATTTCTTGTTTGCCTGGAATCGCTCGTTGTCAAAATCGAAAAGCTCTCCACTCGAACTTATTTTTGTGGATGTGCAGGATTCTGAAGAAAACAAAAGTGGAAACAATCAGACAAAATTGCCAGCAGGTATATATGCACCAAATTCCAAAACAATCGTCATTGAATTGAAGGAGCCGAATAGTTATATCGTTTATTTTTTAGCGAACTCATTCGCATTTCCAGTTCCCAAGCATGTTGTTACCACTTTTGGAGATAGCTGGTCCAAGATAGAACATCTTGTAACGAATGGTCCATTTCAAGTGGCAAAACCTCAAATCGGCCGTTCAATGCGACTCATTCCATCCAATCTTTTTTATGAAGAGATAGCTGGTAATATCGCTTATATTGACATTCTGTGGATCGAGAAGTGGCAAGAGCGATTAGCCAGGTATGAAGCTGGAGACCTGGATGTTCTTTCGCTTTGGAATTTGCCGCCCGAAGAAATGAAGCGCGTGCGCCAAAGGTTGGCAGCAGATTATGTAACAAGCCCGTGGTTTCAAAATACCTACATCACTTTAAATACCAGGCAAACGCCTTTTGATGACGTGCGGGTCAGGCAAGCTTTTGTCTTGGCGCTAAATCGCAGTTATCTTTCGATGGTCAAACATGGATTCGACTCACCAGCCATCGGTGGATTTATTCCCCCAGGCATGTTTGGTCATTCTCCGGGCATTGGTTTGGCTTTTGATCCGGAAAAGGCAAGGAGTTTATTGGCAGAGGCAGGTTACGCTGATGGTAAAAGGTTTCCATCAATCACGGGCATAATTTATTCAGCATATGCGCCTATCCAAGATTATCTGAGCAAGCAGTGGGCAGAAAACCTGAAAGTCAATGTGCAATGGGAGGTCCTGGATTGGCTTGATTATCAAGAAAAAGCTCATCAGAACAGCTACGATCTGGTATTCAATGGCTGGGTAGCTGACTATCCTGATCCCGATAATATCTTGCGGTTGGCAACGCATATGAACAGAACGGGTTGGCACCACGCCAAATACGAAGGATTACTTAATGCAGCTAAAAATCTACCCAGTATGAACAAACGTAAACGAATGTATCAAGAAGCTGATGAAATTTTGATTCACGATGTGGGTGTGATTCCTATCTCTTACGGCCGTTGGCACCTGCTTATAAAACCTCACATTAAGCGGTTTCCAGCTTCCCCGCTTCACTACCATTTTTGGAAAGATATTCTTATTGAAGATCGCCCAGATGCAGTCTAAGCCCCATTTTCATCCTAATACGAATCCTAAAATTGAATAGTCGTCACTTTGTGGACTTTTTGTGGACATGGCTATGGTAGCTTATTGTCACCAGGTAACCCCTGCATTTGATACAAACCATTTCGTGCTGGCGTTTCGACTTAAGTTTGATTGTTGCCAGTCGTTATTTGAATAGCACACAATTATATGACCAAGCAACCATACGTTTCATATCTGGTCCGCTTTTGGCTGGAGGAGAGTGGAGAATATTCCGAAGATCGATGGCGTATTGAGGTGGAATCGGTGCAAACCGGTCAGAAATGGCGGCTGCACAACTTGGGCGACTTGTCGCAACTTTTTCAATCGCAGGTGGAACTCCACACCCCTGATTTTGATGAGTTCTGACCAAATCTTAACTGTAAAGCAGCTATTGGCCCAGGTGGAAGAGGCGACTGTGGCCACAGCGTCCGTTATCGAAAAGTGCAGTGAGGCGGAATGGGAAACGGCCGTTCCCGAGGAAGAACGCACCGGTGGCGTCGTACAGAATAGCTTGTTTATAAGAAACAATTTTCATCATATACAGGAGACAAAACATGGCTCAGGCAGACATAAAAGAATTACGCAACCTTCCTTTATCAGAACTTATTTCAGCGCCATTAAATGCGGTTATCAGTGCCCAGGCAAATGCTGCACTTTCAACTGCGCAGTTTATTGAGCAAATTGGCTTTACCTCAACAGGGGAAGCGTCACTCTTCGATGATAAGGAGAACGATGAAACACACTCCGTCAGAACAGCGGAGTTGAAAATTAAGAAGAATGTGTTGGTTGATGATGGAAATGGCAACCAAAAAGTAGAAGAGGTCGAGGAATTTGTGTCAATTCCATTTATCGCTCTCTTCAATATCCCCGCAATCGAAATAGGCTCTATGGACTGGGACTTTAATGTGCGGTTGAAGAGCGTACAGTCACTCGACACAAGTTACAGCAAGAGCTTTTCGGCTGGTTATAGGAGCAAATCAGAATCAAAATTTGGCGCAGCTATAAAAATGATAGATGTGGGTATCAATTCCAGCATGACCGTTGAAACAGCAATGAAAACCGACTTTGAGCTGCGTCATAAAGCAACCAGAGAACAAGAATACAACTTGCACATAAATGTAAAAGCAAATGCAGCCGCGCTCCCGAAAGGCATTGAACGTCTGCTAAGTATTGCCGAAAGAATCGCCACAGAAACAGAAACTGCCAATGCTCACCAGGCCAACGCTCAACCGAATACCCCCTAATCATGAGGAAAAAAAGTCATGCCCTTGCCGTTAAAAGATATTATCTCTGCGTTAGTAAATGATGTCAGTATCGCGTCCATTCGTGCCGATGTTAATCGGTCTCACTGGCAAGATATTTATGACGACAACGAAATATTTAGGGAATTTTCCCCAAGCAAAGTGCGAATTAGCGAATTGAACATATCTATTCCTCTGGCAATAGAGGAAGTTCAAAGAGAAAAAATGATCGATCCGGCAATCACTTCCAGACAATTACAGCAAATTTTACCGCCCAGGATGCCAGATAGAGAAAGGAAAGCGTTTGCAGATGCGCTTAGAGATGAATTGTTAGAAAAAGAAATACATCTCTTAACAAAAAATGTTGGCAAAAAGATCGTCCAAATTGCTACAACTCTCGAACCAGGCGTTAAAGAACAAGATTTGAATCTCGCCTATCTTAGAAAGTTAAAACGTGAGTATCTTTCCCGGCCAAACCAGGAGAGTGACACAAGTTTTGTTTACAAGGCAAGCGAATTAGAAAAAATAAACGCGGAGCATATCATAAGAATTGAAATGTCCCTTTTGGTTGATTAATTTGGCCAGACGCTCTGCGTCCCGTGCGACGCAGAGTGTGGAACGAGACCTGACCCAGCAAATAACTACAAGGCGCCTGGACACATTTGTTACAAGCCTTCAGAGTTCATAATGGCAATAATTGCCGCAGTTGCCCAATTGTTTCGCCCCGCACCGGCTAAGTCACCAGCAGAAGAGCTAACTTTGCAGCAGGGTTAGTTTGCCGGGAAGAATCTGGTATTCGATCTCGGTAGCGGCTTCGGCGATGATTTCGCCATCGGCGTGGATGGGCGTGCCGGGGCTGCTGCTAATGTGGATGTGGCGGGTACGGCCGTACACCACCTGTGGATGATAGATGTGTGTCTTGCGAAACAGCTTCACCAAAATAACCAGCACGGTCAGCTTGGGAACCTCTGGCGCAAAGACAAAATCAAAAAGGCCATCGTCCACGGCCGCGTCCGGGGCCATGTAAAAGCCGCCCGTGCGCGGCCCGTTACACACCGACAGCAAATAGGCCGGCCCATCGTGCCCCCCACCGTCCCAGCGCACCTGCATATCCCACGCCTTCAGCTTAATGAGCCCTTTCACCAAAGCCACCACGTAGCGCAGCTCGCCAGACAGTCGTTTCAGGCGAATGTTTTCCAGGGTAATCATCGGCTCCATCGCCACGGCGCAGTTGTTGATAAAGAAATAATCGTTGATGCGCCCGGCATCAATCTGGCGCGTCTGGCCGGCGGCAATGATTTGCGCCGCCGCGTTCAGGTTGCGCGGCAGACCAACCATATCGCTAAAGTCATTGGCCGTGCCGATGGGCATTACACCAAACGGCAACGTAGACCCTTCCCCTGCCGCCCGCAGCAAGCCGTTGGCCACTTCGTTCAGCGTGCCGTCTCCGCCGGCGGCAATCACAGCGTCGTAACGTTCGGTGACGGCCGTTTCCGCCAAAACAATTCCTTCGCGCGGTTTTTTTGTCTGGATGATGTCAGGCTGGACGCCGGCGGTCGTAAATGCCGCCCGCACAGCATCCACCCGAGACCCGGCCCGCCAGCGGTTGGCGTAAGGATTTAAAATAACTTTAACTTTTTTCATGGCTAAACAGTGCGTCGCGGATCAGTTTTGGCTGATTGGTGATAATGGCATGGACGCCCAAATCGACAAGCCGCTGTGCCTCCACCGGTTCGTCTACCGTCCAGACGTGAACGCGCCAGCCCATTTTTTGGGCCCAGGCCATGTAGTCGGCGTCCACCAGGCGATAATGAGGGTGAACCGCCTGGCTGGCCGACAGCAAATATTTGTACTTAAGGATTGTTGTGTAGCTCAGGTGGGCCACCCAGGTGGATTGGGTCAGGTGGCGCCGTGCCCGGCGTACGGCCAGGGGATTAAACGAAGAAACAACAGTCTGGTTTTCTACATGATGTGCCTGGATGCGATCCGCTACGGCTGCGGCGAGACCGGTGTTACGGAGTGCGGCCGTTTTTAACTCCACGTTATACAAAAAGCCAGGACCAAACGTCTCAAAAACCTCATCCAGCGTAGGGATTGACTGCCCTTCACCTGCATCTAGCGCTTGCAATTGCGCCAGGGTAAATTGCTGCACCTTGCCCTGCCCATTAGTGGTCCGCGCCAGCGTGTTATCGTGAATGACCACCGGCCAGCCGTCGGCCGAAAGCTGCACGTCAAGCTCAATGCCGTCGGCCCCCTGCTCCTGCGCCAGGGCAAAGGCGGCCAGCGTGTTTTCCGGTGCTTCGGCACTGGCCCCACGATGACCGATGATTAACGGCCGTGGCGCAGAAGACCAATCCAACACGGCTAAAGCTCAACAAAGTAAGAATCAGCCGCCTTGTCGATCAGCTCTTTGGTGAGCTGCGGTTTGACGCCCAGATAATCGGAAATATCAAGCAATTGGTCCATAATGTCTCGGGGATGGTTAGCGCGCAGTTTTTGATTTCGCTTGATGTAATATTCTTGCAGCAGATAGCGCACGCCCTGCTCGTCATACTCCACCCGCCGCCGCTCACAAACCCGCTTGAAGATTTCGCGGTAGCCGTCAAACGTGGGTGAAGTCACCTCAATTTTATGCCGGATGCGGCGCAAAAACGCTTCGTCCACCAAATCGCGCGGCGGCAGATTGGTGGAAAACACGATCAGCACCTCAAACGGCACCTCAACCTTGCGCCCCGTGTGCAATGCCAAAAAGTCGATCTGCTTCTCCATAGGCACAATCCAGCGGTTCAGCAAATCACGCGGGCGCACCTGCTGACGGCCAAAGTCATCAATGAGGAACATGCCGCCATTGGCCTTCATCTGAAAGGGAGCTTCATAATATTTGTTGGTCGGGTCGTAAATGAGCTCCAGGCCGTCCAGCGTCAATTCACCACCGACCATGATCACCGGCCGCTTGATGCGTATCCAGCGGGCATCGCCACGACGGGGCCCTAACTGCCCTGTGGTCATCTTGCGCTCAATGTCAGGCACAGCCACGTGATTAATTTCATCAAACACCTTGATGATCTGGCCATCGACCTCGACTGCGTAAGGAATGTACATGTCGCTGGTCAAAATCATACGGCCGATACTTTCCGCAATCGTCGTTTTACCGTTGCCCGGTGGGCCGTATAAAAAAATCGACTTGCCCGAGTTGGCCGCCGGACCGATCTTGCCAAACACAGACTCTTCCAGCACCAGATGAGACAACGACTGCTGCATCATCTTGGGATTGACGCGCAAGCGATTGCCGCCCTGGGCTTTGATGGCCGCCACGTAATTATCCCAGGGCACCGGCGCTGCCCCCACGTAAGTGGTCCGTTCCAACTGCTCACGCGCCCGTTCTGCTCCCTTCGAGGTGATCGAATATTGGTAAGTCGCTGCCCCCAGGCCACCGGAGCCCTTTACCTCGCACATTTGCTCCCGCTTGAGAAACTCCATCACTGTACTGACAACGGTGGCAAATGGTAAATGCATATATTCGGCAATATCGTGCCCGGTTAGCTGCCCCCGAAAATACATGATTTTTAGGGCTAAATCCTGCAAAAAGCCCTGCGACAATCCGGTATCTTCTATTCCTTTTATTGCTGGTGGCTCCCAGTCAAGCCTCTGTGGACCTGGTCCTGCTGTGCTCATTTGTTATTCTCCGTGAACTCTTTGCAACTGCTGTGAACCAATGGCGTAAGAAATCGTATTGTAATTCGCCTAAAACTATTTCACAAGGGTGTAGCGAATCAGGTTATTTCGTGCACCTGAATGAGGTTTGTTTGGCCGGCAAGGCCAAAGGGCACGCCGGCCGTAATGACGAGCTTATCACCGGGGTTTAATTGGTAGCGCTGCATGGCAGCGGCCGTTTTTTCCAGCATCTCGTCGGTATCCGTGAAGTCCGGCACCAGCACGCACTCAACTCCCCATACTAAAGAGAGTTTGCGGCGCGTTCGCTCCAAAGGCGAGACGGCCATGACGGGCGTAGGGGGCCGGTGACGGGCAATCTGTGTCGCGGTATAGCCGGACATTGTTGTGCTTACGATGGCCCGGGCGCCTATTTGCTCGGCCACATCGCAGCAGGCGGCGCTAATCGCCTGGGTCACGGTATGTGATTCGGCCGCTTCGGCCTGCCGCCGGTTGCGCCATTCGTTGTAGGGGAAGGCCCCTTCAATAATTTCGCTGATTTGCTTCATCATCAGCACCGACTCTACCGGATAATGGCCAGAAGCGGTTTCGCCAGAAAGCATGACGGCATCGGTGCCGTCCAAAATGGCGTTTGCCACATCGCTGGCTTCAGCGCGGGTGGGGCGGGGATGCTCTACCATAGATTGCAGCATCTGCGTGGCGGTGATGACGGGTTTGCCCACCTCGTTACAAACGCTGATAATACGTTTTTGCAGCAGCGGCACCTCTTGCGGCTGGACTTCAATGCCCAGATCGCCCCGAGCCACCATCATGCCGTCGGCCGCATCCCGAATTTCTTCCAGATGCTCAATCGCTTCACTCTTCTCAATTTTGGCAATGATGGGGATATCCGCTCCTTCCGCCTTCATCAACTCGCGTAGTTCCTGGATGTCTGCGGCCGTTCGCACAAAAGAAAGCGCCACGTAATCCAGTTCAAGCTGGCAAACCAGCTTCAAATCTTCCTTATCCTTATCGGTGATGCTGGAAATGGGCAAGTCGGTGCCGGGCGCGTTGACCCCTTTGCGGGATTCCAGCAGGCCGGCCACGGTGGTCATGCAGCGCAGGGCATCGCCCATTTTTTCGGCCACGGTAAACTCTACTTCGCCATCGCCAATGACCAGCCGCGCGCCAGGTTCAATTACCTCGATGAGGTCGGGATGGGGCATGTGGATCATGGCCGGCTGGCCACGATGCGGCGTGAGGACAACTTCTTCACCTAGTGAAAGCTGGATACCGCCGGTTTTTACGTGTCCCAGGCGGAGTTTAGGGCCCTGCAAATCGCCGAGGATGCCCAGAATCTTGTTTTCACTTTCGGCGACTTCGCGCAGCATCTTAACGGTTCTGGTATGTTGTTCATGGTCGCCATGGGAGAAGTTAACGCGTGCCACGCGCATGCCGGCGGCAATCATGCGGCGGATGGTTTCCGGGCTGTTGGAAGAAGGGCCAATGGTAGCAACTATCTTTGTTCGGGCCATGCGATTTCCTTGGTAGAGTTGTCTGGTGTTATTTCATTTATGTTCATATGGTATCCCAAGCAGATAACCCTAACAACTTGGAATAGTTTTGGAATCTAACGGGGAGAACGTGGGAATTTGTCATTCTTATATCTGCCAGGTTCAGAAAGATTTCTCGCCAAAAAACGGCTCGAGCGGTAATGTATCCACCGGATGTTCTTCAAAGGGATTCTTCACTGCGTTATTAAGAAACAAGACCATTAAGGAGTTGTTTCTTTTCTCATAGAACGCCGTGCCCGGTGTGGCCGCTTTCAGAATGACAATTGCCGCGTGTTATGTGAGGCAGGGCAAACTAATATATCCACCCTTCTGCTAGATACTGACCACTGATTACTGAATACGGATTACCGATCATCGAGCAAGACTGCAACCTGCTGGTCGGCGCGGTAACTACTGCGCACCAGAGGGCCACTTTCTACCCAGCGGAAACCCATCTCGGTGCCAACCTGCTTGAGTTGGGCAAACTCTTCCGGCGTGTAGTAACGCTCGATGGGCCAATGCTTGCGAGTGGGCTGCAAATATTGGCCGATGGTTAAAATATCGACGCCCCAACTGTGCAAATCTTGCAGGGTGGCCAGCAGTTCATCCCAGGTTTCGCCCAGGCCGACCATGATGCCGCTTTTGGTGAGTAGGTCCGGGGCCATTTGTTTGGCATTGGTCAGCGTGGCTTTGGCCCACTCGTATTTGTCCTGCGGCTGGATGGTGCGGAAGAGGCGCTCCACGGTTTCCACGTTGTGGTTAAGGATTTCCGGACGGGCGTCCATCACAATTTTCAGGGCGTCGCGACTGCCTTTAAAGTCGGGGATGAGCACTTCGATGGAACAACCGGGCTGCACCTCGCGGATACGGTTGATGCAGGCGGCAAAGATGGGTGCGCCGCCGTCGGCTCGTTCGTCCCGATTAACGGAGGTGATAACGACGTGTTTCAGGTTCATGGCGCGCACGGCCTGGGCCACGCGCTCCGGTTCTTCCCAATCCATGGGCAACGGCCGTCCCGTTTTCACGTCACAAAAATGGCAGCTTCGCGTGCAAATATCGCCCATAATCAGGAACGTGGCGGTGCCGGAACCCCAGCATTCGCCGATGTTGGGGCAGCGGGCCTCTTCGCAAACGGTGTGCAGCTCTTTGCGGCGCATCAGCCCTTTAAGCGTGCGGTAATTGTCATTGGTGTCGTGGATATGGCGGACCTTGATCCAGGACGGCCGTCTCTGCGGCTTAGGTATCTCATTAATCGAATCTAACGGTATACGAGCCATGTTTCTCCTTAATAGGACACAGATGAACACAGATTTGCACAGATTTTTATCTGCGTTTATCAGCGTTTATCTGTGTCCTCTTCATACATTTGTGAGTATCACCCTGATACATTGGCAATTCCGACATCAGTTTGAACTTGAAAAACGGTAGAAAAGGCGGTAATGACGTGGGGCAAAACGTCGGCGATGGTGATGGGCCGTTGCAAAAGCCGGGCCATGCTTGTCACGCCGTGCTCCTGAATACCGCAGGGTATGATGTTGTCAAAATAGGTCAGGTCGGGATTGACGTTGAGGGCAAAGCCGTGGCTGGTGATGCCGCCTCTCTGTATGCGCACGCCGATGGCGGCGATCTTGTTGAGGCCAACGGCCGTTTCTACCCACACGCCACGATGACCGGCAAAACGCTGGGCTTCGATTCCAAATTGGGCCAACGTCTGGATGAGCATTTCTTCCAAATCAGTCACGTAGCGCTGCACCATGCCCAGGCCGGGCTGGTTGTAAACTCGTTTAAGCGAGAGGATAGGATAGCCAACCAATTGGCCTGGTCCGTGATAGGTAATGTCGCCGCCGCGGTCTACCTGGTAAAAGGCAATGCCACGCTCGGTCAATTCATCTTCACGAAGGAGGAGGTTTTCTAAGCGGCCGTTTCGCCCCAAAGTATACGTGGGTGGATGTTCCAGCAGCAGCAGCTTGCCTGCCAAATCCGGATTGGCCGTATGCTCAGCCACCAATGCTCTCTGCTGCTCCCAGGCCGTCAAATAATCAATCTGTCCCAACCATAAGACGTCAATATGCATCAAATGCTCCCAAAATAGAACGGCCGTATTCTAGCACAATTTTGCCCGAATACGGCCGTCCGAGATGATGACTGATTACCGACCACCGGTTACCGATTACTGAATACCGATCACAGTCTCGCCTGCACCAGCGTTTTCACGGATTGCAGACGGCCGTTCAGCTCAGCCTGACCCTGCTCCCCCGCTTGCTCCATCACCTGGTCAATCAGTTCAATCAGATCATCAGAAACAAACTGCTCATTTTCATCCAGCAGCTGCCCTTGCTCTTCAGCTGATTCTGAGCGGACCAGTTGGTTCAGCAATTGCACGTGTGGCGGCAGGGTACGTTCCATTTGATCATAAATCAGTTTATGAATCTCGTTTAGGGACTGGAACTGTTGGGTATCATTCTTTTGCTCGGCTTCATTCATCCGGGCAGCCAGCACGGCCATAAACATCTCATCGATCTTTTGAGCATTTTCCGCCAGCGCCTGGTTCTTGTCCGGCGCTGCCAAAATGGTGTTGAGCGTGTCCATTGCCGCTTGCATCATGTTTTTGGACTGTGTTTGCATCGCCTCATACAGTTTTAGCAAATCGTCGCGTATCTCTTTGAGCCGGGCCACAGCCGCTTTGTCACCCGCTTTTTCCTGTTTCTCGATCTCGTCGGAAAGGCGGCCAAAAAATTCGTATTGCAGCGCGCTTTGCCCGGCTATCATCAGAGCATCCACCAGATGCTGTTGTTCCTGATTAGCAATGACGTGCTCGGCCAACATCGCCGGCGTGAGGCCGCCTTCCTTTTTGGCCTGGCGGCTCAATTTGTGCAGGGCCATTTGCTGCTGCTCCATGCGTTGGCCAACGGCCGTTTCCGTCATCAATCGCGCCCGCAGGTTGGTCAGCTTCACCATCTGCTTGTTGTCCTGCATTTGCGAGGCCATATCCACATATTGTTGCAGCATGGCAAAAAAGGTTTCGTCAATTTCGCCGGCCCGTTCCTTGAGCAGCACGTCCTGCACGTCTTTATCTGCCTTGATAAGCGTTTGCAGCAGCTCCGACTGCTTCTTTTGCCGGGCGATCATTTCTGGCGTAATGCCTTCGGTTTCCAGAACTTTTTCCATGAAGGTCTGCCAGTTCAGCATGATTTGCGGCTGGAACATGTAAGCCCGCCGGTCTTCGGGGGGCATGTCGTCCATCACCTGCTTGGTAAGCTGGCCGATCATCTGCTCGCGCTGCATGGTGTTCAAATTCAGTTCTTGGGGCACATGCACCATGAACGTTTCATATTCCGCATCGTGAAACAGCAAGATGGTTGCCATTTGGCCACCGGCCCCGCAGTTAGGGCAAACAGCGACGTTCAGTTGGCCGTTCAACAATTGCTGTTTCAACTGCGGTGTCCGCTGGGAATCAACGACCTGGTGAACCTCGGCCGAATAGGGCGTGCCGCATTGGGGGCACGTAAGTTGTGTATACATTAAATGCTCCTTAATTAAAACCTCCCGCAGGTTTCATAAATAACCATCGTCATAGAGTAAACCTGCGGGAGATTGCAGTTTCAGGCTGGTTAATTTCTTGGTAAGGAAAAGGTGAAGGTGGTACCGGGGCCATCAGGATTTTTGTGGAACCAGATACGGCCGTCGTGCGCCTCAATGATTGCTTTAGAGAGGAACAAACCCAGGCCGGTGCCTTCTGTCTTGCGGCTGAGCCCATTGTCCAGCCCCGAAAATTCCTGCAAACTCCCGTCCCGCTCAAGATCTGGCATGCCGATGCCGCTGTCCCGCACCGAAACGGTGACGTGCTGCGGATGAATTTCACCACGAATGAGAATATTACCACCGTCGGGTGAATATTTGATGGCGTTGCTAATCAGGTTGTTCATCACCTGCCCCAGCCGCCGCTCATCGCCCCAAATGGGCGGAAAATCATCAGTGAACTGCACCTTGATTTGATGCTTGTCTGTTTGATTGCGAAATTTGCGCGCTGTGTTCTCTACCACACGGTTGAGCTGCACATCTTCGCTGACTTCCAGGTTAAACGTGCCGGCCTGCAAGCGAGACACTTCCAGCAAGCTGTCGATCAAATCGGTTAGATTATCGGCCTCTTCTTCAATTACGGCCAATGAATCTTGCATAATTTCCGGTGACCAGTTGGCATCCTGCCGCCGCAGCGTGCCGGCATACCCTTTGATGATGGAAACCGGCGTCTTCAGCTCATGGCTGACGACGGAGATGAATGTTTTTTGCAGCGCCTCTTCTTCGCGGTAGCGGGTCAGGTCGCGCACGTTGGCGATGATGTCGGTCATACGGCCGTCTGCATCCATCAGCGGCGCGTAAGTGATACCTAAACTAATGCGCTGGCCATCGGCGGTTTCATCTTGTTCGTCTAACGGCCGTTGCAAATCACCTTCCACGTACAGATGTGCCGCGCCGGGCAAGGGCCAGCCATTGGCCAGCGCGTCATGCAAATCCATGTCTGTCTTTAACGACAGCCATTTGAACACATCTTCATGATGCTGCCCAATCACCTCTTGCGGCGGCCGGCCGATCATGCGGCTCAGCGCCTTGTTAAAGTCCGTGATGCGCAGCCCCTGGTCCAAAATCATCACGCCGTCCTCATTTTGCTGGATGATTGCGTCCAACCGCTGCTTTTCTTTGTTGACCTGCTCGTACAAACGGGCATTTTTCACGGCAATAGCTGCCTGCTCAGCAAAGCTGCTCAGCAGAGAGGTGGCATCTTTGGGCAAATGATACGGCGTGCCGGACAGAAAAACGTAAATCAGGCCGATCGTTTCGCCGCCGCTGATCATAGGCAGGCGCACCATCTGGGTAAAGCCCAGGTTGGAGCGTCGGGCTACGGTTTGGAGGCGGCGCGTCAGCTCATCTTCCTGTTCGTTGGTATCCAGCGGCGGTATATCGCGCAGCAGCGGGGCAAAATGTTCCACCATCGGCGCCGGAATGCCATAAACGGCCGCAACGCGCACGCTGTCCAACTCCGGATGGTGCAGGGCAATCATGCCCGCTTTGCCCGCCACCAATTCTACGGCCGCGCGCAAAATGATGCGCAGCACATCCTGCAAATCCAGTTCAGCCGTGATGGCCCGCGAAATGGCCAACAAATATTCTCTTTGCAGAATGCGAACGTCTACTAATCCATATGCCATGCGTTAACTCTTTATGTTTGCCGCGCCTAAACTCATCCAATTCCAAATAATCACGCGGCAGAGCCAATCCGTGATTGTAACATAACTAGCCGGCAAACCAGAGGTTAAATTTATCACAGCGCCGTTATAGTTGTATAAACAGACCTGAAAGCAGGCGCAAACACGCACACAAATATGGCCCATATGTCACCCTTCTACCAAAAATTGCCCCTTTTTGCTAAAAATACGTTATTATGAGCACGATTAATAATCGGCCAAACCATTTCTGCTTTTCCTGAAAAGCTTACTGCCGATTGCACACGATACGTCCTGAGAGGAGTTTGGTAAATGGACGCAGACATCAACGTCCGCCCCGTCACGGAAGCCGACTTACCAGCCGTGCGCGATTTGTTCTACCGCAGCTACGGCGAAGAATATCCCTACAAAGAGTTCTACAACGATGAATGGCTCAAGCGCAGCATCTACCAGGACAGTTACCTTTTTTTATTGGCCGAGCTAAACGGTAAGATTGTAGGCACGGCCTCTGTCTATTTTGAAGTCGGGGCTTATGCCGATTTGTGTGGTGAATTCGGCCGTTTGGCCGTAGACCCAAACTACCGCGGACAAGGGGTTGGCAGCGCCCTCATGAAAGCACGGCTGGCCTTTGCCAACCGGCGGCTCCACTTTGGCCTCACAGAATGCCGCACTGCCCACCCCTATGCCCAGCGCATCTCCGAAAAGTTTGATTTGCAGCCGATCGGCTTTTTGCCCCAGAAAGTATTGCTGGACGACCGGGAAAGTCTAGTGATGATGGCCAAACCGTTTGGCCCGGCCCGAGAGCTGCGCTGCAACAACCCGCGGGTGATCCCCGAAGCGTTTTTGCTGGGGCAGTTGGCGCTGCAAAACATGGGTTTCCGCAATGATCTCATTGCCATAGATGACGTAGACGGCTACCCTATCGGCACCGATTTCCAGGTGGAGGAGCTGACGGAGTCCGGGCTGCCGTCTTTGCTACGTATTGAACGCGGGCGGCTGTCTCGGCGGCACGTATTTGGTAATTTACAGCTCAGCTACGGCCTCTTTTTGCTGGAATCGCGCAACGTGCGCTATTTGGTCGCCCGTGAAGATGAGCGCATCGTTGGGGCGATTGGCTTTACGCTGGACCCCATCGGCCACAGCATCAAAGTGTTAGAGCTGATCGATTTGCGTGACGATGTGGCCGGTTTCTTGCTCAAGGAGCTGGATGCCTGGGCCAGGGAAATTTACAAAGCTGAATATATTGAGATTACCGTCACCGCTTATTGGCCAGACATCCAACGCACGCTCAGCAATCTGGGTTTTGTGCCGGTGGCCTACTGCCCCTCGTTTGTTTTCCATGAAGTAGAGCGGCTAGATACGTTGAAAATGGCTAAGCTGTACGTGCCGCTCGATATTGACAAGGCTCAGCTTACCCCGGCCAGCCAGGAAATATTCGAGCTGGTGCGGACCGGCTTTGAAGAAAAGCGGCTGGGCATTTCTGTAAATGAAACAACGCGCCACATGGCCATTTTTGAAGGTTTGCAAGAAGGGGAACTGAGCAAAATTGCCGGGTTGTGTACGGTCGTGCAAAAATCAACCGGGGAAGTTGTGCTGCGCGCCGGGGAAACTGGTGACGTTTTTTACATGGTGATGGAGGGCGAAATGGATATTTTGGCGCCGGACGGCTCCCATTCGGTGGGTAAAGTAGAAGCTGGAGACTTTTTAGGGGAGATTGCCCTGGTGAGCCGCCAACCGTATACGGCAACGGCCGTTGCCGCCACAGACGTTCAGTTAATTGCCCTCAAATACCAGGATTTTGAAAATCTCATCAACCGCTATCCACGCATTGGCCTGCGGGTGATGCGCAATATTGCCATTTCTGTAGGGGAAAAGCTGCGGCTGCTTAACATGAAGGTTTTGAAATAAAAAACGGCCGCTTCTGGTGAAACGGCCGTTCTCATCATTCAAGATCACAAACGTTCAACCCATTACTCAACGTCTTTTGGATCAATCCCTGCTGCCTTGAGCGCCTTGTTATAGGCCGACTTTGCCTTGGAATTGGCAATGCGGGCCGAACGTATTTCATCAGGCGACATATCATCTGTAATTTCTATCAGCTCCGGCTTGGGAATGTTGGCCGCGGCGGCCGGCGAGCTGGAAGCGGCAGCAGCGGGTGCTGCTGCTGCCGGTGTTTCTTGGGCCGCAGGGGCAGCGGCGGCAGCAGGTTCGCCACCGGCTACCACAACTTTGCCGTCCACAATTTCGACATCGCCAGGATCAATACCGGCCGCCTTAAGCGCCTTGTTAAAAGCTGACTTCGCTTTGGAGTTAGCAATGCGGGCGGCGCGTATTTCGTCCGGCGGCATGTCATCGGTAATCTCAATGAGTTCGGGCGGCTCCACATTAACTGTCTGCGCCGCGGCCGGTTGTGCAGCAGGCGCGGGCGCTGCCGCGGCAGCAGCGGGTGCACCACCGGGTAAAACAACCTTACCATCTTTAATTTCTACATCTTTGGGATCAACACCAGCGGCCTTGAGCGCCTTGTTAAAGGCTGACTTTGCCTTTGAATTGGCAATCCGCGCTTTGCGCACCTCATCCGGATCCATGTCGTCGGTAATTTCAGTTAGCTGAGGCGGCTCTATATTTACCGTTTGAGCGGCAGCCGCTCCGGCGGGCGCAGGCGCTGCGGCAGTAACTGGGGCACCACCCGGCAAAACAACCTTGCCATCTTTAATTTCTACGTCGTTGGGGTCTACGCCGGCAGCCTTGAGTGCCTTGTTAAAGGCCGACCGGGCCTTGGCATTGGCGATACGCGCCTTGCGTACCTCTTCGGGCGGCATGTCGTCGGTAATCTCGATGTATTGCGGGGGTTCAATATCAACCGATTGGGCGGCGGGTGCGGCGGCAGCCGCAGGTGCAGCTGCTGCCGGAACAGCGGCCACAGCCCCGGTACGGGCTCCATCCCAGCCGTGGTACATGGCAATGCGAACGGCCGTTAACGGATCTTCTTCCAATGCAGCTCCGGCCGTGCGCAAATTTGAGTGCCCTTTACGGCCAATACGCATGTTAGCCCCACGCGGCGTGGCGGCTGCTTTGCGCGCTGCTTCCAGGCGGGCTTGCTTGAGCATTTCTTCGGGGGAAGCATCCACTTTCACTTCATGGCCAAATGTGACCGACGGGTTGTACCCCTTGTCCATGTTCTCAACCTCTTCCTTGGTTTTTTCCACCACGTGATCAAAGCGAGAACTGCCCCAGGCAATTAAGCCACCGAGCAAAAGAGGTAACAGGATAACACCTACAGCAATCCAGAAAATCATTTGAAACCCTCAACTGTTATTGGCAAAGTGTAATTTTTGTTGTCGCGATTTGTCCCAAATTTACTGCAAATCACAAAAAGCAAAGCTACTAATCAAGCTAGCGCATGATTATACAGTTTGTGCTGATTTTCTCAAACTAGATGACGCTGCTTTTTGGGCAGAATAGTTGACGGGAGGCATAACATCTGCCACAATGTGAAAGATGGGGAATAGTAAAGTATGTGTGGCGTTGAGCAGTGTGAGTAGGTTGGGGAACGGCCGTTCGCGCCAGACACGCCCCGCCCCCACCAATCAATCCAGCATATCTCTGACTAAAAGCAAAACAGCCCAAACGGAAATGTTTGGGCTGTCTACCGAATGCCGAAGGTGGGAGTCGAACCCACACGAGCGTAATGCTCACTACGCCCTGAACGTAGCGCGTCTGCCTATTTCGCCACTTCGGCTCAGTCGTGCGGTAGTTTATCAACGATTTGGTAAATGTCAATATTTGGGCCGCATTCAACCCTTAATCGGAGGCACTCATGACTATCTCTACTAACTTGCTAAAACGGGTGCAGCTGTTTGCCAATCTGCAAACGGAAGAGCTGGAGCAGCTGGCTGCGATTTGCCAGGAAAAATCGGCCGCCGCCGGCGAAAATATCATTAGCCAAAACACGACCGGTAACGAGATGTACGTTGTGGCCCAGGGAGCGGTGGAAGTGTACATTCAGGGTCTAAACGATGCACGCAGCCTGGTCGTTTTGGGCAAAGGCCAGGTCATTGGCGAGATGGCGCTCATTGACCAGGGATATCGTTCAGCTTCGGTGCGGGCCACGCGGGAGGGCGCCGAGCTTTACCTGATTGAAAGTGATGCGTTTTACCAACTGTGTGAAGAAAACAACCATATTGGCTTTATTGTTATGCGGAATTTGGCGATAGACATTGCCTTCAAGCTGCGACATCGTAATCTGGCGGAGCTATAATTCAGTGGTTAAGGAGCGTGGGGCAATGAACGAAGACGTATTCTATAAAGTAAGTTACGTGGTTGCCGGCGGTGAACATCCCGGGGCCATCATTAATATTGACAAGCGGCCAGAGGTGGGGGAAGAGGTGATGTTTGACGGCCGTATCTTTGAAATTCTCGAAGTAATGGAACTGATGCCCCCGGTAGGCAACTTTGGCTTTTTACACGCCACCTGCCGCTATGTTCGCGACGCCACCAGAGAAGATGCCGCCGAGTGATGTTACCTTAAACCATCTGGATCGCATTCACAGCCAGCTTTCCGGCTTCTTCTAAACCGGTCAATTCTCGTCCTTTAGCATTAATCCAGCGAATGGTGTAATTTTCCGCCAGCTCGTCCAGCGCCTGCCACAAATCTGAATTAGCCACGGGCTGCTCCCCGCCCTTCTTCATCCAATTCCGCTTGCGCCAGTTGCGAATCCACTGCGTGATGCCCTGATACAGATAATCTGAAGTGGTAAAAATCTGCACCTCGCTGTCCGGCGGCAGCAGCAGCAACCCCTCGATAGCGGCCGTTAACTCCATGCGGTTATTAGTCGTTCGCGGCTCTGAGCCGCTGGCCTGCTCCGTGTCCTCTCCCTCTTCTAACACCACCCCCCAGCCGCCCGGACCAGGGTTGCCTTTACAAGAGGCGCGCAAAAAGAGGCGCGGTATGTTGGGATCGATCACTTCTGGGGGCGTTATTTCCAGGCGGGCTTTGCGCGCCAGCCGGTCCACCCGTTCATTGTATTCGTTGCCGGCGTGTCCTTTGACCCAATGCCAGCTTATTTCGTGCGTTTTCACCAGGGGCCACAGCGTTTGCCACAAATCGACGTTGGGAATGGGCTTGCCTTTCTTTTTCCAATTTTTGGCCGCCCAATCGTCGATCCATTCGGTGATGCCTTTGCGCAGATATTCGGAGTCGGTGTAGAAGTCGATGGTACACGGCCGTTTTAAAGCCTCCAACGCACGAATAGCGGCAGTTAACTCCATCCGGTTGTTGGTGGCTTCCGGATCGTTGCCGGTGAGCACCTTTTCATGCTTACCAAAACGCAAGATGGCAGCCCAGCCCCCAATGCCGGGATTGGGGTCTGAGCCACCATCGGTATAAATAACAACTTGATCTTTTGTGCTTTCCGCCAAACCTACTGCTTTCCTAACGCTTCGAGCATATCGGCCACTCTGGTGAACTTCACGCGGGGACGGCCCTGGGCTTCGCCTTTGGCCGTTTCCAGTTCATCCAGCTTCAACCAATCTTCGTACGACACGTATTTGGGCTGCTTTTCCTTAACGAGCCGGGTGGCAGCCTCCAGTTCGGGATGGGCGGGGGAGAGAACCTTACCGGCAGCCAAATCTTCTAACATGCATTCGGCCGTTTCCGCCGCGTCTGGTTTGTTCGTGCCGATCACACCAGTTGGTCCACGCTTAATCCAGCCGGCAGTGTACTCACCCAAAACAGGCTCGTCGTTGTCTGGATTCAACACGCGTCCCATCTCGTTTAAGATGACGCCCCACCGTTCGTGGAATGGCACGTCAGGAATAGGCACGCCGCGGTAGCCAATTGACCGGAAAACAAGGCCAACCGGAATTTCCTCAAAATTCTCGGTCGCCCGCGGGCGCATCGTGCCGCTTTCCGTCTGGTACAGCTCATTTTTCACCAGCTTCATGGCCACAACCTCACCGGCATCGTTACCGATTAGTTCAGTTGGCGAAACCAGGAAGCGAATTGTCAATCGTTTTGGTTTACCTTCCGGCTCGCGTTCGGCCAGTTTCTGAATAATCTCAATGTTGCGCATCGTGCCGCGGTCAGCATCGGCCAGACCGGCCTGGCTAAGCGGATCAAGTTCGGCTTCCTCAGGCAGCACAATCGTGTCTGCCCCCTCCATTTCGCCCAGCTCCTTGGCTTCCGGTGGGGTAAAAGCCGCCTGTGCCGGACCGCGCCGACCCAGCATGTATACTTCTTTTACATTGCTCTGGCTCAACTGCTCCAGCGCATAATCAGCAATGTCTGTTTCCATCAATTCTTTACGCGTACGGCATAAAATGCGGGCCACGTCTACGGCCACGTTACCGATGCCGATCACCGCCACGCTCTCCTGCGACAAATCAAACTCACAATCGCGAAAGTCTGGATGGCCATTGTACCAGGCGACAAACTCTGTGGCGGGATGGCTGTTCTTTAGTTCAATGCCGGGTATGTCCAGGTAGCGATCGGTTTGCGCCCCGGTTGAATAGACAATTTGATGGTAGTGCCGGCGCAAATCGGCCACCGTCACATCTGTGCCCAGTTCTACGTTGCCAAAAAAGCGAAACTGCGGCTTGGCGGCCAATCGATCAAATACTTTGGTAACGGATTTGATTTTTTGATGATCTGGGGCGACCCCGTTGCGCACCAGGCCAAAGGGGGTTGGCAGGCGGTCATACATATCGACCGTGATGTGCAAATTTTTCTCTTTGAACAGGCGTTCGGCCGTATAAAAACCAGCCGGACCCGCGCCCACAATAGCGACACGTAGTGGGTTCGTGTCGCTGCCGATTTGAGTCATACTGTTACTCCTTAAATGCTATTGATCAGTGGCTAAAATTTGTGTTTCCAGCGTATCGATCTGCCCGTGATAATAATCACGCTGCGCTTTCAACACGTCTCCAATAGAAATCATCCCCAGCAGCTTACCCTCTTCCATGACCGGCATGTGCCGAAAACGACGCTCGGTCATTACATGGGCCACGGACATCAGATCATCTTGCGGCACACAGGTAGTCACTTCGGCCGTCATAATGCTTTTTACCGGCTGAGAAAGCAGATTCTCCTGATGGTTTAACTGACGTACAACGTCCCGCTCAGAAATTATCCCTGCCAGTTTACCCGCGTCGTCAAGTGCAATAACTGCGCCAATGTTATGTTGTTCAAGCAGCGCGACAGCGTCTTGAATCGGTTGTTCTGGGGCAATGGTGATTAGTTTATTCCCTTTGGTAGCTAAAATTGTACTGACTTTCATCACGTATCTCCTACTTAGTTCATCACGTCACCGAGCAGGGGACAGGCCGGGCAGCTGCCGTCCGGGCGAATGATAGCATAACCCGCTTGCGGATCCCCGTCTGGTTCGTATTTGATGAAATCTAAATTAAACACAATCGCTAAACGAATATAGTTGCTGTTGGCGGCAATTTGGGTTGCTTCGGCCAGCCAGGTGGCGTGTTCATTCAGGCTGGTGCCCGCGGCCCAGCTAAAACCGGGGGGTAAGCCATTAAAACCTTCGGCTGTCAGATAGCCAAACTCTGTCAGGCATAAATCTCGGGTTCCGTTAAACGTATTGCGGTAGAGGTTAAGGGTGGGCATAAAATACCAACTGTAATGCCGGTCGCCGGGGTCGGCCGGATGGCCGGAGGTGGCGCTGGGGGATGTGGCTCCGGCATTGTAATGCACGCCGACGCAGTCGAGATAGTTAGCGGCTCCGGCATTGCGCATACCGGCAAGGTAACGGCCGTCTGACCAGGCGTTGGTAGAATTGTCGAAACCGGTAGGAGCCAGTGCCCCGGATATGACCAAAATGTTAGAATCGACGGCTTTGATAGCCGTGTACGCTGGAGCCAACATGTTGTGCACGTAAGAAGTGGGGCTGATCTGCCCGGCCGGCCATTCAAAATCGATGTTCATCTCGTTCCAAATTTCTATGCCATCTGGCCCCAGTTCAGCCACCTGCTTCACAAAATCAATGTAGCCCAGGAAATCAATGCTGTTGGCGCCTGGATACGGCGTGTCCCCCGCCACGGTAACCAGAATTTTGAATCCTTCATTGTGGGCTGAATTGATGATCGACTCCAGGTTGGCCAGCGTGTCTTCCGAGGGCCATTTGTATTGGTACTTTATCCAGGTCATGCCAGCCTCCTCCAGACGGGCTTTGTTGTTCAGGTTCAGCGTTTGGGCACCGAGGGCAAAACCTTCATTTGGGGGTGGCGGTGCCGTGGTTGGCACCGGGCCACTGCCGGGGATGGTCAGGCGCTGCCCGACATAAATAAAGTTAACGTTGCTAATACTGTTAGCCTGGGCAATGGCCGCCACCGTTGTATTAAAGCGGCGGGCAATGGCAGAAAGGGTATCTCCGGCCCGAACGATGTAGATTTGGCCGCCGGTGGGTGGTGGTGTTGATGTCGGCGTGGTGCCCGGTGGTGGCGTGGGCGTTGCGTCTCCGGTAGGAATTTCCAAATCCTGGCCCACGTAGATGAGGTTAGGGTTGGTGATTTGGGGATTGGCCTGGAGAATGGTGGAAATGCTGGTGCCAAAACGGCGGGCAATACCCGTAAGCGTGTCCCCCCAGGTAACACGGTAAGTGAGGGCCGAGGCTATGGTGATGGTGAGGATCAATAACACCAACGCCAAAACAGGGGCAAACCAACGCGATCTTTTCATTGTCAAACTCCTGGTGAAACGACAGACGGCCTGCCGACAACAAGCTAACTATTCCCATTATAAACAGAGATGACATAAACACAAGCTGACCAAAAACGAAGACGCCATCACTATGAAATAATTTGGCGATCACGAACGGCCGTAAACGCATCAAAAATATGTGCTTTGCGCCTGCCGTCAGCCGTCACAATCCCCGCGTTTTCCATATTGTCTGACCAGGCGAACCAGATGATCACCGGCACTTGGGCAGCATGTGCGCCAGCCACCATGGTATACATATCGCGCAGATATTTGGCAATTGCCGGATAATGCTGCTCGCCAATGGGATTGGCGTGACCCGGTATGCCAATCTCCGTGATCCATAACGGCTTATCGGGAACCGCCCGCTTGAAAATGGCAAAAACATCATCCAATGTGCCGAAGGACCAGTCAGGAAACGGCCGTTCGATGGGCCAACGGCCGTAGGGATGAATGCCAATCGCATCAACCGGCAAATCACCACCCAACGCCTGCCGGCAGGCGCGTACATAAGCAGCCGCCTGATCCGGCCCTGTAGACAACCCACCAAAAACTATAGGCGACTTCGGCGAGGCAGCCCGGATCGCCCGCGCTGCCCGGCTTAGGATAACCGCAAAATGCTCCGGTGGCACGTGAACCGAAACCCAGGGTGTCTCTGGATTATCCCCTTCATTCCATATCTGGTAAGCGACTTTTTCGCCCAAATGGGCGTAGTGCGCCGCTATCTCACCGGCGGCGCCGGCAAATTTGTCGGCATATTGGTTCACCAAACTGGCCCAGTTGTTGTGCGGCCAGGGGGCTTCGTTCCCCGCCACCGTTTGCTGGTTGAGAACCAGTAACGAACCAACATCCTGATTGGCATACCCCTGAATGATCGGGTCATATTCAGCAAAGCCGGCGGAAACTGTACGGCGTTTGTCAGCGGCTTTGTACGGAAACCGCACCCAATTTAACCCCCTGAGCACACCATCGTGCAAAGGATTGCTCTGCGGTGCATCCGGATTGATGTTCATCCCGGCTGCTAACGTCTGGGTGTCGGTGCGCGTTACTTTTCTTGTGGTTTCTTTCGGTTCTGGTTTTGGCGCTGCCTGTTCCGCAATGACAAAATCAGTAGAGACGTAGCCTGTCTCGCCCCCAGCCTCTACCTCATACCATTGGCGGCTCATGGCCGGGTTGTGGTCGTCCACGGTGCCCAAGATTTTCAGCCGCATGCCGTTTTCCAACATTATCTTGACACTGCTTTCGCCCCCATCTGTGGCCGGTTCTGAACGTAAATTTAAGCCATATTGTGAATTGACCGTTCCCCATACAGCCTTGATCTCAGTTGTTTCGCTGTGGTGCTTGCCGGTGACCACGATCGGTTTGTCTTCAGTTTCTTTGGGTTCAGCCTGGGTGGGGATGTCTAGAGGGCCATTAGGCTGGGGATCTGGAAAGCGCCATTCAAGGGTATTGCGGGTCACGGGTTCCAGCAGCCGCACGGTGTCATTGTTGATCCTTGAGGAGTTATTGTACGGTCCGAGATACCAGGTGAAGGCACCTAGAATTTGGGGATGCCGGGCGTAGATTTCGGCTACCTGACGAATGTGGCGGATGCCGACTTCTGGTGGTGGCGTCCGATCATGTTTCCAGCCCCATTCGCCAATAATAATGTTGGGGCGGGCAATGCCCATCTCATCACAGGCGCGGAACAGGTATTGAAAACGGCCGACTTTCGTCGGATACCCGGCCAAAATACCGCCTTTATCATCGCTGACTTCCCAGGAATATTCATGCAGGCCGACGCAAACTTGCTGCGGCCGTTCGGCGCACAATTGCAGGAACTTCTTCATGCCCGGCTGCTTCCAGGCATCCATATCTACGCCATCCAGCTCTTTGATTTTTGGCTCGCCGCTGTTGGCCTGAGGCATGGCCACCTTGTAGCCTTCCCGGTTGGCCAGCAGAGCAAACTCGTAACAAAATTCGCCCATCCAATCCCAGGCGTTCATGTCGTTAAACTGCGCTTCATCCACGGCGCGCTTGGCCCGCACTTCGTTGACGGGGAACCACCAGAGGTGCTCGCGGTATTTAGGCAGGTCAACTTTGCGCTCGATGACCGGCTTGAGCAGATTAAAATGTTTTTGCGCGGCTTCACCCGGATGCAGCATGTAGTCCGGCACGCTGTAATGCTCGACCGGCTTGTCATCCGGCTTGACGATGCGGTAGCCCAAGACGTGCGGCACTTTTGAGCCGTTCAGGATCAGGTTAAGCGCATCCATGATGCCGCCGTTGCCGTCGTTGCAGGCAACGGCCGCAGGAATTCCGGCCGCGTCCAGCTGGCGCACATAGTCACCGATGCCAAAGTTCCGCTGATTGCCGCCCGTGCCCACGGTGGTAGACATTCCACCGACTGATGAACCTAAAAACCCGATTTTGTTGTATGCTGACATGAAACCCTCCTAAAAAATATACAGATACGATTAATTATTCTGAAGGTGTTACTGAACGGCCGTTTCTGCCGTACTAATTAAGACGAAATAAGTTTTGTCTATTCGCTCGGGCCGGACTCCGATACCTCGCTTTGTTAAGGCCCCAACCGGCGAACCGTTAATTCATACGTGCCGGGCTCACCGCCGAAGCCTCGCGTGTTGATGAAATATCGCCCATCCTCAGGTAAAGTGATTTCGATGAGTGAATTGTAAGTCGTCCCATCGTAATCATCATTGCGGGTAATTTCCATAACGCCGGCATCATACAGCACTAATACAGTATCCAGCACACCGTCTGTTTCATTCATTTCAATGGCGATCGTCTCACCTTCATTCCCGGTAAAAGACCATATCGGCTGCTCTACAGTGCTCCCTGCCACCGGTTCACCTATTTCTATCGTGGGAATCTCAATGGATTCCGCCCGAATAGTGTACTGTCCTTCCAACTCGCCGCTAACACTCGCCGTACGCAGATAATAACGCTGATTGGGTGCCACAAGTAAGATGACTTCAGCCGCGGAAGCATCTTCATCTGTCAACACGACGGCTTCAACTTGGTTGCCAAAGGCATCAAACGGGGTCAGATAGGGCGTGAACCTCGGTTGACCGATGGCTAACATACGGACGCGGATCAGCTCAGCCGTTTCAGCGCCTTCTGGCAACGACAGCAACCATAGCGGATCGCTCTCTAATCGTCCAGGCGTGCTTGTGTCGAGGACAATTGCGTCGATCGATTGCGGGTCAACTTCCGTAATGACTACGCTGTACCCCCCGGATGCCTGCCCCGCCGCATCTGAGATACGAAGGAAATAGTTTCCTGAAGCGGGGAGGATAAATATGGACAGCGTGGCGGTACGGCCGTCGGCCGACAGCTGGCTTGAAGTCAGGTAGATGTTCTCGGAATCAAATAGGTCAAAGGTGGGCAAGATGGACTCGTCAACGGCCGTCACTGCGACAGAAATGATTTGCTCGGCATCACCAGTGAACTGCCACGTCTGTACCTCAGCAAAATCTGCCGACTCTGTTTGCCCGAACGCCAGCGTGGGCGGCGTCGATCTGGTAAGCAAAAGCTCATAGGAACCTTCGGATTCCACAAGACCTGAAGCCAGCAAGAAATAGGTTCCCGATTCATCAATGGCGAAATCTGAAAGGGTTGCCGTGGCGCTGCCCTCACTGCTGGCATCAGTTAACCGATCACCTTGAGGATTGAGCAATAAGAGCCGCGGCCTTAAAGAGCTTTCAACGGCCGTCATGGTGATGCTGATAAAATCGCCCGCCTGGCCGGCAAAGGAGTAAAGCTCGATTTCTCCCGTAGCCGCAGATTGGGCAACGCCCGGTTCAATTCGCACCGGATCATTGTACAGGGATACGATAAGTTCATAAGGACCCGAGCTTTCGCCCTCGTAACCTGCCGCCCGCACATAGTACAAACCATCTTCGGGCACGCGATAGACCGTGATTTTCGAGTAATGACCTGGCAGATAATCATCTTCGGCTGCAATCACAAACCCATTCGAATCGAGCAAGCTTACATAGGGATCAAGCGGATTGACCGATTCATCATCAAACAGGCTCATTGCAATGGAAACAAAATCCCCTTCTGCTGCTTCAAACTCCCACAGCT
>CALBTC010000488.1 GCA_937967805.1 uncultured Anaerolineaceae bacterium
TCTGCGTGATCGACATGGCCCGGAACCAGTGATCGTTTTCACCGGAATATGCACTTACTTGATACACTAACAAAGAATACTCGTCAACGAAGAGTTCTCGTACCTTTACTTAATAATATTAATAGCATAGATATAAAGCTACATGTAGCAAAATTATTGGTAAAACGCGGGCGGGTGCGTGGTGTTGAGGTACTGCTAACATTGTTGCAAGAACAAAATCCAGAAGTTCAATATGAAGCTGCTGAGATATTGATAAATGAGAGGAGTGTAGACGAGCACCAAAAGAAACTAGTCCTTGAAACTCTTGTCACTTTGCTTTCTGTTGAGAACAAACAACTTAGACGTAAAGTCGCATGGACAATAGCTGAAGATGGGAATTTACAAGGCGTTGAAACGCTAATGAAACTACTTGATGATGACAATGTTAATCTTCGTTGTGATGTAATAGATGATTTGTATTGGCTAGACCTAGATATTGAAATTAGCAAAGAACAAATAACAAAATTGTTGTTTTCTGACGATTTCCAAGTTCGTCTTAAGGCTATTCAATTTGAACACCCTGACCATATAAAAAAACAAGCTTTAGTAGAAATTCTCTCCCACAAAGATTGCGCTCTTGTCCTTGAAGCGGTTCAAGCACTCATCAATCTAGACTGTTACAACTCGGAAGTAGAATCTTCCTTGGTGCGGTGCGTGTCAAACGAAAACTTACCAATTTCAATTCAGGCTGCTCAAATAATGATAAAGCAGAATCACCCTGATGGAATTTTATCAATGTTCGAACTACTCTTTACCGAAAATAAAGAAATCCAACGTCGCGCCTATTATTCACTGGTTAATTCTGATCTAGATGCAGAAAGCTTGGACAAATTTAAAGATCGGTTAAGAACTCTTCAGAACGAACAATCTCAAGTAACAGTTGCAAAACTACTTGCAATGTTTGGACATTATGATGTTACTGAAATATTGGTAGACCTCTTAGTTGCAGAAGACATAAAAGTCAGGCGAGATTCCTATGAATTCTTAGCCGCTGTTTCTACCACTGATGCAAAAACCAAGGTTGTGGACACATTAATTTCGAGGTTGGATTCTGAAAATCGCTATTTGCGATTTCAGATTGCAACACTCCTAACTTATGAATTATCAGATGGGTTGCATGCCATTATGGAAAGAATTGATTCCTTTTTGGCAGATATTACACTTCTCGATAATGATAAAGTATCGCATTCATATGGTCATTCATCCCTTGCTAATTTTGCGTACCGTTTCTTAGTAGATCATTTATCTCCATCTGGTATAGTCGAAGTGTATTCTCATAATTGAGCGGCCAAATTATTATGAGCAATAGCTTTGTATCATATCATAAATGTTAATTGTTGTTGGTCAGAAGGTAGGCAATACTACGGTGCAAACCTTGCTAACATCGCGTCCAGCCGACTTGCGAGATCGGCGACCTTTGCCCGTTAAGGCCGTAGTTAGCAAAGGCCAGCCGCCAGCAAAGGGGCTAGTTTTTCTCGCAAGCGGCTGAAGCTGGCGTTAGGACGGCAAGTAAATTACTGGCTTTCCTCGAAATTAAGCTGCTAACTGGACACGGGAAACTCTTATAGCCATCTTGCCCCCTCGCGCACGCGGGCAATCCACCACGGCAGGTCGGCTTGCCAATGAGCCCGATGTTTTTCCCCCGCGTGCCAATGGGTGGCCTTGAGCAGGAGGGCCCAGCCGTCCTGCAAAAAGCCGCCCAGCAGCCCCAACGCCAGCTGCGGTTCCCACCATTCTGCTGAAAAACGATCACCCAGCCGGGCCGCCAGCGCCTGGCGGTAAATTTCGACCGTCTCTTCTTTGCTCACCGGCAGCAGCGGCGAATTGGTGATCAGGCAGCGCCCCAGCTCCACGGCGGGTGGAGCCGCCGCCGCCAACTGCCAGTCCAGCAAAACGAGCTGTGATTGCTGCGGCTGCCAGGCCAGGTTGGCGTGCCGCCAGTCGCCATGCACCAATGTGATCGGATATCGCTGCAGGGCGTGGCACAGTGGGGCGGGGTCGGCCAGCAACTGGGCCATGAGCGCCACAACGTCGGTGGGCAGCATGGCCGGCATCAGACCCCAACCTTCAATGACACGTCGGGGAATATTGTTGTCTCCCGTAGCTTCCGGCTGGGCGGTTTGCGGGGCAAACATCTGGTAAAGGCTGGCCAGGACAGACAGGCCAACCGCCGGATTGTGGAGAATTTCTTGCTGCCAAAATTGGGCGTGCAGGGCCGCCATGGCCCGCATAAAAAATTGGTTTTGTTCAACGGTAAACGGCTTGAAGGGCAGCATATCCCGCCCCACATCCTGCATGAGGATGGCCCAGCCGTCGCCGTCGCGGGCGCAGGCCAGCACACGATGCTGGATTTCCGGCGGCAGTTGGTCGAACAGGCCGTGCTGCCACAGGGTGACGGAGCGGCAGGCGACATCTTTGGTGCTGCGCATGAGCCAATCCCAGGCCAGCGAGACCCGTTTTAAGATGAAGTGCGGTCCCTGGCCATCGTTAGTGGTGACGGTAAAAATCTGGCTGCCGGACCGGGCGTATTCTGCGGTGAGACGGTGTTGGGCAACGGCCGTAATCCGCTGCCCCGCCAGTTCACTCATCACCTCCGGGGCCAACATCGCGTCAATTGAGGGGAATAGCGTGTGTGTTGTCATGGCGGTTTGCCGGCGCACCAACTACTCTTGTTCTTCAAGCCGGGGAATGGTGGTGTTGGCCCTGGGCATGATGCCGATGCGGACCGATGGCGGCAGGGTGGATACGGCCGTATCAATCGCTGCCTGTAACTCGGTTATGGGTTCAAATAAAAGCCGGCGGGCAAACTCTGGCGCCATTTCGGAAATGAGCAATACCCTGACCCGCATGGCGTCGCGGGCAATCTGGAATGCTTTGTGAGGGCCTACGCGAAACCCTTCGGCGGCAAACTGGCTCAGCACCTCTTCATGAGAGTGCCGCCGGCTGACCCACGCTTCGTAGCCCCGGCTGCCGCTGCCTTCGGGACAGGCGGCCGCCAATATCACCGTGCCGCCCGCCTGGGTGACCAGCGTGGCGTGGGCCAACCCTTTCTGTGCCTGGTACACGTTGATATCTTTGGGATGCCCGCCGGGCGAGGCGATTACCAGATCGTAGGGGGCGGTTACTGTGGCGGTGCAAATGGCTGTGGCCAAAGGAATGCCTGCGGCTAAAACGGCCGTAGGCGTACCCGCCACCACGCGCACAATTTCCTTTTTATCGTTCAAGATGGCATTCAAGGCCAACGGCACGTCAATCATCCGGCCGATTTCTTCCACATCTTGCCGCGCTGGATTCTCGCTGATTTGCCCCAATCGGGCCCGGCTGTCGGTCATCATGGCGTGGTTGTGGTTCACCGTGGCCCGACCGGCCAGGCCGATGGCGGCGCTTTTGACACCGCCGGAAAACCCCTGGAACTGGTGCGGTTCGATGTTGCCCACCACGATCCGTAAATCGGCCGCCAGGTAATGTCGGTTTATCCACACCGGCGTCCCCCGCGTAGTGTCACCCAAATAAATCAAATTATCAGCCTCGTCGCAGTCATGGCAAAAGACCGGGTAACGGTCGATGATGGGTTGGGGCAGGATGGACGGGTACTGGTCTGGGGTCATCGGCGGGTGCGTGCCGGTAGCAATAAGCAGCAAAATGTTTTCGGGTGCCAGCCCCAATGCTTCCAGGCGGGCCAGCAGCGGCGGCAGCAGCTGCTGGTGCGGCACCGGTCGCGTTTTGTCGTTGATGGCAATGGCCGCCGTTTTTGCATTGGCGAAATCGGCCCAATCCGCCACCCCCAGCAATGAATCCAGCGCGGCCTCTACTGCCTGCGCCGGATCGGCCGCGCCAGGAGACGGCGCCAGCGTGATCAGCTCCGGCTTAAACGGGTTGGGGAGGTTAAACGAGAGGATGGTACGGCCGTATGGCAGCGAGTAAGCAGGCATGGGGAAGAATTAATAATTAATTGTGAATTGTGAATTGTGAAGGGGCCTTTTACTTCACAATTCACAACTCATCCTTCACAATTCACCATTATTTAGGCGCTGCGATACAGCTTTGTCAGCACAAATTCATCGTGCCGCAACGCTTCGGCAGCGGTGAGACGGCCGTTGACGCAGCGGGCCATCATCTCCATCGTTTTGTCGGCCGCTTCATCCAGGCTCATTTCCAGCGTCAACAATCCCGTGATGTCAACGTCAAAATGCTCCGGCATGGTGGAAACGGTCAACGGGTTGGCCGAAATTTTCATCGTAGGGCAGATGGGGTTGCCGATGATGTTCCCCTGGCCCGTGGTGAAAAAGTGGAAGACTGAACCGCCGGCCATGCACAGCGTCACCATCTCGGCGGCGGCGCTGGAGCTGTCCATGAAGTGCAGCCCTGGCCCCTGCGGCATCTCTGCCGGTTTCAGGACGGAAGCTACCTTGTTGCGCCCCATCTTTTCCACGTTGCCCAACGCTTTTTCTTCAATGGTCGTCAGGCCGCCGCGAATATTGCCCTGGGTCGGTTGGGACCCCAGCAAATCGGCCCCGGTGCCGATGATGAAATCCTGGTAATCTTGAAACGTTTTCATGAACTCATCGCGCACGCTTTGGTTCACGCAGGCGTCGGCGATGATGTCTTCCGCGCCGGTCACTTCGCTGGTTTCGCCAAAGATAGCCGTGGCCCCGGCTTCGATCATGCGTTCAAACACGCGGCCCACGGTGGGATTAGAGGCCAGGCCCAGCGTGGTGTCTGATTCACCGCATTTGGCGCTGACCCACAGCTCGCCCAGCTCAATCGGTTCGCGCTGAAGCTCGGTGGCAAACTGGGTAAATTCCATCGCTTTGCGCGATGCCAGTTCAATCGTTTTCAGGTCGCCGTACCGCTCGATGCTGAAGCTGGCCACCGGCTTGCCGGTTTTGGCGATGCCTTCGGTAACCCATTCAGTCCATTTGGGCTCAATGCCGATGACCACCACGGCAGCGACGTTGGGGTTGGCCCCGGCGCCGATGAGGGTGTTCATGGTCAGGTCCAGGTCTTCGCCAAACTGCAAACGGCCGTACGGATGAACCAGCGCATACGTGCCGCGAATGAGGGAAGCCACGCCCGAGGCGGCGGCGTTAGAAATATCGTCAATGGGAATGATCAACACATGATTGCGCACGCCGACGCGTCCATTTTCTCTTCTGTATCCGGTTAATTTTAGGTCCATTATGCCCACCTTATACTTTTTACATTTTGGGTATGTACATGCGCGCCTTTGGCAATTTCACGCGTGGCCCGGCCGATGGTACGGCCGTATTTGATCACCTCGTGCTCGGCCGGCATATGGCGTAGGGCAATTTTGTGCCCCAGCGGAATCGCCTCGATGGCCTGCACAACGGCCACTTCCTTACCGGTGAGATCAACGGCTCGCACCCGATCTCCGGCAGCAACATCATGGATAACCACTGCCACGTCATCTACATCGTGGTGTAACAATGCATCGTGTTTCATACGCTATCACCTCTCCTTAAAAATGTTATTAACCCATATTCCCTAGAGAAACGTGTTTGGTTTCTAAAAAGGCTTCCATCCCTTCAATGCCCAACTCCCGTCCCCAGCCACTTTCTTTAAAACCGCCAAAGGGGGCGATGCTGGTGGATGGCACGCCATCATTGATGCCCACGGTGCCGGCTTCCAGCGCCTCAGCCACGCGCCACGCCTGCTGCAAGTTGTCGGTAAAGGCATAGGCGGCCAGGCCATACTCGGTATCATTGGCTTTGGCCAATACCTCCTCTTCACTATCGAAGGGGGTGACGGCGGCAATGGGGGCAAAAATCTCCTCATGCATGCAGCCGGCGCCGTCCGGCACGTCGGCCAGGATGGTGGGCGTCAGGAAGCTGCCCTGTTCGCCCCAGCGCTCGCCGCCGCAAATCAGCCGGCCCCCATGGGCTACGGTGTCCTCAATCAATTCCAGGGCATCTTGCAGGGCTTCTTCATCAATCATCGCCCCAATCTCAACGCCGTCTTTCAGGCCGGGGCCTATTTTTTGCTGCTTCAACTTGTCGGCAAAGGCGGTGAGAAACTGTTCGTAAATCGGCCGTTCCACATAGATGCGGTTGGCGGCAATGCACGACTGCCCGGTGTTGCGGAACTTGGCGGCGAGGGTGCCGTTAACGGCCGTTTCCATGTCGGCATTGGCAAAAACGATCACCGGCGCGTTGCCGCCCAGCTCCAGCGACAGCTTGGTGCAAGTCTGGGCCGCGCCTTCAATCAGCCGCTTGCCCACCGGCGTCGATCCGGTAAAGGAAATCTTGCGGCAAATTGGATTTTCCAGCATCTCCGCAGCAATTTGCGACGCCTTGCCCAGCACAACCTGGAAAACCCCGGCCGGCACGCCCGCCGCCGCCACGCATTCGGCAAACAGCAAGTTGCACAGCGGCGTGGCGCTGGCCGGCTTCAGCACCACGGTGCAGCCGGCGGCCAGTGCCGGTGCCGCCTTGCGCACCGACAAAATTAGCGGGAAGTTCCACGGCGAGATTGCCCCCACCACGCCCACCGGCTGCTTGAGCACCAGGTGCCGTTTGCCGGGCGCTTGATTGGGGATGATACGGCCGTAGGCCCGCCGCGCCTCCTCGGCAAACCAGCGCAAATGGTCAATCGTGCCGTTCACCTCCGCTTTACTTTCCGCCAGCGGCTTGCCGTTTTCCCGCGTCATGATTGTGGCAATCTCATCCGCTCGCTGACGCACTTCTGCGGCAATGGCCAGCAAGTAATCGCCGCGCTGCATGCCGGTGAGCGCACGCCAACCGGGCAGCGCGGCGTGGGCATCGGCCAACGCCTTTTTTGTACCCTCTCGATTGACGGTGGCCACCCGGGCAAATGTCTCGCCCGTTGCCGGATCAACCACGTCTATCGTTTCCTCGCTGGTGACCCATTCACCATTTAGATATAACGGATATGTCTTCATCTTTCCTTTTCCTAATTTCGCCGTTTGTGAGCGAAATCTATTTTCATCTTTATCACTATTTTTAACCGGTAAACTGCGGCAGATATTCGGCAAATTCCAGCAGGAAGTCATCCAAAATGGCCCGCGCCCGGTCGATGTCATTCATCATCGGGTCCAGCAGCAGCGCCTGCAGCGCCAGTTCTTTATTGCCGTGATACGCCGCGTCTACCACCAACGAGCTGTAGGCCAGCTCCCGGCGGCACATTTCGGCAATCCCTTCGGGCAGCGGGTCCATGTTCAGGCCGCGAATGCCCATCGCCGAGGTCATGCCCGGCACTTCCACAATGGCATCCGCCGGCAAGTTGGGGATGAGGCCATTGTTGGGCAAATTGAGCTGGTGCATGTAAATGTCCCGGTTGTAGGTGACCCCTTCAATGATTTCAGGAATTCCTTCGCTGCGCAGGTGGCGCAGCTCTTCCACTGATCGTTTGCCGGCCACAATATCCTGCGCCTGCTGCAGGCGGTCGGCGCGCCGTTTTCGGTTGCCGTCAAAGCTTTGCAGCGTCAGGTTGTATTTTTCCCACGGTCTGGTAACGGGATCATGCACCCACTGCAAAAATTCACACAGGTGCGAGTCACCCGGCGTGGGCATCAGGCCAAAAATCTGGAACAGCTCGCAGGATAAAGGCTCAAAATCGTGGCGATACGCATTAAACCAGCGCTGCCGGATCAACGGATACAAATCCTCGCCGGTTGACCGGTCCCGTATCTCGTACGCCCACGAAAAATGGTTGATGCCGCACGCCTTAATGTCCAGATATTTGTACCCGGCCTGCATCACTGGCTCCAGGAAAGGCTTGTTGTGGTAATTGGTGTGCAAATTAAAGCCGGGCGGCACGTCAATACCGTACCGATCGGCCAGGATGCCCATGGCCAGGGCGTAGCCCCACATCAATTGGTGGCACAAACCGACCACTTTGAGATTGGTGTAGCGGCTGACGGCCTGGGTAAGGCGAATCATCGGATTGACGAAGTTCATGTACCAGGCGTCGGGGCACAGCTCCTCCATGTCGCGGGCAATGTCGATGAGCAGGGGCAGGTTGCGCGCGGTGTGGGCAAAAGCGCCGGGGCCGCTGTTCTCGGCGTACGGTTGGCGCACGCCGTGCTTCAGCGGAATCTTCCAATCCTGCTCCCAGACGGTTTCGCGCGGCCCCACCTGCACCGAAACAATAACAAAGTCGGCATCCGGCAGCGCTTCGCGCCGTTGGGTGGTGGCATTGATCGTGCAGCCGGCTCCCCATTCCCGGTTGATGTGGTTGGCTAGGCTGGTCATGATTTCCAGGTTGGGCTCGTGGATATCGACCAGTTGCAGGTCAACGCCATGCAGCGCTTCGGTGCGCATGATGGCCGACAGCGCCTTGAGCCCAAACACGGCGCTGCCCGCCCCGATATAGACAACTTTTGGTGGCTTGATGGTTGTTCTTTCCATTTTTATTTTCCGTGTACGGCAACCGGTTACCGATTACTGATGACCGATTACCGCTCACCGATCACTCGTATTGTGTTTTGTCCCAAAAGCTGCTGAACTTTTTGATGCCGTCGTGGGTGTAAGGGTGGTCGAAGGCTTCCTGGTACACCGAAAAGCCGGCAGTGGTAATATCGGCGTTGGCCACGGCCGCATCAACGATTTGACGGCCGTTGCGCAGTGCGGCCACCAGCACCTCCGTGTCAAACGCAAAATTGTCCCTGATTTGCACGATGTCGGCGATAAACTTCTGCGTCTCTTCACCGTTAGACTCCTTCCACCCCACAAACGGCGATACGTAATACGCCCCGGAGCGCATCGCCTGCATCGCCTGCGCCGCGGAAAAAATGAGCGTTGTGTTGACGCGAATGCCCCGTTCCGCCAGCAGGCGAATTGCTTTAAAAGCGGGTTCAACACATTGCAGCTTGATTACAAAGTTGGGACACAGCGTCGCCAGCTTTTCGGCCTCTGCCACCATGCCCTCGGTATCCATGATGTGGGGATTCACCTCCACCGATACGGTTTTGTCCGTCCCGGCCATCATCGCCCCAATCTCTTTAACAACGTGCAAAAATGGTTTGCCCGAAACCTGCACATGGCGCGGATTGGTTGTCACGCCGTCAATGTCCCAGGCGTCCAGACCGTATTCGATTTCGTCAACCATTGCACTATCCAGAAAAAACTTCATTAGTAGCTCCTTTTTTTGTTACTTCATGCCCGTGGTGGCAATGCCGGTTGTGATATTCTTCTGCAAGAAGGCAAACACCACCGTAATTGGCAGCAGCGTCAGCACCGTCATTGCCAAAATCAGGTGCCACTGAATATTCAGCGCCCCCTGAAAAGCGTTTAAGCCAACTTGCAGCGTAAACAGCTCGCTTCTGCTGAGCACAATCAGGGGCCACAAAAAATCATTCCAACGCCACATCACCGAGAATATGGTAAGCACGGCCAGGGCCGGCTTGGCCAGCGGCAGGATGATCTGAGTGTAGATACGCCACTCGCTGGCGCCGTCGATGCGGGCCGAGTCCAGCAGCTCATCGGGAATGGTCAGCATATATTGGCGCAGTAGAAAGACGCCGGTTGGCGTTGCCGCTCCGGGAATGATCACGCCCAGCAAGTTGTTGTTCCAGCCCACAAAGTTGACGACCAGGAAAACCGGTACCAGCACCACAGAAAGCGGCACCATTAGCGTGCCAATCATGATTAGAAAAATGGTGGTGCGCCCTTTGAACCGGTATTTGCTCAGGGCAAACGCCGCCATGCTGTTGACGATGAGCGTGATGATGGTGGCAAATACGGTGACTACGACACTGTTGCGCAGATAGACCCAAAAGTTGAAGCTTTCGATACCCTCAATGTAATTATCCAGCGCAAAAGAAACGCTTTCCACGGGAACCCGGTCATCAATATGAACCCGGATAATCTCTTCCGGGTCTGCCGGGTCCACAAGCTGGGCTTCCAGGCCAATGCGCCGCACCTGGGCCAGCCGTACGGTACGGCCGTCTTCCAGCGTCACGTCATACAGGTCCAGCGGTTCATCATAGCCTTCGACAACGGCCGTTTCCTGCTTGTACGGCAGCAGCCGCGGCGGAAACTTCACAATTTCCCCAGAACTCTTAAAGGAAGACAGCACCAGCCACAAGACCGGACCAAACATGATGAACGTGCCTAATGCCAGGTAGACATAGCTCAGTATGTCGGCAAAATCCATCCGCTTGTGGCCCCGCGTCTGGGTTAAAAATGAGATGACAGTGCTCATATCTAATTCTCCTCCCGGTTCAGCCGCAGTTGGATCAGCGTCAGCACCACCAGCGTGCCGGCCATCAACAACGAAGCCGCCGCCGCAATGCCATACCGCTTGGTGGGGCTGGAAAAGCCATTGTCGTAAATGTATTGCACCAGATAAAGCGTGGCGGTGCCTGGCCCCCCACCGGTAAAGGCAAAGACCACGTCAAACACCTGCACCGCCCGGATGAGCGCCAGCACCAGCACCACCAGCATGTTGGGCATGAGCAGCGGCAGCGTGATGCGCCAAAACGATTGCCATTCATTCGCCCCGTCAATGTCGGCCGCTTCATACACATCGGACGGAATCGCCTGCAAGCCGGCCAGCAAGATGAGCGTGTAAAAACCCATGTAGGCCCAGACGCTGATCATCACCACCCAGAATCTGGCCCAGGTAGCGTCCACCATAAAGGGAACCTTGTCGAATCCGATGGCGGCGATGATGGCATTGAGCGCGCCGTTTTCCTGCAAAATCCATTTCCAAATGAGGGCGACCACAATGGGTGAGAGCAAAACGGGGTAGAAAAAGACACTGCGGAAAAAGCCGCGTCCCTTGATGTTTCGGTTTAAGACAAGCGCCGTAACCAGAGAAAACAGCACCATCAGCGAAACCTGGGCAACCACGTAGCCCACACTGTTTTGCACCGCCCGCCAGAATAAATCCTCACGGCACGTGTTGGGATCAAAAAAACTTTCGCACGTCAAAAGCTGTTCAAAATTGGCGGTTCCTACCCAGGTACGTTCATTGGGGAAAAACTCAATACCCCCCGTTGTGGCATACCAGAAGTTGAGCAGCATGGGGAATAAAATAAAAATGCCAAAGATGAGCAAATTGGGCAGGGCAAAAATGTAAGGCATGCTGCGAATGCCCAGCCAACGCTGTACGGCGCCAAAGAAGAGATCGAAAAACGAAACAAAGAGACCAAGCAGCCGGCTGGTACCCTGGCTAATGCCATTGCCGACCGCTTTGATTGGGTTACTGTGAGTTTGTATAGACATGAGAACAGTACCCTCCTGAAAAGAAACTGGGACGCGGGTCCTGCGTCCCAGTTTCTTAACCTAAAAACCGATTAACCAGCTTCAGCGATGGCGTCGTCGATATCTTGCTGGAGCCGCTCTAGCGCCTCATCCAGGGTGAGTTCCCCGGTGAGATATTGGGCGATGCGGTTGGCGCTGTTGCGGTAATATGCAAAAGCAAACGGATGCACATTTAGGGCAACTGCCTGGTCTTGCAGCTTGGGAATTTCGGCCGTGAAGGCGCTCAGGGCCGCCAGAACAGAGTCGTTATCAGATTGATAATCAACGCCGCTGGAAGCAACCTCGCGCTGCGCCGGCAGAATCAGGGTTTGGGCCGAGAAGGTGCTGTAGTTCTCCGCCTGAATGAGGAACTCTACCAAAGCAGCCGCTGCCTCAGGATATTCAGTGTCGGCAAAGGCAACCACAGCCGAACCACCGGCCACGCCGGTGCTGCCACCGTCACCCGTTGGGTTGGGCACGACTACCCAGTCGAAGGCGTCACCGACGTCGGCCGCCAGGCCATTAATCTGCCACGAGCCGGACATGCACATGACCAAGTCGCCGCTTTTGAAGAAGTCGATGCAGCTGTTGAGGCTGTCGCCCACCAGCCACACCTCAGAGGGCGTGATGCCTTCTTCATGCCAACTGTTCAGCAGTTCGGCATAGGCGCGGAATCCTTCGGTGTCGATAGTGAAGTTACCGTCTGCATCGATGAGGGTGGCGCCCATGCTCATGGCCGGACCGGCAAAGCGGTGCCCGGTGCGGTCTACTGAGATGGCGTACTGCACGCCGGTGGCTTCAGCCACTTCTTGGGTGATTTCAGTCCACTCTTGCCAGGTCGTACCTTCGCCGGGAATCTCCATGCTGGCCTGGTCGAAGAAGGTCTTATTCACATAGGGACCGGTGACGGTCAAACCATCGGGGAAACCACCATATCCCACCGCTTCCAGAATGGGCGCGGGGAAGTTGGCTTCGTAGTAAGCGGGGTCAGCGAAGTAATCACGCAAATCCAGCAGCTTGCCCTGGTACGCGCCAAAGTTGGTGATGCGGGCCAGGTCCGGACCTTCGCCCGTTTCTACCTGCACCGGCAACTGCTCGTCGATGGTAGCATACGGCACCACGTCCAGAATCACGGTCACGCCGGGATTCTCGGCCATAAACGCGTCTACCAACCCTTGCATCACCTCGGCCTCGTTGCCGTCGGCGTAGTAGGCAAAACGGATTTCGCCTTCTACAGGCGCCATTTCCTCAGCCGGTTCCTCCTCGGCCACGGCATCGCCCATTGCTTCAGCGATGGCGTTGTCGATATCTTGCTGGAGCCGCGCCAGCGCCTCATCCAGAGTGAGCTCGCCGGTGAGGTATTGGGCAATACGATTGGCGCTGTTGCGGTAATAGGCAAAGGCAAACGGATGCACGTTAAGGGCAACCGCCTGGTCTTGCAGCTTGGGAATTTCGGCCGTGAACTGGCTCAGAGCTGCCTGCACGGACGGATTGTCGGAATCAAACTCAACCCCGGTGGAGGCGACGTCTGTTTGGGCGGGGAGACTCAGCGTTTGGGCCGAGAACGTGCTGTAATTTTCCGGTTGGATCAGGAACTCAACCAGCTGGGCCACAGCTTCAGGATGCTCGGTATCGGCAAAGGCAACAACGGCCGAACCACCGGCCACACCGGTGCTGCCACCCTCACCCGTCGGGTTGGGCACCACCACCCAGTCAAAAGCGTCACCCACATCGGCCGCCAGACCGTTGATCTGCCACGAGCCGGACATGCACATCACCAGTGCACCGCTCTTGAAATCGTCGATGCAGCTGTTGAGGCTGTCTCCGACCAGCCACACTTCAGACGGGGTGATACCTTCCTCGTGCCAACTGTTCAGCAGTTCAGCATAGGCACGGAATCCTTCGGTGTCGATAGTGAAGTTGCCGTCGGCATCGATGAGGGTGGCGCCCATGCTCATGGCCGGACCGGCAAAGCGGTGCCCGGTGCGGTCTACCGAGATGGCGTACTGCACGCCGGTGGCTTCAGCTACTTCTTTGGTGATTTCGGTCCACTCTTCCCAGGTGGTGCCTTCGCCGGGCACGTCGATGCCGGCCTGGTCAAACAGGGTCTTGTTGACATAAGGTCCGGTTACCGTGAGGGCATCGGGGAAACCGCTGAGGGCAGAGGTGTCGCCCGGCGCGCGCATGGCGCCTAAGACAGGGACGGGGAAGTTGGCTTCAAAGTAGTCGGGGTCGGCGAGATACGGCCGTAAATCCAACAGTTCACCCTGGTATACGCCAAAGTTAGTGATACGGGCCAGATCGGGACCTTCGCCCGTTTCTACCTGCACCGGCAGCTGCTCGTCGATGGTAGAATACGGCACCACGTCCAGCACCACGCTGATGTCCGGATTGGCGGCCATAAACGCATCCACCAGGCCTTGCATTACCTCGGCCTCGTTGCCGTCGGCGTAATAGGCAAAGCGAATTTCCGTCATGCCTTCGGCGGCGGGTTCTTCAGCCGCCGGTTCTTCTGCGTCTTCTACTTCTTCAGCCGCTTCATCTGCCGCCGGGGCAGCGTCTTCAGCCGGCGCTGTTTCTTCGGGTGTTTCTGAACCGCCACAGGCGGCAATAAACATTGCCAGTAACAGCAAAATCACAATTTGTAAATCCCATCTTTTTCGTTTCATCTAATTCCTCCTTTCGGCAAATGAACTATTAACAAGTGGATGTTCCAAAAATTCGCAGGCGTTGACAAAGCACCTCCTTTTACCCTATGCAAGAGTTAGAACCGGTAAATCGAGTAAATCAGCCAGCGCCGTTAGCGCCGGCACATAATCACCATAGGTAATCGCCAGATGGTGTTCCAGACCTTCACCTAAAATGGTGTCTATTACATCCTTCGCCGGGCGGTCGAAGCGCATCACGCCGGATGTTCCCGTAAAGCTTTTGGGCGCAGCCAGCATCTGGCCACCTCCCACGACTAGGGTGAGACGGCCGTTGGCCTGGCTCACTCTGGCGGCTGTGATCCGCCCTGGCTTCAGGGGGAATTCCATCACCAAAGGCACCTTGCGGTTGGAGTGGATGCCGCCTTCCGGCTGCACCGCCGGATCGGCCATCGAGAGCGGCGCTTTGCCGCAGTGCCAGATGATTACCTGATCCTGCCCGGCATCCACCGACACCACATCACAATCGAAGGTCGGCCCGCCGCTGATCGCCTGCAAAATTAGCTGGGTGACGGTTCCGTTGGCATCCGCTTCACAGCTTGACGGTATGGCAGCATCGTTTAGCAGTGACATGGCGCCGCAGGCGGCGCACCCCTTTTGCTCAAAAATCTCTGGCCAGCAGCGAATGGCAAAGCCATCAAAATTTTGTTCGGCGGCCATGTCGCGCAGCACGGCAAAGGCGCTGAGCGTGCCGCGTAGAGGTGCCTGTTCTAAAGCGGCCGTATTGGGCAGGCGTTCGTCTAGCTGGGTGCGAATGGGGGCAACGGCCGTTTCCGGCAGATCGGCCATGCGCTGAAACAATGCGTCGAGGGGCAGCTGGGTGACGCGCACGCCAAACGTTTTTTCCAGCGCGGGGGCATCCAAATGACACGTATCCATGCCGGCCGGATGCTCCCCGACCAGGCCGATGTGCGCTGTTTGCAAGGCGCGCCGCGCCCGCCCGGCCAGCGCCAGGTTGTGGATTTTTTGCAGAACGGCCGTCTCGTCCGGTGGCGCATAGGCATAATCGTAGCGGCGCCGGCGCAACTTCAGGGCATGGCCGCCCAGGTTGATGCCGCAGAGCGCGTTGAGCCGCAGCCGGCCACCGCTGGGCGCTTCGGGCACGGCCCACATGAGCAGCGGCGCGTCTGTGGCGGCCGCCAGCGTGGTGATCATGGTGCTGTCGGCAAAGGTGGCCTGGAGGATGAGGAGGAGATCGGGGGGAACGGCCGTCACTGCCTGCGCTGCGGTCTCTGCCGCCTGAAGGTCCATCACCAAATCATCCGGACCAACAAGATCATAACCGGCGGCCGAGAGTTGGCTGCGCACGGTTTCCGTGACCTGTTCCGCTAAGGGAATATCAAACGTTGGCCGGGCCAAAGGGATAAAAGCTATGCGCAAAGGCTGCATACCCGCTCCTTCAAAAATAGTCTCACGCAAAGTCGCAAAGACTGTTTTGCGCACTTGGCGGCTTGGCGTGAAAATTTCATTCATGGTGGCTTTGAGGTTATCTCAGCCAAACGTTGAGCTTGCGCTCATCTCGTTTCCTACAAAATAATGTCTGTCACTCAAACCTGCACTGCCAGATCGCGATCGGCGGCGTAGAAAAGCCCCATTAAGGCTAACGACGCCGCGCCCACAACGCCGGCTCGCCAGCCAAACTGCGTTGGCTGCAAGCGGACGCGCTCGCCCAGTTGGGCAAAGGCCGTTTTTCGCATCGTTCCCTCTGCGACGGGGATAATCAGATCGCCGGCCTGGGCAAACATGCCGCCCAGCACAATCATTTCCGGGTTCAGCACGTTGACCAGGTTTGCCAGGGCAATGCCCAGGTAGTAAGCGCGCTCCTCAATCATTTGCAGGGTAGGCGTGTCCCCCGCGCGCGCCGCGGCAAATACGGCTTCTACCGGATCGTCTACTGCCTTGTTTAAGTGGCTTGCCAATACGCCATCCGGATACGCCTCGGCCAACGGCCAGGCGTCTTGCAGCAGCACCGGCTCGGAGACCAATGTTTCCAGGCAGCCGCGCTGCCCGCAGCGGCACAGCGCCCCGTTGTGCGGCAAAACGATCGTGTGCCCAATCTCCCCGGCCCCGGCGCCAAAGCCGCGGAACAGCTGGCCATTGATGACAAACCCGGCACCGACACCGATACGGCCGTAAATAAAAGCCAGCACATCCACCCCACGCCCTAAACCAAAATAGGCTTCGCCCAGGGCCATGGCCCGCACATTGTTGTCGACACACACGGGCAGGCCCAGCTGATCTTCCAGGTGTTCCCGGATCGGCACGTCTTGCCAGCCCAAACTGGCCGCCCGCAGATTGATGCCTGTTTGATAATTCACCAGACCGGATGCTCCGACGCCGATACCCAGGATGCGATACGGTTCAATGGCTGACTCAGCCAAAATAGCCTGGATAGTTTGGGTGATGAGCTGCAAAACTTCCTCGGCCGGTTGGTCAATGGAAAAGTTTACGATTTTGTTCTGTACAATTTCCGCATGGAGGTTGGTGATGGCGACGCGGAACATGCCGATGCCAATATGAACGCCCACGACAAAACGGGCATCGGGCACCAGTTGCAGCATCGTCCGGGGCCGGCCGACGCCGCGCCGGGCTTTTCCCGGCGTCGCTTGATCACTCGTTTCGACGATGATGCCGTGTTCAATCAATTCGGCCGTTAGGTTGGTAATGGTTGTATTGGAAAGCGTGGTTTGTTCGGCTAACTGCACGCGAGAAAGAGAGCCGGCGTGCAAAAATGTGAGGAGGACTGCCCGCAAATTATGTTTTTTAACGCGCAAAATATTGCTGCCGGCCAAAGATGATCGATTCATGGCTTCGTCCAGATAGGGGGCAAGGGCAACCCTATTAATTAATCAAGATGAAAAAATAATATACAGATGATTATAAACTTATGACTGGATATTTGTCAATTGTGCCAAAAAAAGCGGGAAAATGGGGGTGACTTTGGATCGATCTGAAATCCAACAACTTACGCGCACCGCCGTCAAGCGTCGTTTTGGGTCGCCTATCTGTTTGGCAGCATGCTTTCTGAGGCTTGCTTGTTTAAGGTCGGCTGCTGCCTGCTTGGCCAAACAAAGAACTTTATTTTTGGTTGACCTTGTGGCTTACAAACTGCTACAATGCCCGCAAACAGGCGGCTGCCGGTGCTACTGCCTCCATCATTTTTCGGCTTAAATTCCATATAGGTTTCTTTTCCACCGGCTTAGTCCAACACGGTTTATGCGGCGGCTCACGTGCTGGTTCTTGGAAGGTGCTTTCGGAGCCGCGCCGCATCAATCCTTAATCGTTAGGCGATATTAGCGATAGGAGAAGGGATGAGTATGTCTCTAAAAGATGATATTATAAACTCGAGTGACGTACAGTCGAGATCGGCACTACTGCAGATGATAACCGGTTATTGGACTTCGCAGGCGATTTATGTTGCAGCCAAGCTAGGTATTGCTGATTTGCTAATGGATGGCCCGAAAAGCTGTGATTTACTGGCAAAATCTACCAAAACATCGCAGAGAGAACTGTTTCGTCTTCTGCGTTTCCTTGCTAGTATCGGTATCTTTGCCGAGCTCGAGGATGCCTTCTTTGAACTGACCCCCCTGGCCGCATATCTTCAATCCGAAACACCAAGCTCCCTGCGCTCCTTGGTGATTTATTATGGGGAGGAAACATATCAACCGTGGGGAAGTATTCTTCACAGTATAAAAACTGGCGAGACCGCCTTCAACCATGTTCACAAATGTGGAGTATTTCAATACTTTGCCCAACATCCGGAGTCCGCTGCGGTCTTCAACCAAGCGATGACAGAATATGCAGCAGAGGAAACGATTGCGGTGATTAATGCTTATGATTTCTCGAAGTTTGATAAAATTGTTGATGTAGGTGGTGGACAGGGTTCATTTATGGCAACTATCTTGAAGGCTAATGACGAGCCAAAAGGAATCCTTTTCGACCTTCCACAAGGCGTTAGGGGTGCTAAAGAGTATCTAGAGACAGCATATCTCATGGAGCGTTGCGAAATTATTGAGGGAGACTTTTTCGAATCAATTCCCAGCGGTGGCGATGCGTATATTTTCAAAAACATTTTCGTTAACTGGACTGATGGGCGTTGTATTGACATCCTCAAAAACTGTCACCACGCTATGGCTGAAAATGGCAAGCTGATTATTATTGAAGTAATTGTAATATCGCCTAAAAACGCTCCCTCTTTCAGCAAACTTTTTGACCTCCACATGTTAGTAATGACAGGCGGTCGCGGGCGTACTGAGGCAGAATTTCAAGCACTCTTTGCTGCAACTGGATTCAACCTGACAAATATTATCTCAACAGAGTCTCCAGTGAGTATAATTGAGGGGGTAAGGATATAGCTCCTAAAAGCCTAACAAGGCGTTAACACGGACTGGCGAGATCGAGGCTTTTTCGCCATTAAAGACTGTGGTTATTAATGGCTATACGGCAGCAAAATTGTTGGTTTTTCTCGCCAGCCGGTTATGCAGACGTTCGATGCCCAAGAAACCCACTTCTGTACTTGTTCAGTAACAGCTTGTTTGATACACTGCCTGCCATCATGATGACGCGGTGGCGCTGGCTCTTTTTCTTATTGGGTGGTGGTTTGCTTGTCTGGCTGTTTGGCGCCGGAGCGCATACGGCCGTCTACAGCCAAACCGTCTCGGGCGAAGGCGAAGCCCACATCTATGGTAACCTCCAGCTAGACCTGACCCTTTCCCGCGCTGCCGGCCAGCCCGGCGACGTCATCGACCTCACCGTCACGCTGACCAACCACACGCAGGCCACCGTCTCCCCCACCATTGATTTGCAGCTGCCGCCCGGCGTGCGCCC